>NZ_JBEGDO010000026.1:0-72754 GCF_051913525.1 Pseudomonas sp. PKS | reverse complement strand
CGATGACCTGGCCGTTGCGATCGGCGAGGAAGGCGTGGCCGATGCCGCCGAAGTCCACGGCATTGATGATGTCCACCAGGGTGTTGAGGCTCAGGTCGCCGCCGACCACACCCAGCAGCTCGCCGGTGCTCTTGGCCTTGACCGGCATTGCGATGGTGACCACCAGACCTCCGACGGACGCCTGGTAGGGCGGGGTCAGCATGGTCTGGTTGGCGGCCACCGCAGCGCTGTACCAGGGTCGTTGGCGCGGGTCATAGCCGTCGGGCATCTTGGCGTCCGGACGCTGGGTGAACACGCCGTTGTTCTGGCCGAAATAGGTGAATTGGAAGTTCTTGGTGTAGGAAGGCTGATCGACCAGGCCGGGCAGTGTTTCGCCGGCGCCCTGTTGGGCGATGTCCTGGGCCAGGTTTTCCAGGACCAGGATGCGTCCGGACATCCAGTTCTGCACGCTGCTGGCGGTCTGCGCGCCGGCCTGGCGCACAGACGACTCGATGTTCTGGCGGATGATGTTGCGCTGCAGGTAATCGTTGTAGAGGGTGAATAGGGCAAATGCCAGGACGACCACGGCGCAGGCGCTGAGCAGGATCTTGTGGCGGAATTTCAGGTTCATGTTTCGAGACCTTGGACCAATGAAGGGAGGACGCCGCACGCTTGTGGCGCGATGGGCGGTACCAGTCACCTCGGTATCGGCCGGATCCGACAAAAATTGATGAACCGTACGTCGTAGAGCTGGCGGTTCGCGCTGGAGGTGGCCGCACTCAGCGTGTCGCCAGCAGGTCCACCAGAATGCGCGCCGCCTGGCCCAGGGGCTGTTGCTTGAGCCAGAACACCCGCACCGGCAGTTCCAGGGCGTTCTGGGTGTTGCGAAAGTCCAGGCGCACCAGCCGGCCGGCCGCGAACAGCGGGGCGGCGCGCGCCAGCGGAAAGTCGCCCCAGCCAAGGCCGGCTTCGACGATCTGCATGGCCAGGTCGAGGCTGTTGCAGCGCCAGTGGGTCGCGCTGATCAGCGAGCGCGGGTCGGACAACGGCAGGTCGCGGCTGCACACCAGTATCTGGCGCACATCGAACAGGTCCTCCAGATTGTGGATGCGCCCGCTACGCAAGGCCGGATGGTGCGGGGCCAAGGATGCGACCAAAGGTTCTACCGCAACGTGCTGGAAGCTGCGACGAGGGTCGACCTGCAATCCGGCAAAGGCCATGCACAGGCTGACCCGGCCGCTGTCGAGCAGGTGCAACGCTTCCTCCTGGGGGGCGGCAAGCAGCTCGATGTCTAGCAGGGGGTAGCGCTCGCTCAAGGTGGCGATGGCGGTCAGCAAGCGGCGCTGGTCGATGTTCGGGACCACAGCGATGGCCAGGCGGCTCTCCAACCCTTGGGACAGTTCCAGTGCATGGGCTTTAAGCAGTCCCAACTGCTCGGCGATCAACCGTGCGTGAGGTTCCAGGGCACGGGCCTGTGCGGTGGGACGCGCTTCGCGGGCACCCCGCTCGAACAAGGGGTAGCCCAGCTCCGCCTCAAGGTTGCCAATGGCCATGCTCACCGCTGAGGGGACGCGCTGCAAAGCTCGGGCGGCAGCCGAAAAGGAGCCGCGATCGAGCACGCAGAGAAACAGCTGGATGTTGTCGCTGGAAAAATTCATGGGCAGCATCCTGTCAGTAAATCTGAAAGCTGCCAACTTTTTCTGTCAAGCTGATTGATTCATCCTTGACCACTTCGTGATACGCCCAAGGGTAGAAAGCCGTGCAAGGACTCAAACGAAAACTGGTCTATGTGACCTTCTATGAACTGATCGGCCTGTGCATGTCGACCCTGGGCCTGGCCTACCTCTCTGATACCCAGGCCAGTCACACCGGGCCATTGGCGGTGATGATCACCACCATTGCGATGATCTGGAACCTGATTTTCAACACCGTGTTCGAGTGGTGGGAAAGCCGCCAGGCCAAACGCGGCCGCAGTGTGGCACGGCGCATCGCCCATGCCGTCGGTTTTCAGTTGACGTTGATCGTGTACCTGATCCCGTTGATCGCCTGGTGGCTAGACATGACCTTGCTCGAGGCCTTCCTGGTGGACCTGGCCTTTATCATCCTGATCCCGTGCTACACCTTTGCCTACAACTGGGCCTTCGATCGGCTGTTCGGGTTACCGACCTCGGCGATGGCGACTGCTTGAGCGAGCGATTGCGTCAGGGCGGCAAGCGAATCAGCAGGGGCTCCTGGTCCTGCACCGGTGCCTGCTGCGGTTGCTGCTCCTGCGGCTTCGGGGCACTGGCCAGCAGGCTGTCCTCGACCTGGCCGGACAGGTAGTACACGCCAGACATTGCGCCGCTCTGGCGATTCTCCATCAGATCCTGCCATTCCTCGTTCAGCGCCACATTCAATATCACCCGCAGTTGTTCGACCATCTGCGGGTGTTCCTGATCGTGGGTGACCATTCCATAGCCGGCCGCTGCCAGGGAAATCAAGGTCCCGGCTGCCTTGCCCACGGCCGCGGCGACGGCACTGGCGATACCTCGTGGCGCCAGGGTGGCGCCGAGTTTTTCGCTGGCCCGGTTGGCCACCGAGGACAGCCCGGCCTCGGTTTGCCCAGGCGCTTTGGCCGCTTGTTGGTGCAAGTGCTGGCGCAGCGCCTGCCAGGCAGGTTGCTGAGTCAAGGATTGGGCCCTGAGCAGTTGATAGAGGGTGGCATCGCGGGCAGGCGGTGGCCCCAGGGCGATGATCTTGATGCGATTGAGCCGCTGGCTGACCTGGTCGGGCGGCGCGTTGTAACGCTGGATGATGGCCGGCAATTGCTGGCCGAACAGCTGAAGGTACAGCTCGCTGGCGCGGTCGCGGATCCCCTCGGGGTTAATCTGTTCAGCGACCGGATCGATCACCCGCTGGTGGTACTGCTCCTGCAGGTAAATTGCCAGGCGCCGTTCAGGTGGCTCGGCACCATTGCCGCTGTTCATCTTGTACCAAGCGACCTTGAGCGTCAGCCATTGCTGCGTCCAGTAGCCGGTGAACCAAGGGATGAAATCGCTTTCGGTGCGTTGTTGCACTTGGTCTTTCCAGACCCGCATCGAACGTCGGGCATAGTCATTGGCCGAGCCGGTGGCGGCCACCGAGGCTTCGATCAGTTCCTGGTCGATTCGTTGCCACAGGGCTGGCGTCATGGTCACGGGCGGTGGCGGGGCAGGGGGCCGCTTGCCCGCGCACCCGGCGAAGGTCAGCAGCAGGCACGACAGCAAGATCAGGGTACGCGTGTTCACGCGGCTGGCCTTCCTGGGAAAACACGGGGTGGTTACAGCAGTATAGGCAGGGGCAACCGGGGACTGCCGTGCAGCCCATCGCGCACGCCTGCAATGATCGGAGCGGGTTGTCCTTCGGGGCCGCGCTGTACTTGTAGGCGCTGGCGGAGCCTGCGATGGGCTGCAAAGCAGCCCTATACCTCGAATTTCAGCGTGCGGAGTCGGCCAGGCACCGGTCACATGCGAGCAGCGACTGGATCAGCCGCTTGCCAGCACAGTGTGCATACCAGAAACGGTGGGCCCCTCCAGACTTAAAGGGCCGCTGTGCGGCCCATCGCAGGCTTCGCCAGATCCCACGAAGCAACCTGCGAACGTCAGGCTGGGGCGCCCAGGTCAAGCTTGGCTTCCAGATGGTCCAGGTGTTCGTTCATCAGGGTCAGGGCGGCATCGACATCGCCGTTTTCCACGGCATCGATGATCGTGGCGTGCTCCTGCCAGGCACAGTGCTCGCAGCAGGGGGACTCGTAGCGGGCGATGATCAGCGAGGTCATGGGCACCAAGCCATTGAGAAAGCGCGCCAGCGGTGCGTTGGCGGCCATCTGCGCAAGCTTGAGGTGGAATTCGCCGCCCAGGCGTATCGCCGTGCAGCGTTCACCACGTTCATGGTGCAGGCGCTCGCGTTCGACCAGTTGGCGTAATTGGCGGATCTGCGCGGGGCGGGCGCGCTGGGTGGCCAGGCTGATCAGCGTGGTTTCGGCCAGACGTCGGGCGCTGAGTACCTGGCGCGCCTGCTGGGGGTCGGGGGTGGCCAGGTGGGCGGTATGGCTGGGGCGCTGCACCACCACCTGCTGGTCTGACAGGCGTCCGAGCACCCGGCGGATCACCGTGCGGCTGACGCCGAAGGCATTGCCCAGTGCCTGCTCGGGGAGTGCGCTGCCGGGCGGCAGGCGCTGCTCGAGGATGGCATCGAACAGGCGTGGATAGATCTGCTCGGCCGAAAGACGGGTCTCTCCGCTGGCGAGCAGGGCTGGCAGGCGAGGGGCGGCGTGGGCGCAGGCAGTCATGGTCGCTCCTTGGGTCATTGGCCCGGGTGTTCGTCGGGGATGTTCAGCTCGATGCCCATGCGCTGGCCTTCTTCGAGGATATGCCGACGCATCTGGGCACTGGCCTGGGCGCTGTTCTTGTCACGGATGGCACGTACCACCGCTTCATTTTCAGTCAGTCGTGCGGCCAGGTGCTCCGGTGAGTTGCGCAGCATCTCTGTACTCTGCTTGAGCGCATTGCCGGTCTGCTGCACCACACTCTGGAAGATCGGGTTGGTGGTCAGGCCGAACAACGCCTCGTGGAAGGCGATGTAGGCGTTGACCCCGGCTTCGCTGTCGCCGGCTTCCAATGCCTCGCGCATGTCCATCAGGGTCAGGCGCAGTTGGCCGATGTCCTGGCTGTTGGCCGACTGGGCGACCAGGCCGACGATGAACGGCTCGAGGGTGTAGCGCAGCTCCAGCACATCGGCCAGGCTTGCGGCTGCCACGGTATCGCTGGCCGGCTCTTGTCCGGCGGCCTCGGCGTCGAGCACCAGTACGCCTTTGCCTGGCATCGAGCGCACCAGGCCCAGGGTTTCCAGCACGGTCACGGCTTCGCGCAGGCTGGGACGGCTGATGCCCAGCTGTTCGGCCAGCTCGCGCTGGCCGGGTAACATTTCGCCAGTACGCCACTGACCACTGGCCAGGGCCTGGCGGAGTTTTTCCACCACTGAATTGACGACGGTTGATGAGCTGATCACGGTTCGCTCCCTAGTTGCATCATGTCTCCTGGCGGCCGGCCCAGTGCCGGCCGCAGCGGTTTTCAGAATTCCTGCTGGTGTGCATGAGGGGGTTGCTTGCGCGGGGTCGGGGCGAAGCCCGGCTTACCGGCCAGCACGTTGTTGGCGCGCTCCAGGTCGATGTCTCGCTCCCAGCGGGCGATGGCCACGGTGGCGACGCAGTTGCCGATCAGGTTGGTCAATGCCCGGCCAATGCCCATGAACCAGTCCACCGCCAGCACCAGCACCAAGCCCACCACCGGAATAGCCGGTACCGCGGTGAGGGTGGCGGCGAGGATCACCAGGGCCGAGCCTGGGATGCCATGGGCCCCTTTTGACGTCACCAGCGATACCAGCAGAATGGTCAGCAGGTCAGTCATGGCCAGCGGCGTGCCCGTGGCGTTGGCGATGAACACGATCGCCAGGGTCAGGTAGATGGAGAAGCCATCGAGGTTGAAGGAATAGCCGGTAGGGATCACCAGACCCACGGTGGAGCTGCCGATACCCAGGTGCTCGAGCTTGCGCATGATCTGCGGCAGTACGGCGTCGGAGGAGGCGGTGCCCAGCACGATGGTCAGCTCTTCACGCAGGTACTTGATAAACGGCAGCAGCTTCAGGCCCGACAGGCGCATCACGGTGCCGAGAATGATCAGCACGAAGCCTGCACAGGTGAGGTAGAACAGCGCCACCAGGCCGCCCAGGTGCTGCAGCGACTCCAAGCCGTACTTGCTGGTGGTGAAGGCGATGGCGCCGAACACACCCAGCGGTGCCAGGCGCACGATCATGCCCATGATGCGGAACACCACATGGCTGAGTTCGTTGATCAGCCGCGAAATACCGGAGGCGGATTCGCCCACCAGATTCAGGGCGCTGCCGAACAGTACCGAGAACAACAAGACCTGAAGAATGTTGTTGTCCGCAAAGGCGCCGATCACCGAGGTCGGGATCAAATCCATGAAGAAGGCCGTGGCGCCATGGATGTGCTGGCCGCGTTCGGCCAGGCTGGCGGCGTCGGCACTGGACAACTGCTCCAGATGGATGTTGGCCCCGCTGCCGATACCGCTGGTGAAGGCGAACACCAGGCCGATCACCAAGGCGATGGTGGTGAGCACTTCGAAGTAGATCACTGACTTCAAGCCAATGCGCCCGACCTTCTTCAGATCGCCCGCACCGGAGATGCCGCTGACCACCACGCAAAAGACGATCAGGCCGATGAGCATCTTGATCAGTTTGATGAAGCCGTCACCCAGCGGTTTGAGCTGCAGGGACACTTCGGGGAAGCTGAGGCCACAAGCGATGCCAAGGGCGAGGCCTAGCACGACTTGGAGGAAGATCGAACGCGAGCACCATTTGAGCATGGGAGGGATCTCTGATCGGTGTCCTTGCTTCGGTGCCGGCGACGGCGAAAGAGCGCAGGACTTAATTATTGTGGTCTTACCGGTTTGGTCAGTGCGGGTTCATAAAACCGCGAAAAAAGGCCTTTTGCAAGGTTTTTCGGCCTTACCGGTCTGACCAGTTGGCGGTTTTTCGCGCCCATGGCTCTATCACAGGGGTTTGAAGGGTAGATGGTGGAGTGCGCCGGCACCCCACCGGTTTCGTCAGGACAAATACGTCTTGGCCAGGGTTTCGGTAAGTTGCCCAATCAAGGCTGTGTCGGCATCCCTGCGCGTTTGCAGCAGCAATTGGGCGGCGCGGTTGTAAAGGGCACCTTCGTCGCGATAGCGGCTGGAGACCAGGTCGATACGTTGCAGGACGCCCTTTTGCCGCCAGGCAATGTCCGGGCGTTCGCGCACCAGTGCGTCGATGAAGGTCGAGGGCACCTGTGGCCCCGCGTAGGCGATGACTTCGCCCGGTTCGCGGAGCGTGTCGAAATAAGCGCTGGCGCCATCCCATTCGTTGGCCAAATGCTTGAAGGCCTGGGGGCGCAAGCGCTTGATCCAGTCTCGCCAGAACGGTTGCTCGCCGGCCCATTGGACCAGTCCAGGAATATCCGCTTGGGCCGTGATCATCTGAGCAAGCTGATCCAGCGTGGCCGGGCTCAGCTGTGCAAGGTAGTCGAAACTGATCTGGCCGGGTTGTGGAGGGAGTTCCAGGCGCTCGCGCAATTGCATCCTGGCGTGCAGGGCCATTTCCAATTCGTCGAGCAGAAAGGTAGGGGCGCGCAATTGCGTGTCACTGATATCGTCTGCGGCATGCAGGGGGACTCGTCGGCGGGGCCTCCCGTGATGAGCGCCTTGCGCCTGGCAACCCGTGCGTCATACACGTCACTGATGCGCTCATCCAGCAGAGATTGGCGCAGCAGTGAGCGGCAAATGGAAATGGCCACCTTGTCGCTGGCATCCCCGGGGGCGGCGTTGAGCGACTGCTGCCATACCAGGACCTGCGTCTCGACTTGCTGGAACAGAAGACTGGCCTGGTCGACGCAGCCGTGAGCGGCTTCGTTGATCAGGTCGATGACGCGTTCATGTACCTGGGCCTGGCCCCAGAGATTGTCGTCTTCCCGGGCAGACAACCGCTCGATGATGACCTGCATGCGTCGACGCATGGCGTTCGGGCTGGCTTGATAGTCCCGGGTGTCTTCGACCCGGCGCAAGAGGTCATACAGCGGCCGCCACTCAGGCTCCTGCAAGGTGGCGGCGACATGATCGCCAATGGCTTGAGGCAGTCCGGCAAGCCAATCCAGATGAACGACCCGAACAGCGGTCGACAGGCCGGCATCGTTCAGTCGTTGCAGGGCCTCTTCACTGAAGGGGTTGTTCTGGAAGGCATGGTACATATCAGCTTCACCTGCCCTGGCCGCCGCGGCGAATGCGCTATCGCGAAGATCCGGTGCGTCGTGCAACTGGTTGTTGCTCAGGTCCACGGCGCGCAGGGCCAACGGTTGCTGGCCGAGCAGTGCTTCGATGCCGGCTGGCCATTCGGCAATGCCGGTCTGCTCCAGGTCCAGCCGTTCCAGATGCGTCCAGCCGGTAATGTCCGGCGCAAGGTCCAAGGGATTTTCGTGCAGGAACAAGTTGCGCAACCGGTTCAACTGCGCCAAGGCTGTTCGGCTTGCGTTATCGAGAGTGATGCTGTTGTGGCCAAGGCTCAGTTCGACCAGTGAGGGCCAGCGTTGCAGCGCCTGAAAGTGTTCGGCGCCGAGAAACAGCATGTTCATTTCGGCCTGCAGACCCGTCAGGTTGGGCAATTGCGCAAGCTGTTCCAGCGCGGCTACTGGTAAGTCTTCGATAGCGCTGCTCAAGTTCAGGCCGCGCAGATTGGTCAGTCGGCCCAGTATGGACAGGTTGGTTTCGATCGACAGGTCGAGGTTGTTCTCAGAAAGGTCCAGTGACTGGATGTCGGTCAGCCCGCCCAATTGTTCTGGCAGCGTGTTCAGACCATTTTCGGTGAGCTCCAGTTCGCGAACCTGGGGAAAGGCGGCAAGGAATGCTCCCAGGCTGTCGGTACCGCCCCGCCATAAGCCGGTTACGCTCAGTTCGCGAACCTGTGGCAGTTGTACCGGCAGGGCCGGCAGGGCACCGAGGTACTCTCCGTCGATGTCCAAGATGACATCGTCGAGGCTCCCACTGGCGTCGTTGTTTTCTCGCCGCCAAGCCCGGCGGATGCGTTCGGCGATGGCCTGGCGCGCGGTGCGGTGCTCCTGGGCTTCATCGGCGGCGATGTCGTCGGTGTCATGAACCCAGTCTTGCAAGGTACTGTCCAGTTGTCGGTACTGGTCGCGTAAATCCTGCATCAGACGGCTGAAGGCGATGGGGTCGTGGCCGGTCTGTTCGCGCAGCCGGGCGCGTAACGTCTCCCGGTCATTGTCCAGGTTGGAAGGGAATAACTGATCGAACTGCTCGTCAGCGGTCAACCAGCCTCGGCCACGACCACTCAAGGCATAGCCAAGGCGAGGGCTGCCCGGCAGTCGCGTGGGCAGGCGGTACCAGGGGCGTACAGGCTGCATGCCAAGGTCACGGGCGGCCTGCTCCCGGTCTGCGGTCGCCAGGTCGAACAGCCGGTCGCGCAAGGTCTCCGATTCATGGATCTGCAGGCCCAGATTGTCGCGCTCGCGGTCGGGGAGAGCCTGAAGGATCGCCCGGAACAGGTTGTCTCGGTTGGCCAGGCTCTGGCCGGTCTCGTCGAACGGCTCATAGCCATCGGCGCGACGCACGAGGGTTTTGATCGGGGCGTGGGCTGCCCCTGCCGCCTCCAGCAGTGAACCACCCAGGCGACCAGCGCGCAGGTCGAGATGCACCTGGCCAGACCATCCGGACAGCCGTTGCAGCGCACCGAACACCAATGCATCGCGATCGTCGAGGCTGTCGCTGGCCTGATGAAATGCCACCAGCGCGCGGTTGATGCGTGCTTCTCGCAGGTAAAGGCGAGCGGTTTCGGCCACGTTGAGCGGTATCCGGCCAGTGCGCTGCATCTGGCTCAAGTCACGGGGCTGGGTCTGGGCCAGGATTTCCCGGCGCAGTGTTGGGCTTAGCGAAGGAAAATCCTGGGCGAGGAGCGCATCCTCCTGGGCAAAGGCAGGTGGTCTCGGTTCGATAGATGCGCCGAAGGCTTCCAGGCTGTCCAGCAGCAAGGCTGGTAGCGGGCGGTGCTCGACCAGGGTCTGGCGTAAGTCGGCCTCTTCATAGCCACTGCAGCGCAGGGCCTGTCGGAGTGTCGAGGTGTCCAGGCTGTCGGTGGCCGGGCCGAGTCGGCGCAACAGGGTGTCGTCGTCCCAAGCCTGCGGTCGCTCGTGGTCCAGTAGCCAGGCCCCTTCGCCATTGCCCAGCAGTGAGGGTTGATGGCGATGCCCCTTGGCTGCGCACAGACGCCAACCGCCCTCTGGGGTGGCCTCGACCGGGTAGTGCTGGCCGTCCAGCTTGATCCAATGGCGGCCTTGGAACAGGTAGGGGTCAAGGCTGGATGGCAAATGTGTGGGGGATGTGCGTGCAAACGGCTGCAGATTGCCATGCCAAAGACGTTGCTGGTCGCCATGGCCGATGCGGGACCAATCGTGCAGGGTGCCTTGGAGTTCGATGAATTGCCCGGCCGTCCCAAGCGCCGCTACCTGAAGAAGGTTCTCGATGACCGAGAACAGATGGCCGATGGCCGCATCGGTATCTGCCTCGTTTGCCGCGTGTACGCCTTCAAGAAACTCATCGACCAGTTGCGCACCGCCAAGCACCAGCATGATTTCCGCGAGCCCGGGAACAAAAAAGCCGGCCACGTTCAGTACCGACAAACCGACACCTAGCCAGCCTTCGATGCGGGCCAATTGGGCTGCTGCGTCTCGCTGGGCGACCGGCACGGCGATGTCGGTGGCGTTGCGTAGCGTGAGCTCGACGCGGGTCCGTGCGCGGGCGCTGAAACAGTCACCAGACCATGGCTTGAACGCAAGCGGCAAGCGGGCGTTCTTGTCGAGTGTCGGCTGCCACAGGTCGTGCGGACCGGGGAACAGGCGCTTGAGCCAGTCGAAGGACTGACCCTCTTCAAGTACCGGCGTGGTCGTTTGCAGATCCTTGTAGGGATAATGCGCAAACAAGGTTTGGCGAAGTTGGGTCGCCAACCCGGGTTGTTCGGCGTGGGCGACGTAACGCATGAAGAAGCGCCGCTCGCTGTCTTTGTGCAGCAGTCGGGTCAGCGCCTTGCCTGCTGCTCGCAACGAGCCATATTGACGCAACGGCTGGCGTGGATGGCCAGGCAGATAGAGCAGGCACGGTTCGATATCCCCGATGTGCTGCTGGCGGATCAACAAGGGGCCATATAAAGGCGTCCCGCACAGCTCCAGGTACCCGCACTCCAGGGGGCACGGTTTTCCGTTGCTGTGAAGCAGGAGCGATTCGCCTGCCAGTGCGGCGTCTGCCAGCATCCGGCCTCGGCTATCAAGAAGTTTTTGCAGCTCGGCCATTGTCGTATCGGCTTGGAAGGCCGCGCGATCCTGCTGGCGTACCAGGCTGCGAAACAATGGGGTATCGACATGTTCGGCCAGATGGTTGCGGTACCGCTGCCCCAGGTCCAGGTTCCGTGCACCTTTCACGAACAATGTGGTGTCCACGGTCATCGGGCCAGGGGCGTTCTTGGAAAGATACAGCGTCACGGATGTGTCGCTGTCGAAGTTCTGCATGGCCGCTTCGAGCCACGACATGTCGCGCTTTTCGGCTTTGTTCCAGAGCCAGCCTTGGTCAGGGGTGGGCAGCTCTCGGTCGGGGTACCAATGGGGCAGGGCATCGTCGAGCAACGTACGGCAGAAGTCGTCGATGGGCTGCACCTGCTTCAGTGCCCGGTCCAGGGTACGGGTGGCTTGATGGCTCTGGCGTATGTGTTGTTCAAGTCGTTGGCGTTGGACTGGGGTAGATGATTTCAGCCAGCCTGGCAGGCGGGCGTCAATGAAGCTGAAGTGCGATAGGCTCATGGCAGTAGCTCTGGGATCAGAAGCGGCGAGCCTAGGGCGATGCGCAGGGGCGCAAGGGGTAGATAAGTACCGCGGACCGGTTGTGACCGGAAAGAAAAACGGCACCTGGAGAGGTGCCGTTGGCGCAGGGTGCGAACTACTTGTGCAGTTCTTCTGCCGCGTAAAGCGTGTTTTCCAGCAGGCAGGCACGGGTCATCGGGCCTACGCCGCCTGGTACCGGCGTGATCCAGCCGGCGCGGGGCAGGGCGGTCTCGAAGACCACATCGCCCACCAGTTTGCCATCTTCCTGGCGGTTGATGCCGACGTCGATGACGATGGCGCCTTCCTTGATCCATTCGCCCTTGACCAGGCCCGGTTTGCCGGCGGCGACTACCACCAGGTCGGCGCGACCCACGTGGCCAGGCAGGTCTTGGGTGAAGCGGTGGCAGACGGTGACGGTGCAACCGGCCAGCAGGAGTTCCATGGCCATCGGGCGACCGACGATGTTGGAGGCGCCGACGATCACTGCGTTCATGCCGTACAGGTCCTGACCGGTGCTTTCCAGCAGGGTCATGATGCCTTTTGGCGTGCAGGGGCGCAGCAGCGGGATGCGCTGGGCCAGGCGGCCGATGTTGTAGGGGTGGAAGCCGTCGACGTCTTTATCTGGACGGATACGTTCGAGCAGCAGCGAGGCATCCAGATGCTCCGGCAGCGGCAGTTGCAGGAGAATGCCGTCGACGGCCGGATCGTCGTTGAGGCGGTCGATCAGGTCGGTCAGGGCTTGCTGCGAGGTCTCGCTGGGCAGGTCGAAAGCCTGGGAAATGAAGCCGACCTCTTCGCAGTCCTTGCGCTTGTGCGAGACATAGACTTGGGAAGCAGGGTCGGTACCGACCAGGATCACCGCCAGGCCTGGGGTACGCAGGCCCTGCTGGCGACGCTCCACGACACGTTGAGCGATCTGCTGGCGCAGGTTGGCGGCGATCGCCTTGCCATCGATTAGGTGTGCAGTCATAGACGCGTGATTAACCATCGAGAAGGGAACATAAAAGAGGGCGCATTCTCGCACGACACGGCCCGAGGGCAAAGGCGGGTGGTCGGCCAAATCCCCTAACCCCTTAAATAAACTAAATTTTTTTGAAAAAAGTGTTGACGACCTTTCGGCTCGTCTATAACATTCGTCGCACTTGTCGGGCAGAGCCTAGCACTGGTTAGCAAGGTCAGGCAGAATGAGCGGATTTGCTAGCTTGTTCGGTACGGCTGAAAGTTGATTTGCAATCGTAACAGAAAGCAGATTGAATATGCGCCCGTAGCTCAGCTGGATAGAGCATCCGCCTTCTAAGCGGATGGTCGCAGGTTCGAGTCCTGCCGGGTGCGCCATTAGGCAGCTTTGGCACAGCAAGTGATGTTGTAACGCAATACCGCAATATGGTGGGCGTAGCTCAGTTGGTAGAGCGCTGGATTGTGATTCCAGTTGTCGTGGGTTCGATTCCCATCGTCCACCCCATATTCTCGAAGGCGCCTTGATTGTATAATCTGGCGCCTTTGTTTTAAGTGCTCCATGCGGACGTGGTGAAATTGGTAGACACACTGGATTTAGGTTCCAGCGGCGCAAGCTGTAAGAGTTCGAGTCTCTTCGTCCGCACCATCCTTGGTTTTGCCGCCTTTCGTTGAGTTGCGCGAAACCTATTAAAGAAGCCGCCTGGAGCGGCTTTTTTATTGCCTGCAGTTTCTTCAATCATCAGTGCCCGGTGTGTGGTACTGGTGCTGCTCGGGCAAAAATTGTTAGATTTCAGCCGGTTGAAATAGGGCAAGCGGGCCCGATATAGGAGCTGTCGCATGATTGCAAAAGAAGCTCGCCAGGCGTTGGCACTGCAGCGTTTCGCTGAGGCCCATCCGCAATTGCTCGAGGAGATCCGCGAGCTGGATGCGCGTGAACAGGCCCAGCAGATCCAGTGGGCGTTCGAGGATGCGGCGCAAGAGCAGGGTGTCGAGCCTTGGGAGCTGGCATTGCAATTGATCGCCCAGAGCCCGGAGGAGCTGCAGGTCATGCGCCTGGAGGTGCACCGTGAGGTGGCCGAGGCGCTGGGGATGAGCTGGGAGGAGTATTGCCAGTTCAACGAGATCGATCCCGACTGAGCTCTGCCTTCTATATAGCTGCATTGTTTGACAAGTTTTTACAGCGTACGCGACGTGCAGCCGCCGTTGCGTGCAAGCGATACGCGAGGGCTTCGGCGGCACGCCGTACGGGGCCTTCAATGAAATTGACCGGTGTGGTTCTCCGTCATCCGGGGTGGGGTGACTTCTGGTGCGCGAGTCACTAGAATGCTTGCCCTTGATTCTGGAGTCGGGCTATCGCCGGCTAACGTCTGTGCAACGAGGAATATCCATGCAAGTTTCTGTTGAAAACACTTCCGCTCTTGAGCGCCGCATGACCATCGCCGTTCCGGCCGAGCGCGTCGAGAACGAAGTCAACAAGCGTCTGCAGCAGACTGCCAAGCGCGCCAAGGTCGCCGGCTTCCGCCCAGGCAAGGTGCCGATGAGCGTCATTCGTCAGCGTTTCGAGGCCGATGCACGCCAGGAAGCGTTCGGTGACCTGGTCCAGGCTTCCTTCTACGAAGCGATCGTCGAGCAGAAGCTGAACCCGGCTGGCGCCCCTGCTGTCGAGCCGAAGTCCTTCGAAAAAGGCAAGGACCTGGAATTCGTTGCCATCTTCGAAGTCTTCCCTGAGTTCACCGTTAGCGGCCTGGAGTCGATCAAGGTCGAGCGCCTGAGCGCCGAAGTCGCTGACGCGGACCTGGACAACATGCTGGAAGTGCTGCGCAAGCAGAACGTGCGTTTCGAGGCCGTTGAGCGTGCCGCCCAGAACGACGACCAGGTTAACATCGACTTCGTCGGCAAGATCGACGGCGAAGCCTTCGCGGGTGGTTCGGCCAAGGGTACCCAGCTGGTGCTGGGCTCCGGTCGCATGATCCCAGGCTTCGAAGACGGTCTGGTTGGCGCCAAGGCTGGCGAAGAGCGCGTTGTCAACGTGACCTTCCCTGAGGACTACCAGAACCTGGACCTGGCCGGCAAGGCCGCCGAGTTCACCATCACCGTCAACAGCGTCTCGGCACCTCAGCTGCCTGAGCTGAACGAAGCCTTCTTCGCCCAGTTCGGCATCAAGGAATCGACCCTGGAAGGCTTCCGCGCCGAAGTTCGCAAGAACATGGAGCGTGAGCTGCGTCAGGCAATCAAGGCCAAGGTCAAGAACCAGGTCATGGACGGTCTGCTGGCCGCCAACCCGATCGAAGTGCCGAAGGCTCTGCTGGAGAACGAAGTCAACCGTCTGCGCGTGCAGGCTGTTCAGCAGTTCGGCGGCAACATCAAGCCAGAGCAACTGCCGGCTGAGCTGTTCGAAGAGCAAGCCAAGCGTCGTGTGGTCCTGGGTCTGATCGTTGCTGAAGTGGTCAAGCAGTTCGAGCTGAAGCCGGACGACGCCAAGGTCCGTGAAATGATCGAGGAAATGGCCTCGGCTTACCAAGAGCCGGAGCAGGTCATCTCCTGGTACTACAAGAACGACCAGCAACTGAACGAAGTCCGTTCGGTTGTGCTGGAAGAACAAGTTGTAGATACTGTCCTGCAGAAAGCGACTGTGACCGACAAGTCGGTCTCGTACGAAGAAGCTGTCAAGCCAGCACAGGCTCCTGCCGCCGCTGAGTGATAGGTCTTCTCTCGTAGGAAACCCCCACAAGCCAGCCTTCGAGCTGGCTTGTGCGTATTCAAGCCATGACTATTTGGGAGTGAGTGCAGGACATGTCCCGCAATTCTTATATTCAACAGAGCTCCGACATCCAGGCCGCAGGCGGCCTGGTCCCGATGGTTATCGAGCAGTCCGCCCGTGGCGAGCGCGCCTACGACATCTACTCGCGCCTTTTGAAGGAGCGTGTGATTTTCCTGGTTGGTCCCGTAGAGGACTACATGGCCAACCTGGTGGTGGCACAACTGCTGTTCCTTGAAGCGGAAAACCCGGACAAGGATATCCATCTGTACATCAACTCGCCGGGTGGCTCGGTCACCGCTGGCATGTCGATCTACGACACCATGCAGTTCATCAAGCCGGACGTCTCGACCATCTGCATCGGTCAGGCTTGCAGCATGGGTGCGTTCCTGCTGGCAGCCGGCGCCGCAGGCAAGCGTCACTGCCTGCCGAACTCGCGCGTGATGATTCACCAGCCGCTGGGCGGCTTCCAGGGCCAGGCGACCGATATCGAGATCCACGCCCAGGAAATCCTCAACATCAAGGCGCGTCTGAACGAGTTGCTGGCCCATCACACCGGCCAAGACCTCGAGACCATCAAGCGCGACACCGAACGCGACAACTTCATGAGCGCCGCGCGCGCGGCCGAGTACGGCCTGATCGACTCGGTCTACGACAAGCGGCAACTGGCGTCCTGAACCAAGGTGCCAGAGCGGGTGGGCGCCGATGGCGCCTACCTGCGGACTTGAAAAAGCCCGCAATTGCCTTCATCTTGTGTTTCATGCCTACCGGATTGGATCGATCGAATGACTGACACCCGTAACGGCGAGGACAGCGGCAAATTGCTCTATTGCTCCTTCTGCGGCAAAAGCCAGCACGAAGTGCGCAAATTGATTGCCGGGCCCTCGGTATTTATCTGCGACGAGTGCGTCGACCTGTGCAACGACATCATCCGTGAGGAGGTGCAAGAAGCCCAGGCCGAGAGCAACGCGCACAAATTGCCATCGCCGAAAGAAATCAGCGGTATCCTGGACCAGTACGTCATTGGTCAGGAACGCGCAAAAAAGGTGCTGTCCGTAGCGGTGTACAACCACTACAAGCGCCTGAACCAGCGTGACAAGAAGGGCGACGAAGTCGAACTCGGCAAGAGCAATATCCTGCTGATCGGGCCGACCGGCTCGGGCAAGACCCTGCTCGCCGAAACCCTTGCACGTCTGTTGAACGTACCGTTCACCATCGCCGACGCCACCACCCTGACCGAAGCCGGTTACGTGGGCGAAGACGTTGAGAACATCATTCAGAAACTGCTGCAAAAGTGCGACTACGACGTGGAAAAGGCCCAGATGGGCATTGTCTACATCGATGAGATCGACAAAATCTCGCGCAAGTCGGACAACCCGTCCATCACCCGCGACGTGTCGGGCGAGGGCGTGCAGCAGGCGCTGTTGAAGCTGATCGAAGGGACCGTGGCTTCCGTGCCGCCTCAGGGTGGTCGCAAGCATCCGCAACAGGAATTCCTGCAGGTCGATACCCGCAATATCCTGTTCATCTGCGGCGGTGCGTTCTCGGGCCTGGAGAAGGTCATTCAGAACCGCTCCACCAAAGGTGGCATCGGTTTTGGCGCCGAAGTGCGCAGCAAGCAGGAAGGCAAGAAAGTCGGCGAGTCCCTGCGTGAGGTCGAGCCGGACGATCTGGTCAAGTTTGGCCTGATTCCGGAATTCGTCGGCCGTCTGCCGGTGCTGGCAACCCTCGACGAGCTGGACGAGGCTGCACTGATGCAGATCCTCACCGAGCCGAAGAACGCCTTGACCAAACAGTATGCCAAGCTGTTCGAGATGGAAGATGTGGACCTCGAGTTCCGCAGCGATGCGCTCAAGGCGGTTGCTCGCAAGGCGCTCGAGCGCAAGACCGGCGCCCGTGGCCTGCGTTCGATCCTCGAAGGCGTGCTGCTTGACACCATGTACGAGATTCCTTCGCAGAAGGATGTCAGCAAGGTGGTGATCGACGAGAGCGTCATCGAGGGCACTTCGCAGCCTTTGCTGATCTACGAGAACAGCGAGCCGCAAGCCAAGGCCGCACCTGACGCCTGAGTCGGGTAAGCCAAGTCGAGCAAGAAAGGGGCCTATGGGCCCCTTTCTGCTTTTCCGATCTCAACGCTTGTAATTTTATGGACCTGCCCCCACATTAGGTCCAAGCATCATTTCCACCGGTTTCCGGCCATAAGGCCGCTGTAGAGGCGAAATCATGAAGACCACCCTCGACTTGCCTCTTTTGCCATTGCGCGATGTCGTCGTTTATCCGCACATGGTCATCCCGCTGTTCGTGGGACGCGAGAAGTCCATCGAAGCCCTTGAGGCGGCGATGACGGGCGAGAAGCAGATCCTCCTGCTGGCCCAGAAGAATCCTGCCGACGATGATCCGGGCGAAGATGCCCTTTACCGCGTCGGTACCATTGCTACTGTCCTGCAATTGCTGAAGCTACCCGACGGTACCGTCAAGGTGCTGGTCGAGGGCGAGCAGCGCGGCGCCGTCGAGCGTTTCACGGAAGTGGAAGGGCATGTCCGTGCCGAAGTCACCCTGATCGATGAAGTCGAGGCCGCCGAGCGCGAGTCGGAAGTCTTCGTGCGCACGTTGCTGTCGCAGTTCGAGCAGTACGTTCAGTTGGGCAAGAAGGTCCCGGCTGAAGTCCTGTCCTCGCTCAATAGCATCGAAGAGCCTGGCCGCCTGGTCGACACCATGGCCGCCCATATGGCCCTGAAGATCGAGCAGAAGCAGGAAATCCTCGAAATCGTCGACCTGCCGACTCGGGTCGAGCATGTCCTGGCATTGCTGGACGCGGAAATCGACCTGCTGCAGGTCGAGAAGCGTATCCGTGGCCGGGTCAAGAAGCAGATGGAGCGCAGCCAGCGCGAGTACTACCTGAATGAGCAGATGAAGGCCATTCAAAAGGAGCTCGGCGATGGCGACGAGGGCCACAATGAAGTCGAGGAACTGAAGAAGCGTATCGAAGCTGCTGGCCTGCCCAAGGATGCCTTGGCCAAAGCCCAGGCCGAGCTGAACAAGCTCAAGCAGATGTCTCCGATGTCCGCGGAGGCCACTGTGGTTCGCTCCTACCTGGACTGGCTCGTGCAGGTGCCTTGGAAAGCCCAGAGCAAAGTGCGTCTGGACCTGGCCAAGGCCGAGGAAATCCTCGATGCCGATCACTATGGCCTGGAAGAGGTCAAGGAACGCATCCTTGAATATCTCGCAGTGCAGAAGCGCGTGAAGAAGATTCGCGGTCCTGTGTTGTGCCTCGTAGGCCCACCTGGCGTTGGTAAAACCTCCCTCGCCGAATCGATCGCGGCTGCCACCAACCGCAAGTTCGTGCGCATGGCCTTGGGCGGCGTGCGCGACGAAGCCGAGATCCGGGGCCATCGTCGCACCTACATCGGCTCCATGCCGGGTCGTTTGATCCAGAAGATGACCAAGGTGGGCGTACGCAACCCGCTGTTCCTGCTCGACGAGATCGACAAGATGGGCAGCGACATGCGTGGCGATCCGGCCTCGGCATTGCTGGAAGTGCTCGACCCCGAGCAGAACCACAACTTCAACGACCACTACCTGGAGGTCGACTACGATCTTTCGGACGTGATGTTCCTGTGCACCTCGAACTCGATGAACATTCCGCCGGCGCTGCTCGACCGGATGGAGGTCATCCGCCTGCCGGGCTATACCGAGGACGAGAAGATCAACATCGCGGTCAAGTACCTGACGCCCAAGCAAGTGAAGGCCAATGGCCTGAAGAAGGGTGAACTGGAGATCGATGTCACGGCGATTCGCGACATCATTCGTTATTACACTCGCGAAGCCGGCGTGCGTGGTCTGGAGCGCCAGATCGCCAAGGTCTGCCGCAAGGTGGTCAAGGAGCACACCGGCGAGAAGCAGCTCAAGGTCAAGGTAACCGGCGAGCAACTCGAGCATCTGTTGGGGGTGCGCAAGTTCCGCTACGGCCTGGCAGAGCAGCAGGATCAGATTGGCCAGGTCACCGGCCTCGCCTGGACTCAGGTGGGTGGCGAACTGCTGACCATCGAAGCCGTGGTCATCCCTGGCAAGGGGCAATTGATCAAGACCGGCTCCCTGGGCGACGTCATGGTCGAATCGATCACCGCCGCGCAGACCGTGGTACGCAGCCGTGCCCGCAGCCTGGGCATTGCCGCCGATTTCCACGAGAAGCACGATGTGCATATCCATATGCCCGAGGGCGCTACGCCCAAGGACGGCCCAAGTGCGGGTATCGGCATGTGCACCGCGCTGGTCTCGGCGCTTACCCAGATTCCGGTGCGCGCTGATGTGGCCATGACCGGTGAAATCACCCTGCGTGGCCAGGTTCTGGCCATCGGTGGCTTGAAGGAAAAACTCCTCGCGGCACACCGCGGTGGGATCAAGACGGTGATCATTCCAGAGGAAAACGTTCGTGATCTGAAGGAGATTCCGGAAAATATCAAACAGGATCTTCAGATCAAACCGGTCAAATGGATTGACGAAGTCCTCCAAATTGCGCTGCAATACGCCCCGGAGCCCTTGCCAGATGTGGCTCCGGAGATTGTCGCGAAAGATGAAAAGCGCGACGGCGATGCTAAGGAAAGAATCAGCACGCACTAGTACGTATTTCGCTGGGGGGCTTTCCTTGACAGTTTTTTCGGGGCCTTGCTATAAAACGGCACGCCAGTGTCAATAGGCCGCCCAGTGCTCGTTTCATAAGCTTTTCATTACATACTTAGAAACAAACTCAATAGAGATATAAGGGGACTTAGAGTGAACAAGTCGGAACTGATTGACGCTATCGCCGCATCCGCTGACATTCCGAAAGCTGTAGCTGGCCGTGCGCTGGACGCAGTCATCGAATCCGTCACCGGCGCCCTGAAGCAAGGTGACGATGTTGTACTGGTTGGCTTCGGTACCTTCTCGGTCAAGGAGCGCGCTGAGCGCACCGGCCGTAACCCGCAAACCGGCAAGGCGATCAAGATCGCTGCTGCCAAGGTTCCAGGCTTCAAGGCTGGCAAAGGCCTGAAAGACGCCGTCAACTAAGTCGTCTCTTTCAGCCGGACCTGGTGCACACCAGGTCCGACCGCGTGACGGCGGGGTCGCAAACGTTCCCGTTGGCACGCTCGCTTTGAAAAGGCGCATCCCACAGGATGCGCCTTTCTTCTATCAGGACTCTACCCACGCTCCACGGTTGTCGACGCAGTGGTACAACCGTTTCTGGGGGACGCATGCTGCAGAATATCAGGGACAATTCACAAGGTTGGATTGCCAAGACCATCATCGGCCTTATCGTCGTGCTGATGGCGCTGACCGGCTTCGAGGCCATTTTCCAGGCCGCCAGCCATAGCCAGGACGCCGCCAAGGTGAACGGCCAGACCATCAGTCAGAACGAGCTGAGCCAGGCCGTCGACATGCAGCGCCGCCAGCTGATGCAACAGCTGGGCAAGGATTTCGACCCAGCACTGCTGGATGAAAAGATGCTGCGCGAAGCCGCGCTCAAAGGGCTGATCGAGCGCAAGCTGCTGTTGCAGGGGGCCGAAGACGCCAAGTTCGCCTTCTCCGAGGCCGCGCTGGATCAGCTGATCCTGCAAACACCGGAGTTTCAGGTCGATGGCAAGTTCAGCGCCGAACGTTTCGATGCGGTCATTCGCCAGATGGGCTATGGGCGCATGCAGTTCCGCGAGATGCTCGCCGAGGAAATGCTCATCGGGCAGCTGCGCACCGGCCTTGCTGGCAGCAGCTTCGTCACCGACAAACAGGTCGAAGCCTTCGCTCGCCTGGAGAAGCAGACCCGCGATTTCGCTTCGCTGACCTTCAAGGCCGATCCGGCCGCCGTCAAGGTGAGTGACGACGAGATCAAGGCGCACTACGACCAGCACGCCAAGGAATTCATGACGCCTGACCAGGTGGTCATCGATTACATCGAGCTGAAGAAGTCGGCCTTCTTCGATCAGGTACAGGTCAACGAGGACGAACTCAAGGCCCTGTACGAGAAGGAAATCGCCAACCTGGCCGAACAGCGTCATGCCGCGCATATCCTCATCGAGGTCGACGACAAGGTTTCCGATGCACAGGCCAAGGCCCGTATCGAAGAGATCCAGCAGCGTCTGGCCAAAGGCGAGGACTTTGCCGCGCTGGCCAAGGAATTCTCCAAGGACCCAGGTTCGGCCAGCAATGGGGGGGATCTCGGCTTCGCAGGCCCAGGCGTCTACGACCCAGCCTTCGAGGATGCCCTGTACAAGCTGAACAAGGACCAGGTATCGGCACCGGTACGCACCGAGTACGGTTACCACCTGATCAAGCTGTTGGGTGTGCAGGCGCCGGAAGTTCCGACCTTCGCAAGCCTCAAGGACAAGCTGACCCGCGAACTCAAGACCCAACAGGTCGAGCAGCGCTTCGTGGAAGTGACCAAGCAACTGGAAGATGCGGCGTTCGAGGCCTCTGACCTGGCCCAGCCGGCCCAGGACCTGGGCCTGAAGGTGCAGACTTCGGCCGCATTCGGTCGGGAAGGTGGTGATGGCATCACGGCCAACCGTTCGGTCGTCCAGGCCGCCTTCAGCGAAGAAGTGCTGGAAGAGGGTGCCAACAGCAATGCCATCGAGCTGGATCCGGAGACCGTGGTCGTGCTGCGTGTCAAGGAACACCGCAAGCCTGAGCAACTGCCGCTGGAGGCCGTGGCCAAGAACATCCGCGAGCATCTGGCCAAGGAGAAGGCGACTGCCGAGCTCAAGGCCAAGGCCGACAAGCTGATCGCGGGTCTTCGCGATGGCTCCATCCCTCTGACCGCCGAGCAGGAAGGCCAGAAGTGGAAGACCCAGGAAGCCGTTACGCGTGGTCAGGACGGTATCGACCCGGCCGAACTGCAAGCGGTATTCCGCCTGGCCAAGCCTGCGTCCAAGGACAAGCCGGTCTACGGCAGTGTGGTCCTCGGCGATGGCAGCCTGGTGGTGCTGCAGCTCAAGGGCGTCAACGAAGGCGCTGCGGCCACTGACGAGGAGAAAGCGCAGATCCGCCGTTACCTCGCTTCGCGTGCAGGCCAGCAGGACTTCGCGTCCTACCGCAAGCAACTGGAAGCCGCGGCTGACGTCACTCGCTACTGAGTGCAATCGCGCAACAAGACTGGCCGCTCATGCGGCCTTTCTTGTTTTTGGTGGGCTAACGCCGCTCACCTTCGTAAGTGTCCAACGTGTCCCGGGCAATTTCCCGTCCCAGGGCGATCAGTTCCGGCGCCTTGTAGAACTCGAAGAAGCGGCAGACCCGCTTGGGCACGTTGATCAGCACGTCTGGTGGATAGCCGGCGATTTTGTACTGGGCGAGGGAGGTCTGCATGACTTCGAAGCTCTGGTTGATCAGGTCGAGCAAGGACGCAGGCCCCACGTTATCGATGATGAACGAACCGGTGGCGGACTTGGGTGCGCCGCCACGTTCGGGTGCCGCTGCCGGTTGCTGGCCTTCTGGGTCGGCAGATTCGCCAAGCCAGGGGTCGCTTGCGCTCAGCCCCTCTGCGACGATTTCCTGTTCGATGCGCATCAATTGTTCGGCTGGTTTGCGGCGAAAGGGCAGGCGTGAGCCCAACGAGCTGATGACGGCATCGAAGCGCATCTTGAACGCCGCAGGCCGCTCAATCACCGGCAATTGATATTGTTTCTGGTTGGTGGCGTTGAGGTTGACGGCGATGATCAGATCGCAATGGCTGGACACCACCGGCACGATCGGCAGCGGATTGAGAATGCCGCCATCGACCAGCATGCGGTTACCCTGCATCACTGGCGTGAACAGGCTGGGGATCGCCGCCGAGGCTCGCATGGCCTGGTGCAGGCAGCCTTCCTGGAACCAGATTTCCTGCTGGTTGGTGAGGTCCGCCGCCACTGCCGTGTAGGGAATGGACAGTTGTTCGATGTTCACCTCGCCGACGATCTTGCGGATCTGGCCAAACACCTTGTCGCCACGGATCGCGCCCAGGCGAAAGCTCACATCCACCAGGCGCAGCACATCGAGGTAGTCCAGGCTCTCGATCCAACGGCGGTATTCATCCAGCTTTCCGGCAGCGTAGATGCCGCCGATCACCGCGCCCATCGAACAGCCGGCGATGCAGGCGATCTCGTAGCCGCGTCGCTCTATCTCCTCGATCACACCGATATGCGCATACCCGCGTGCGCCCCCTGATCCCAGTACCAATGCCACGCGTTTGCTCATGACTGTCCCCTACTGCTGTGCAACCATGGTCCAACAATGCACCCATTGTTGCCTGTGCTTCAATGTAGACCGCGCTGGGCTACGCTGAGCAGGGCACTTTTCGATTGTTTGAGCGTCGAACGGCCACTCTTTTTTGTTCAAACTTGAGGTTACTGACTGATGAAAGCCTGGATCTGCCTTCCCCTGATCGCCCTTGTCCTCACAGGTTGCGCGGGCAAGACGGCGTACCGTGACAGCTGTGCAACTCAGCTCGATGCTGCGTGGAAGGAGCTGGACCTGGCCAAGGCCGAAGGGTTTGCCGGAACCGTCAGCTATTCCAAGGCGCTGTCGCTGTTGACTGGTGCCAAGACGCAGCAGCAGTTCGAGGCCTTCGAAGGCTGTAGCCGCAAGGCCGAGAAGGCGCGTTTCTACATCCGTGAGTCTCGCGCGGGTCGTTGATCCAGGAGGGCTGTATGGCCGCCATGCTCGATCATGTCATCGCCCAAGTGCTGTCCCTGCAGGTCCGTCTGCTGGCGTGTCGGGAGCGGCTGGCGGGCGATGTCGACAGTGAAGCATTGCACGACCTGCGTACCAGCCTGAGACGCTTGCGCAGCCTGCTGCGGCCTTTGCGGGGTTTGCCTGGTGTCACGCAGTTGGAGGACGCGGCGCGCTCGCTGGGCGCGCTCACGACCCCCTTGCGGGACCGCGAGGTGCTGGCGGCCCACCTGATCAGCCAAGGACACGAGCAGGCTGGGGCCCGTCGCCTGGAGGGCAGGGCGGGCATCTTCGCCAGTGTGGCCGTGAGCCGCCAACTCACCCGGGTGTTGGCGATCATCGACACCTTTCCGTTGTTCCTCCGGGCCTGTGCGCGAGAAGGCTTAGCCAGAGGCTTGGGCAAGCGCATCGACAAGCGCCTGGACAAGCAATGGCGCAAGCTCGAAAAGGCGCTTGACGATCCCAGCCACGACCGTCATCGCCTGCGCCTGCTGATCAAGCGGGTGCGTTATGGCGACGAGGCGTACCCACAGCTGGAGCACGCCGGAAACAAACTGCAACGTCTACTCAAGCGCACCCAGGCGGACTTGGGCGATTGGCACGACCGTGTGCAATGGCTTTTGCTGGCGCGTGATCACGCCGATCTGGCGCCCTTCAAGAAAGCCTGGGAACGCGAGCTGCATGAGGCCGAGCAGAAGGCCGATGCCACCCTGGAGGCCTTGCGGGCAGCCGTGGCGCGTCGATAGCCACAGGGAATGGCCATTATGCGGGCTGCCAGCCAGGCACTCGCTGGCTAATATCCGGGGCACGTTTTGACGCGGGCACGTTCCGTGGCAGCCAATCAAGCCCAGGTGCAGGAGCCGAACATGAATTTCACGCAATTGCTCAGCGCGGTGCGCGAGTGTCCCGAATCTGTCAGCGTGCCGGCCAGTTGGGGCCAGGGACGCGCGGTATTTGGTGGGCTGATGGTCGCGCTGATGCATGAGGCGATGCGTGCCAAGCTCGGTGAGGGACGTCCGGTGCGGTCGTTGGCCATCACCTTTGTCGGGCCAGCGACGCCGGAGGTGCCGATCAGTTTCGAGGTCGAGGTGTTGCGTGAGGGCAAAGCCGTCAGCACGCTGCTGGGACGCGCGGTACAGGAAGGACAGGTGGTGACCCTGGTACAGGGCAGCTTCGGGGATGGCCGTCCTTCGGCGATCGAGGTCACGGCGCAGCCTGCCGTGGACATGAAGCCGCTCGAGCAGTCGGCCTCCGAATTGCCCTGTATCAAAGGCGTGACGCCCGAGTTCATGCGTCATGTGGCTTTGCGTTGGGCCATTGGTGGTCTGCCGTTCAGCGGCAACAACGAACGACGGATGGGCGGTTGGGTGCGTCTGCGCGATATGGCCGATGGGCCGGTAAACGAAGCGCACCTGCTGGCGATGGTCGATGCCTGGCCGCCCAGTCTGCTCCCCCATCTTAAGCAACCTGCTGCAGGCAGCACCCTGACCTGGACGATCGAGTTCATTCAGCCAGCGCCCAAGCTGTCGACCTTGGACTGGTGTCGTTACTGTGTCGAGACCGAGCACGCCCGCGATGGCTACGGGCATGCCTCGGCCGCCCTGTGGACAGCCGAGAATGAGCTGATTGCCTTGAGCCGACAGACCGTGACGGTGTTCGCCTAGGTCTGGGCAGCTAACGGCGATGCTTGTGGCGCTCGCGCCAGGCACGCCACCAAGCACCGCTCAGCAGAAAGCGCGGAAAGGTGATGAATTGCTCGGTCAGCAGACGCTGAACGGCATCCTTGCGACTGGCGAAGGGTTCGGGTTGCTCGGTTTCCAGACGATGGCCGTGGCGCTGCAGGCCCAGTCCGGCGGCCAGGGCGATCAGGCCGATGGCCAGCTGGCTGAGGTCCAGGCCAAACACCCCGCCGAGCACCAACAATGCGCCCAGGATGAATAACGGGACGGCGATCAGATGCAGCACCAGGTTGGTCGGATGCCGGTGATTGTGATGGTAACCACGCCATTGCCAGGCGTGCAGGTTGGGCAGTCGTTTGCTCATGGGCATTTCCTCTCGGTCATGCCCAAAGCTTAGTGTGGCCCTCGGGCGAGGGCCAATCGAGGCAGGTTATCGGCCTTATAGCTTGAGCTGGCCGATGGCTTTGTTCAGCTCGGCCGCCAGGGTCGCCAGCTCGTTGCTGGTGGTGGCCGAACCGACGGTTTGCTGGACTGTTTCCTCGGTGACATCACGGATGCTCACCACCGCCCGGTTCATCTCTTCGGCCACCTGGCTTTGCTGTTCGGCGGCGACGGCGATCTGCGTGTTGCTTTCGCGCATCTGCGCCACGGCACTGGTGATCTCGAGCAACGCCTCACCTGCCTCCTGAGCCTGTTTGACACAATCGTCTGCCTTGTAGGAGCTCTCCTGCATGAAGTCCACGGCATCACGGGTGCCGGCCTGTAGGGCGGACACCATGCCGGTGATTTCATCGGTGGAGGTCTGCACGCGTTTGGCCAGGTTGCGCACCTCGTCCGCCACCACGGCAAAACCACGTCCCAGTTCGCCTGCTCGGGCCGCCTCGATAGCGGCATTGAGGGCCAGTAGATTGGTTTGTTCAGCGATGCTGTGGATGACGCTGACCACGCCGTTGATGCGCTGGCTGTCTTCGGCGAGCTGGTGAATCATTTCGGCGGTTTGCTGTACGCCGCTGGACAGGCCAGCAATAGAGTCCTGCACACGCGTGACCACCGCTTGGCCGCTGCCGGCCAGGGTGTCGGCGGTCTGCGACAGGTCACGGGTGGCGCCGGCGTGCTGGGCGATGTGATGGACCGTGGCGGACATCTCGTTGATGGCTGTGGCAGCCTGGTCGGTCTCGCTCTGCTGGCCGATCATGCCGTGGCGCACCTCGTCCATGCTCGCTGCCAGGCGTGCTGCGCCGCTATCCAGTTGCGCAGCGGTGCGAGCCACCGTGCTGACCACCCGGTGGTAGGTGGCTTGCATCGCATTGAAGGCGCCTGCCATCTGGCCGACTTCATCGCCACAGGACAGCGGGACACGGGCTGACAAGTCACCAGTTTTCTCCACATGCAGCATCACGTCTTTGAGCGTATTGAGTTGGCTGAGCAGGAAGCGGATCAGCAACTGCGAAGCGCAGAGCATCGCCAGCATCAGAATCAGCACGCAGACCGCGTATTGGGTGAAGCGCTCGAAGAACACCTGGCGCAGGCTGGGGGATTCGGCCAGCACAGCGATGCGCTGCTCTGCGTGGTGGATCACTTGAGCGCCCTGCAAAGGATTGTTGCCCAGGATCCAGGCATTGGGCAGGGCGACCCAGCCTCGGGCATCGGCCAGGGCCTCACGCGGCTGGTTGGCGATGACCGGTGTCTGCCCGGCCTGCCAGATCACGGCCTGCGCCGGTAGGGGCAGGGGCTGACCCGAAGGCCAGGCCGCGATCAGCTCGGCCTGGGCAATCGCCTGGTTGCGCGCGCCTTCTGCGCGGGCTTGCTGTTCCAGGTATACCGCATAGAGCACCAGGAGCAGGGTCGTGACGAAGGCCACCGCGTTGACGGCCCAGAACTTGTACTTCAGGGAAATATTGCTAAGCCAGGCACCCATGGATAGGTCTTCTCTGAGTTGAGCGGAAACATTATTGGCAAGGTGCCATCATTGTGTCCGCTCGTCTCAGCGCCCGCCTTGATATGCGTCAACAAACCCCGGCCCGGTTTCAGGGCAACTGGAAGAATGCCTTGGCGGTGGCCGTGGTGTGCGCGGCGGTCTGCTCCAGGGATTCCCTCCGGTGCAGCGCAACCTCTCGCAGTACTTCGGGCAGGAAAGCCGGTTCGTTGAGGCCCTTCTTTGGCTTGGGACGAAGGCTGCGCGGCAGCAGGTAGGGCGCGTCGCTTTCGAGCATCAAGCGGCCTTCGGGAATGTTGCCCACCAGCGGGTGAAGATGGGTGCCGCGGCGCTCGTCGCAGATCCAGCCGGTGATACCGATGTGCAAGTCCAGGTCCAGGTAGGCGAACAAGGCTTGGCGCTCGCCGGTGAAGCAGTGCACCACGGCCGCTGGTAGGTGGTCACGATAGTTTTTGAGGATCGCCAGAAGTCGCGCGCTGGCTTCACGCTCATGGAGAAACACGGGCAGGCGCAGCTCGGCGGCCAGCGCCAATTGAGCCTCCAGGGCTTTCTCCTGTAGTGGGCGAGGGGAGAAGTCGCGGTTGAAATCGAGCCCGCACTCACCCACGGCGCGCACCCGTGGCTGGGCCAGCAGTGCACGCAGTTGGCGCTCGCTGGCGTTGTCCCAATGGCTGGCATCGTGGGGATGGATGCCGGCCGTGGTGAACAGGCGCAGGCTTTCGGGATCGAGCTGCGAAGCGAGCGTCAGGGCCTGTTCGCTGACCTGGAGGCTGGTCCCGGTAAGCACCATTTGGACCACGCCCGCTTGCACGGCCCGCTCGACGACGGCGGCCTGCTGGTCATGGAAACTGCTGTTGGTCAGGTTGACGCCAATATCGATCAGTTGCATCTTTCTACCTCGTGCCGCGGGCCGGCCAGCATAGCAAAAAACGGGTAATTCGAAAGAAATCCCAGAACTTCAAGTGGTTGTCGTGGTCTTTTAGCGTCATTTGTCATGGGCGGACCTCGCTGTATGACACCCGCTCCCAGCCCTCGGACAGGTTCTCGCATGCTGCGATCACTGCTGATACCGCTGCTGTTTGTCGGCTTGACCCTGCCCCCACCGGCCAATGCCCGGTTGCCAGGGCCCCAGCAGCATGTGCCGACCAGCCAAGTTCGCGACCTGGCACAGATTCGCAGCAGCAAAGTCCTGAGGGTTCTGGTCAACCAGAGTCGCAACAGCTCGGGTGAAGTCAAAGGCGAGCCGGTGGGCGTGGAGTACCACCGCTTGCGAGGTCTCGAACACTACCTCAATGCCCGGTCCCAGGACGGTCAGCAAATCCGCCTCAAGCTTATTCCCCGCGCCAAGGAGCAGTTGCTCGCCGCCCTGCAGCGTGGCGAGGGTGACCTGGCTGCCCCTGGCGAGCTGCTCGATCCTGCGCGGGTGCGTGGGGTCAGTGGCAGCGTCGCGGTCCGGGACCAGGTGCAACTGATGTTGGTCGGGCGCAAAGGGGAGCGCGGTTTCAGCCGTGTGGATCAGTTGTCCGGACGTACTGTCGCGTTGACCACTGCCAGCGCCGCCGGTGCGGTGATCACCCAGATCAACCAGCAACTGGCGCTGCGCAAGCGTGCACCGATCAAGGTGGAGTGGGTCGACGCCAGCCTGGCGGTGGAAGATGTGCTGGAGATGGTCCAGGCAGGCATTTATCACCTGACCGTGGTGGAGCGCCCGATTGCCGAGCGGTGGGCTCGGGTGATGCCGCGCTTGCGGCTGGATTCGCGCGTGAGCCTGGGCCAGCCCCAGGCGATGCGCTGGTATGTGCGACGTGACGCTAGCATGTTGCTCGCCACGGTGGACCGCTTTCTGGAGGGCTACCGAGCACCGGCGAACCAGGACGCAGCCTTCGAGCGTATCTACCGACGTCAGTACCGCGTGCATGACCCGCTGGCGAGAAAGGACCGCAAGCGTCTGGAGTCGTTGCGCACGGTCCTGCAGAAGCATGGCGCTGCGCAGCAGATCGACTGGCTGAACCTGGCGGCGCTGGCGTTCAAGGAATCCACTTTCAACTCGGCGGCTCGCGGTGGTGGTGGCGCGCATGGGCTGATGCAGATCACGCCGGCGGCGGCTCGCCGTGTGGGGGTGAATGACATCGCCTCGGTCGAGGGCAATGTGCAGGCGAGCGCCCGGTATCTGGCATTGATCCGCCGCAAGTTCTTCGCCAGTCCCCAGCTCAACGAGCGTGAGCGCATGGCGTTTATCCTCGCGGCCTACAACCTTGGACCGGAACGAGTCCAGGCCATGCGCGCCGAGGCGCGGCGCCGCGGGCTCAATGGCAATCAGTGGTTCTTCCAGACCGAGCGCATCGCCATGGAGCAGGTAGGCATGGGACCGGTCAACTTCGTCAATAGCGTCAATAAGTACTTCCTGGCTTTCAATCGGCAGCGGGAATCGCTGGAGCGTATTGCGAATCGCTAGTTAATCTAAAAAATTGATATATAAATGCCGATTTTTGCGCTTTTTATATCTATTTTGATGATTAGAATGGCGCCATCTCCACACAACATCCCTTTGATTCAGGAAGCATCGAAATGAACAACACCCTCAACGCCCTGTTCGTTACCCGCGCCGGTACTGGTCTGAGCGTCATTCGTATCCTGGTAGGCATCATCTTCGTGGCCCACGGCGCCCAGAAGCTGTTCGGCCTGTTTGGCGGCTATGGGCTGGAAGGCACCGGCCAATGGATGGAAAGCATCGGCCTGGCCCCGGGCTACCTGATGGCTCTGTTGTCAGGCAGCGCCGAGTTCTTCGGCGGCCTGGCCCTCGTGGTGGGCTTGCTGGCACGGCCTGCGGCGTTGGCCCTGTCCGTGACCCTGGTGGTGGCGATCTTCTCGGTGCACATCAACAATGGCTTGTTCATGTCGAACAATGGCTACGAGTTCGCCCTGGCGTTGTTGGCCGGTACGGTCGCGGTATTGATCGAGGGCGCGGGCCGCTTCTCCTTGGACCGCCTGATCGCTCGCAACTGATCTACCCGGCTGACATCAAACCCGCTTTCCAGGTGTGCTGGTAAGCGGGTTTTTTCATTTGACGGGGCAGGTCTGCGAAAGTCTTAGCGTTTAGCGGTCATCGATATCTTGTAACTTATCGCGTCACGCTCTAGCATACCGACTGCGCCGATTTAAACAGCTACTTGCGGGGCGCGGGATAACTCGTTTGGGGCATCCGAAATACCGCTAAAGCGCTGGTTCGGTGACGCCTCCCACCGCTGCCCAGCGGGATTTGCGAGGCGCAGAGATATCTCCATGAGTTGTCCACGTACCAGTGTCTGCTTGAGTCCATTGCCTGCCAGCCAGGCTTCCCGTACACCGCGTATCCTGCTCGGTGGTCAGCATCAACCCACACTTTTACGCAACCTTGATGGCTTGTCGCGGCGCAAGGGGCAAGCGCGTGCATTTCTGGTGCAATTTGCCGAAACCTGCGATGGCTTTGCCCAATTTGGCAATGACCGTTTCGACCTTGCCGTGATCCAGGCGCCTTTAGCGGCCGACGCTGCCGAAGTCATCGGTCAGCTGACACGTATTGCGCGCCAGGGACTGATCACTCGCCGCTGAGCGGCGTGTCGGCCACGGGATTTTTCGCTAAGCTCGGTGCCCTCCGCTGGCGTGCGTCAGCGGAGGATGCACTGAGGAGAATACCGCTTGAGCACCAACATCATCACCACTGAAGGTCATGAGGCTCTGAAGAAGGAGCTCGATCACCTGTGGCGGGTCTATCGTCCCGAGATTACCCAGAAGGTCACCTGGGCCGCTTCCCTGGGCGACCGCAGCGAGAACGCGGACTACCAGTACAACAAGAAGCTCTTGCGAGAGATCGACCGCCGGGTCCGGTACCTGCGCAAGCGGCTTGAAGACGTCAAGGTGGTTGCCTATTCGCCGCAGCAAGAGGGCAAGGTGTTCTTTGGTGCCTGGGTGGAGATCGAGAACGATGAAGGCGAGGTGCTCAAGTTTCGGATCGTGGGGTATGACGAGATCTACGGGCGTAACGACTATATCTCCATCGACTCACCCATGGCGCGGGCACTGCTTAAGAAGGAAGAGGGGGATGAGGTGGTGGTGAAGACACCTACGGGGGAGGCGACCTGGTACGTCAATCGTATTTGTTATGGGATGGATGGGTAGTCGGGTTGTGCGGCTTGCGAGAGCCTTCGCGCGAACACATTTCATACAGACCCTCGACTGAGGGCATTCACCCAGAGGGCCGCTGCGCGGCCCATCGCAGGCTTCGCCAGCGCCTACAGGTCCTGCGCGGGTTGATACGCGATGGTTCAGGCACCACCGATTTCGACCTCAGGAGGCCGGAGGTGGGAGCCAGTAGTTTTGCCTATTTTGCCCGAGAGCAAAGTAGGTCGCCGTAAAGGCGAAAAGCGCCGGTGGCGCCCCCGCTAAAACCAGATTGTCACACCCTCTGAAAGCCCAAGCCTACCCCTCCCGCAACACCACCAACGGACTCGCATTCAAGGCCCGTCGCGTCCCCACAACCCCAGCCCCGCCCACCACGACAGCCCCCACCACCGGCACCACCAGCAACCAGGGATGCGGCCCCCACGCCAGATCAAACGCATACCGGTACAACACCCAGGTAATCAGCTCGCACCCCACAGCAGCCAACAACCCACTCACCGCGCCAAGCAACCCGAACTCGATCCGCCTCGCCTTGACCAGCAACGGCCTGGCGGCGCCCAGCGCACGCAACAGCGCCCCCTGGCGAATACGCTCGTCCAATGTCGCCTGGAGCCCGGCGAACAGTACCGCCAGCCCCGCCGCCAGCACGAACAACAGCACGTATTCGACCGCCCACGTCACCTGGGCCAGGATGCTGCGCAACTGCGCCAGCAGCGCATCGACCTGGAGAATGGTCACCGCCGGAAACGCCCGCGACAGGGCGACCACTTCTGGGTCGTGCCCCGGTGCCAGATAGAAGCTGGTCAGGTAGGTCGTCGGCAGCCCTTGCAAGGTCCCTGGCTGGAAGATCATGTAGAAATTGGGCTGGAAGCTGTCCCAGTGCACAGCACGCAAGCTGGCCACCCGCGCCTGGCGTTGCTGGCCGCCGATATCGAAGTCAAGCCGATCTCCGAGCTTGAGTTTCAGGCTGTCGGCAAGCTGGGCTTCCACCGAAACCCCAGGCAACTCGTCCGCAGCAGGTGGTGCTTGCCACCAGTGGCCCGCGCTCAGGGTGTTGCCCGGAGGCAGTTCGGCGGCCCAGGTGAGGCTGAGGTCACGCTGCACGGCGCGCTCGGCGGTGGACTCCTTGCTCACCAATTGCCGCACGGGCTGACCGTTGATGTGCGTCAGGCGTCCCGGTATCACTGGATACAAGGGGGCTGAGCTGGCGTTGATCGCCTGCAGCCGTTGGGCGAAAGGGTCTCGCTCGTCAGGCAGGATATTGAGGGCGAAGTGGTTGGGGGCGTCCTTGGGCAACTGCGCTTGCCAGCTATCGAGCAATTCGCCTCGCAGCAGGGCGACCAGGGCCATGGCCAGCAGGATCAGGCCGAAGGCAAGGGTCTGGCCGGCGGCAGCCAGAGGATGGCGCAGCAGTTGACCCAGGCCCAGACGCCAGGCCAAGGGAGCACTGGCCAGCACTTGTCGCAGGCTGCGCAGGCCCAGCAGTAGCAGGCCACCAAGTAGCAAGGCGGCGAGCCCTCCCCCGGCGAGCAAGGCAAAAGTGAGTAGAAGGTCCAGGCTCAAACGCCACATGATCAGCCCCAGGGCAAGCAGTGCTGTGCCGTATACCAGCCAGCTGCTCGGCGGCACGGGCAACAAATCGCGGCGTAGCACACGCAAAGGGGGGACGCGGCCAAGGGCTGCCAGCGGCGGCAGGGCGAACCCGGCCAAGGCCACCAGACCAGTGCCAATGCCGGCCAGGGCGGGGGTCATGCCACCAGCAGGCACTTCGCTCGGCATCAGGCCTTGTAACAAACGAAACAGCCCCAGCTGTGCCAGCCAGCCGAGCAAGGCACCGGTGGCCGCGGCAATCAGGCCGAGCGCGGCCAGTTGCAGGCAGTACATGCCCAGTGCCTGGTGTCGGGAAAGCCCCAGGCAACGCAACAAGGCACTGGCATCCAGGCGGCGGGCCGCATAGCGACTGGCCGAAAGCGCGACGGCAACCCCAGCCAGCAATACCGCCACCAGACTGGCCATGTTCAGGTAGCGCTCGGCCTTGCCCAGCGCGCCACCGACCTGCTGGTTACCATCGCGTGTGTCGAGCAGGCGCTGGTTGGCGGCCAAGGTCCTTTTCACCTCCCCGCGGTACTGCGCCAGCGCCTCGGGCGTACCGCGCCACAGGTCGCGGTAGCTGACCCGGCTTCCCGGCTGGATCACGCCGGTGGACTGCAGGTCCGCTATGTTCATCAGCACACGTGGTGTGAGGCTATAGAAGTTGTTGGCGCGATCGGGTTCGTAGGTGAGCACACGGCTCATACGCAAGGTCTTCATGCCGACGTCGATGCTGTCGCCAATCGACAGCCCCAGCGCCACCAGTAGACGTGCCTCGACCCAGGCTTCGCCAGGTGCGGGGCCGCCGCCAGGGGTTTCCTCGGCATAGGGCGTGGCGGCACTGCGCAGTTGGCCGCGAAGAGGGTAGGCGGCGTCGGTGGCCTTGATGCTCGATAACTGGATGCCGCTGTCGCCACCGACCACGCTGGTGAACTCCACCACGTGAGCATGGTGCAGGCCGGCCGTCTTGCCTGCGCTGATTTGCACGTCTCGTGCCGGCGAGCTGCCTTGCAGCACTAAGTCAGCACCGAGGAATTCGCTGGCGCGCAGTTGCATGGCGCCGTTCAGGCGTGCGCCGAAGTAGCCGATGGCAGTGCTGGCTGCCACTGCCACCAGCAGGGCAAAAAACAGCACCCGAACTTCCCCGGTGCGGGCATCGCGCAGTAACTGGCGCAGGGCCAGGCCACAGAGGAGTGGGAAGGGCAGGCGGCTCATCAGGACGCCACCAGACGGCCGGCATCCAGGCGGATCAGGCGTCGGCAGCGTTGAGCCAGGCGCTCGTCATGGGTGACCAGAACCAGGGTCGTCCCACGTTCCTTGTTCAATTCGAACAACAGGTCGCTGATGCGTTCGCCGGTATGGCTGTCCAGATTGCCAGTTGGCTCGTCGGCAAACAGCACCGAGGGCTGGGCTGCAAAGGCGCGGGCGATCGCCACCCGTTGTTGTTCGCCGCCGGAGAGTTGGCGTGGGGTATGGCTCAGGCGTTTGCCCAGGCCGACTCGCTCCAGCAGGGTCCGGGCCTGCTCGCGTGCATCGCGGCGGCCATCGAGCTCCAGGGGAAGCATGACGTTTTCCAGAGCGTTGAGGCTGTCGAGCAACTGGAACGACTGGAACACGAAGCCCACATGTTCGGCACGGACCCGGGCGCGCTGATCCTCATCGAGAGGGCCCAGGTCGTGGCCGGCGAGCATGACCTTGCCCGCGCTGGGGCGGTCGAGGCCGGCGAGCAGGCCGAGCAGGGTCGATTTACCCGAGCCCGAGGCGCCTACGATGGCCAGGCTGTCGCCTTGCGCAAGGGACAATGACAGGGTGTGGAGGATAGTCAGGTCGCCTTCCGCGCTGGGGACCACTTTGCTAAGGTTCTGCGCAACGAGAATGCTGGGGCCCATGGAGAATCCGATGCGAGTGTGGTGGTTGAGTGCCGGTCTGGCCCTGTATTGCCTGGCCCAAAGCGCGGCGGCGGGTACACTGCTGGTCGTCGGGGATAGTATCAGCGCCGGTTTTGGCCTGGATAGCCGCCAAGGATGGGTTTCCCTGCTGCAGCAGCGCCTGAAGGACGAGGGTTATGCCGACCAGGTAGTCAATGCCTCGATCAGTGGAGACACCAGCGCCGGCGGCCAGGCGCGGCTGCCGGCGCTGCTTGCGGCGCACAAGCCGAGCCTGGTGGTGCTGGAGCTTGGCGGCAACGACGGGCTGCGGGGGTTGCCACCCGAGCAATTGCAACAAAATCTTGCTTCGATGGTCGATCAGGCGCGCGAGGCGGGCGCCAGGGTGGTGCTGTTGGGTATGCGACTGCCGCCCAACTATGGTGTGCGTTATACCAGCGCCTTCGCTCAGGTCTATGAGCGTCTGTCGACCCAGAAAAAGGTCCCCTTGGTGCCGTTTTTCCTTGAGGGTGTCGGCGGTGTACCGCAGATGATGCAGGCCGATGGCATTCACCCGAGCGTGGGGGCCCAGCCGCGCTTGCTGGAAAATGCCTGGCCGGCGATAAAACCCTTGCTGTGACGCTTTTATCGGGGCCGGCTTTCGGCTAATGTTGCGCCCCCCGCTTCGAGAGCCCCCAATGCCGCGCCCTGCCTGGTCCTTGTACGCCTATCAACTGATCGAGCCCGATGAACAGCTCGACCTGTTCGCCTGCCAGGAGGTTCGCGTTCACCTGGTGGCTCGCCAGCTCGAGCTTGGCGTGCCTGTCGATCGAACTCTGTGCGGTGGACTGTTGCCGGCGCAACCGCGCTGGTCCGCAGTGGAGCGCTCGGTTTACCGTGATGGCCGCCTTTGTGCGTTGTGCCGGGCGATTCTCGATGCCCAGCGCCGCGGCATGCGCCCGGTGTGGCCGGAACTCTGAGCACCTTTCATCATCTGAAGTGCCAGCATGAACCCGATGCCTCCCGCTTGTCCCGGGGTAGGTGTACAATCGATCCTCTTGACCCATCTTTCGAAGGATTTACCGGATGTTGCCGCGCCTTCCCGCCGTCACCCGTAGCTTGTCCCTGGCCGCCCTGTTGGTGGCCGGTCCAACCGTTGCGCTGGAATTGCCGTTGCCACCTGCCGGTGAAGATATCGTCGGCCAGGTCCAGGTGATCAAGGCCAAGTACGAAGACACCTTTGCCGACATCGGCACCGCCAATGACCTGGGCTACCTCGAGATGATCGCGGCCAACCCGGGCGTTGACCCATGGCTGCCGGGCGCGGGTACCGAGATCATCCTGCCGACCCGCTACATTCTGCCGCCAGGTCCGCGCGAAGGCATCGTCATCAACCTGGCCGAGTACCGCATGTACTACTACCCGAAAGGGCAGAACGTGGTGCACACCTTCCCGCTGGGTATCGGTCGCGAAGGGTGGGGCTCGCCCATCGCCAACACCAAGATCACTGCCAAGACCCCTAATCCGACCTGGACGCCACCTGCCTCGATCCGTGCCGAACACGCCGCCGACGGTGACATCCTGCCTGCAGTGGTGCCGGCCGGTCCGGACAACCCGCTGGGGCCTTTCAAGTTCACCTTGGGTGTGCCGGGTTACCTGATCCACGGTTCGAACAAGAAGTTCGGTATCGGGATGCGTACCAGCCATGGCTGCTTCCGCATGCTCAACAACAACGTGCTGGAACTTTCCAAGATGGTGCCGGTGGGTACGCCAGTACGTATCATCAACGAGCCCTACAAGTTCGGCATCAGTGGCGGTAAGGTCTATCTCGAGGCTCACACGCCGCTCGATGATCACGGCAATCCGTCGGTGGTGGATAAACATACCGCGGTCATCAATGCCTTGCTCAAGCGCGAAGACCTGGCCAACAACTTGCGCATGAACTGGGACATGGTGCGCGACGTGGTGGCTGCCGAAGATGGCATGCCGGTGGAAATCGCGGTGCCGGTCAATGGCGGGGGCGCGCCGATGGTTTCGAGCATTCCGCCGGAGCTGCAGTAAGCGGGATGACTCTTACGGGAGGTGCTCCCGTTAACCCGAGTCCCGAATCGAGGCCTGCCTTAGTGCAGGCCTTTTTCGTTTTTGCCGTTTGCTTTTCAGGTGGCAATAAAAAAGCCGACCCACTAGTGGGTCGGCTCCATAACAATCCGTGAGGATTATTACTTGCGGCTGGCTTTGTCCAGCATGCGCAGAGCGCGCTCATTGGCTTCGTCAGCGGTCTGCTGAGCTTTCTGAGCGGCAGCCAGAGCGTCATCAGCCTTACGGTAGGCTTCATCAGCACGAGCTTGAGCGCGAGCTGCTGCGTCTTCAGTCGCAGTCAGACGAGCTTCGGTTTCTTTGGATACGCTGCTGCAACCGGTAGCCAGAACTGCGGCCAGAGCCAGAGCAGAGAATTTCAGAACGTTGTTCATCGTGTTCCCCTTCAAGGACTTTCTATTAAAGAGCCATCTCTCGGAAAAGAGAAACTGGCCGGCGTACATAGTACCCATTACTTGTAGTAAGTAAACTGACTAAGCGCAAGAACTGCAAAAAAAATGTTGCCGACCCCAAAAGGTGACAACCTTTGTATGGCATTTGTGAAAATTTTGCACAGCGGCTGCAAGCATTTGTAGGGCGGGAACTTTTTGGTGAACTAACGGTGACTTTAACTGTCCGTCAGCGTCATAGGCCTAGAACACTGTGTTCGTGGGCGCGAAGCGACAGGCAGGGGTTATCTCGTACTTTTTCCCCGTCCCACCTTGAGCAATCCCGCTTACGGCGCCTACTATTTGTAGGGTGCCCGCGCAGCAGAACGATTCGGATCGCTTTACGGTCCAAGGGGCAGGGGTGGCGTAGAGGTTCCTCCGCCGGAAACACCATCGGTTAAGGTAAGGGTCTGCCGACAGACCTGCGAGGAGTAGTGATGAGCGAAGCGTTGACCATCCACCATGACCAGGCCGGTCATCAGTTCGAGACCAATGTGGACGGTCACCGTGCCTACCTGGCGTACATGGACTTGGGCAAGCAGACGCTGGATATCTACCGTACCTTCGTGCCCAATGCCCTGCGGGGGCGAGGCATCGCTGCAGCGTTGACCGAGAAGGCGCTGGAATACGCCGAGGAGATGGGCTACACGGTGATCCCCTCCTGCTCCTACGTCGAACGCTACATGGAGCGTCAGCAGCGTCAGTCGAGCAAGGCCTGAGCGGCACCGCCGAACACCGAACATGAAAACGCCGGGCAATGCCCGGCGTTTTCGTTTGGTGCCCGATTGTCAGCCGCGCTGACGCTGAGGCAGGACATCCTTGAGTTTGGCGCGCATGCTGCGCAGCGCCTTCTCGGTAGCGCTCCAGTCGATGCAGGCATCGGTAATGGACACACCGTATTGCAGTTCGCTCAGGTCCTTCGGAATAGCCTGGCAACCCCAGTTCAGGTGACTCTCGACCATCAGGCCGATGATCGACTGGTTGCCTTCGAGGATCTGGTTGGCGACGTTCTCCATTACCAGCGGCTGCAGGGCCGGATCCTTGTTGGAGTTGGCATGGCTGCAATCGACCATGATGTTGGCCTTGATCTTGGCCTTGGCCAGATCCTGCTCGCACAGGGCAACGCTGACCGAATCATAGTTGGGCTTGCCGTTGCCACCGCGCAGCACCACGTGACCATAGGCGTTGCCCTTGGTGGTGACGATGGATACGCCACCTTCCTGGTTGATGCCCAGGAAGCGGTGCGGCTTGGAGACCGACTGAAGGGCATTGATAGCCACGGTCAGGCCGCCGTCAGTGCCATTCTTGAAACCGACCGCCGAGGACAGGCCCGAGGCCATTTCCCGGTGCGTCTGGGATTCGGTGGTGCGGGCGCCGATGGCCGACCAACTGATCAGGTCCTGCAGGTACTGCGGGGAGATCGGGTCGAGTGCCTCGGTGGCAGTGGGCAGGCCCATTTCGGCCAGGTCCAGCAGCAGCTTGCGACCAATGTGCAGACCGTCCTGGATCTTGAAGGAGTCATCCAGGTAAGGGTCGTTGATCAGGCCTTTCCAGCCGACGGTGGTACGCGGCTTCTCGAAGTACACGCGCATCACCAGGTAAAGGGTGTCGGAAACTTCTTCGGCCAGCACCTTCAGGCGCTCGGCATACTCGTGGGCGGCTTTGATGTCGTGGATGGAGCAGGGGCCCACCACGACGAAGAGTCGATGGTCCTTGCCGTCGAGGATGTTGCGCACCACTTCTCGGCCGGCAGTCACGGTCTGCAGGGCCTTGGCGCTGAGGGGGAGTTCCTTCTTGAGCTGATCGGGGGTGATCAAAGTCTCGTTGGAGGCAACGTTAAGGTCGTCGATCGGTAAATCAGCCATCGTGTTACTCGTCAGGTCACGGGTGCCGGCCGCCAGCAATCCCCGTGCGGCCCAGCAGCAAGATTGTTCGCAACGGGGAGCCGAACCTTAGCGCGTTACAAGGTGGCTCGACAATGGGCTGCCCCCGCCGGTACTGGGTTTTTACGACCAAGGCGCGATTTATTTGCAGGGTGGTACGGCCAGGTAAGGGGCGAGCGGATGCTTCTGTGTTCGAAAACCGAAAGGTTTAGGTGTAAAACCAAGTACCCAGATTTCGGACAAGGAGCGCGTGTGGACACTCGCAACCCACGTATCGGCATTATCGGCAGCGGCGCCATCGGCGGTTTCTACGGGCTCATGCTTGCGCGTGCCGGTTTCGATGTGCATTTTCTGTTGCGCAGTGAATACCGCATCGTGCACGCGCATGGCATGGCCGTGGACAGCGCGGTCCACGGTCAATTGCACATGAAGGTGCAAGCCTACGCCTCGGCCGCCGACATGCCCCCCTGCGACTGGTTGCTGATAGGTGCCAAGGCCACGAGCAACCGGGAGCTTGCACCGCTCATCCTCCAGGCCGCAGCCCCTGGGGCCAAGGTGGTGTTGTTACAAAATGGCCTGGGCGTGGAGGAGCAGTTGCAGCCGTCACTGCGCGCCGATATGCACCTGCTTGGCGGTCTGTGCTTCATCTGCGTCAACCGCCAGGCGCCTGGAGTGGTGTGCCACCAGGCGCTGGGTACGGTCAATCTGGGTTACCACAGCGGTCCGGCCGAGGATGGCGGTGTCGCTATCGTGGCCCAAGGAACGGCGCTGTTCCAGGCGGCGGGCATCGACTCCCAGGCCATGGGTGACCTTGCTCAGGCCCGTTGGCAGAAGCTTGTATGGAATATGCCTTACAACGGACTTTCGGTGCTGCTTCGGGCCAGCACCACGGCGCTGATGACGGACCCCGACAGCCGTGATCTGGTGCGCGCGCTGATGGCCGAAGTGGTGCAGGGAGCCCGGGCCTGTGGCCATGTATTGCCGGATGGTTACGCCGAGCAACTGTTTCGCCTGACCGAAAAGATGCCTGACTACTGGCCAAGCATGTATCACGACCATGTCCAGCGGCGACCGCTTGAGCTGCAGGCGATCTATGCCGAACCGCTGGCACGTGCACAAGCGGCCGGGTGCCCTTTGCCGCAGCTGCAGATGCTGTATCAGGCCCTGGCCTTCATAGACCGTCGCAGTCGCAGTGGCTGACCCCTCCAGGCTGGGTCAGAGCGCGCCGGACGGCCAAGCGGCCGTACGCGGCGCTGCTAAGCTGAACCTTGCTCTGTCGTAACGGCAGTCGAGGAGGTCGAATGATTCATTCCATGCTGTATGCCACCGACCTCGGTGTATACGCGCCTTTTGTCATGCAGCACGCCTTGGCCCTGGCTCGGACATTCAACGCAGAGCTGTACGTGATCCACGCGGTGGAGCCCATGGGCCAGTTCGCCGAGTCCCTGCTGCAAAGTTACCTCGACGAGCAGACCCTGGACGAGCTGCACAGCGAGGGTGTGAATACGGTCATGGCCAACATCGAACAGCGGGTGTTGGAAAACTTTCGTGACGAACTAGGTGAAGAAGCGGACCTGGCGTTGATCCGGGCGGTGAGGGTGCGTCAGGGAGACCCGGCCCAGGTGATCATCGAGCAGGCTAAGCGCTTGGGTGTCGATCTGCTGATTTTCGGCAGTCACAGCCAGGGAGCAGGGGTGGATGTGCCGATCGGCCGCACTGCGGCGCGGTTGCTGCAGCTGTCCCCGGTTCCGGTTTACATGGTGCCGTTGGCACAGCACTTGGGGCGTAGGAAAGGTTGAAACCGGGGGTAGGTCAAAACGAGGGCATGTAACAAAATAGTTCTAGTTTTATTTCGAGAACCACTAATATAGTTATATCTCATCGCTGCCTGCTGCCGGTGACCTACCGCTGATCCGAGGGAAACCTATGAAGCTTCAACAACTGCGCTACATCTGGGAAGTGGCGCACCATGACCTCAACGTCTCCGCGACAGCGCAGAGCCTCTATACCTCCCAACCCGGGATCAGCAAACAGATCCGCCTGCTCGAGGACGAGCTCGGCGTCGAGGTCTTCGCCCGCAGCGGCAAGCATCTGACACGTGTCACCCCCGCCGGTGAGCGCATCATCAATACCGCCGGCGAGATCCTGCGCAAGGTGGAGAGCATCAAGCAGATCGCCCAGGAGTTCTCCAACGAGAAGAAGGGCACCCTGTCCATCGCCACCACCCATACCCAGGCACGCTACGCGCTGCCGCCGGTGATCAGCAGTTTCATCAAGCAGTACCCGGAAGTCGCCCTGCACATGCACCAGGGCTCGCCCATGCAGATCGCCGAGATGGCCGCCGACGGCACCGTCGATTTTGCCATCGCCACCGAGGCGCTGGAGCTGTTCGGCGACTTGATCATGATGCCGTGCTACAAGTGGAACCGCTGCGTGGTGGTGCCTCAGGGGCATCCGCTGACCAAACTGCCGAAGCTGACCCTCGAAGCGGTCGCCGAGTACCCAATCGTGACCTACGTGTTCGGTTTCACCGGGCGCTCCAAGCTGGACGAGGCGTTCAACCACCGTGGCTTGACGCCGAAAGTGGTATTTACCGCCGCCGACGCCGACGTCATCAAGACATACGTGCGCTTGGGCCTGGGCGTGGGCATCGTGGCCAAGATGGCTGTGGACACCAAGCTCGACAGCGACCTTGTGGCCCTGGATGCCAGCGAGCTGTTCGAGGCCAGCATCACCAAGATCGGCTTCCGTCGTGGCACCTTCCTGCGTGGTTTCATGTGCGACTTCATCGAGAAATTCGCGCCACACCTGACCCGCGAAGTGATGGCCAAGGCCATCCAGTGCCATAACAAGCAGGAGCTGGAAGAACTGTTCGAAGGGGTCGAGCTGCCGGTGCATTGAGCTGCAAGTCTCAAGCTGTAAGCTTCAAGTAAAAGCGGTCCTCATGAGGGCCGCTTTTTTCTTGTGGCTTGGAGCTTGGAGGTTCAGGCCTTGGTGATCAGATTGCCGGCGTGCAGGCCGCATTCCTTCTGGGTCGACTCTTCCCACCACCAGCGGCCTTCACGCTCGTGCTGGTTGGGCAGCACAGGGCGTGTGCACGGCTCGCAGCCGATGCTGATGAAGCCACGCTCATGCAGGCTGTTGTAGGGCAGCTCGAGCATGCGGATGTAGCCCCAGACTTCCTCGCTGGTCATCTGTGCCAGCGGATTGAACTTGTACAGGGTACGCTCGGGTGTGGAAAACGCCGTGTCGATTTCCAATGCTGCCACCTGGCTGCGAGTGCCGGGGCTTTGGTCTCGACGCTGGCCGGTTGCCCAGGCGCTCACGGTGGCCAGCTTGCGGCGCAGTGGCTCGATCTTGCGGATGCCGCAGCATTCGCCATGGCCGTCCTTGTAGAAGCTGAACAGGCCCTTTTCCTTGACGAAGGGGTCGAGCAGGGCGCGGTCGGGGCTGAGGATCTCGATCGGCAGGTTGTACTGCTCGCGGACCTGGTCGATGAAGCGGTAGGTCTCCGGGTGCAGGCGGCCGGTGTCGAGGCTGAATACCTTGACCTGTTTGTTCAGCTTCCAGGCCATGTCGACCAGCACCACATCCTCGGCGCCACTGAAGGAAATCCACAGGTCGTCGCCGAAATGCTCGAAGGCAAGCTTGAGGATGTCCTGGGGGGACTTGCTGGCATAGGTCGCGGCCAGGGCGGCGACGTCGAAGGGTTGGCTCATCAGGCGGTTTCCATCGTGTGTGTGGCGCTGTGCGCTCGTAGTGAGTCGATGGTAACAAAAAATGGCAGGGTAGACGTTTGCCTTGAGGCGCCTCTTCGCGGATAAACCCCGCTCCCTCAGGTGCGTTGCAAGCCGGTGGGAGCGGGTTTGCCTGTGACGAAAGCGCCGTCGATCACAAGCTTTGCAGGGTCTCCATCAATACCCTTACCTTGGCGATGGACTCTTCGTACTCGGCCTGCCATTCGGAGTCGGCCACCACTGCGCCACCGCCCCAGCAGCAGACCTGGCCTTCCTTGACCAGCAGGCTGCGGATGGCGATGGAACTGTCCATCTCGCCCCGTACGTCCACGTACAGCAGCGAGCCGCAGTACAGCGCACGGCGCGTCGGCTCCAGCTCGTCGATGATCTGCATGGCGCGGATCTTTGGGGCGCCGGTGATCGAGCCACCGGGGAAGCTGTCGCCGATCAGGTCCAGGGCATCCTTGCCGGCGGCCAGGCGCCCGGTGATGCTGCTGACCAGGTGGTGGACGTTGGGGTAGCTTTCCAGGCTGAACAGCTCGGGCACCTTGACCGAGCCGATCTGGCAGGTGCGCCCCAGGTCGTTGCGTAGCAAGTCGACGATCATCAGGTTTTCCGAGCGGTCCTTGGGGCTGTTCTGTAGCTCGGCGGCGTTGCGCGCGTCCTCCTGCGGATCGCTGGAACGAGGGCGGGTGCCCTTGATCGGTCGGGTCTCCACCTGGCCCTGGCTGACCTGGATGAAGCGCTCCGGCGAGAAGCTCAGCAAGGCGCTGCCGTCGGCCAGTTGCTGATAGCCGGAGAATGGCGTCGGGCAGGCCTTGCGCAGCGCCTGATACGCCCGCCATGGGTCGCCTTGGCAGGGAGCGCGGAAGCGCTGAGTCAGGTTGATCTGGTAGCAGTCGCCGGCTTGGATATACTGCTGGACCTTGTCGAACGCGTCACGGTATTGCGCAGGGTGCAGGTCGCCGCGCATCGGCGCGAGCAAGGTGAAATCGCCTGCTTCGTTGGCCTCAGGCGTTTCGAACAGCTCGATCAGGCGGGTGCGTTCGGTGGCCTCGAGGCTCGGGTGGAACACCAGTTGTGTGGTGCAGCGCAAATGATCGCTGACCATGGCCCAGGCATACAGGCCCAGCTGCGCGTCCGGCAGGCCAAGATCATCCTGGGCCAAGCTGGGCAGGTGCTCCAGGCGTCGACCAAAATCGTAGCTCAGGTAGCCGATCAGGCCGCCGGCGAACGGCAGTTCGATGCCGTCGGGCAACGTCGCGTGACCCAGGTGGCCCAGGGCATCGCGCAGGCGTTGCAGATAGGCTCGGCCATCTTCTCCTGCCTTGGCTTGCAGGTGCTGGACTGGCCAGGCGCTGAGCAGGTCGAAGCGACCACGCTCGGCGCCGGGGCGAGCGCTGTCGAGCAGGATCGCGCCCGGCGCCTGACGCAGGCGGGCGAAATGGACGGCGGGGTCGATCTGGTAGGGCAGGGGGTGGAGCGTACAGGTTGGCATCAGAGTGGACGGCGATGACAAAGCGAGGAGGGGGATTGTATTCGCCTGTGGGAGAAGCGCAAAGCTGTCGGGCCGAGAAGATGGCAGATGGCGAGGCTGGGCTCGTTCGCGGCTGAGCCGGTTCCCACAACTTGCACTGTGGGGCCGGCGAAGCCTGCGATGGGCTGCAAGGCAGCCCCTGAGGGTTATTGCGGGTTAACGTGCCCGAACAGGCCTTGGGACACGCGCACACGCTGCTCGGCAGTTTCCTTCACGCCGTCTTTGGCCAGCGCTTCCAGGTGCGCCTCGATGGCGTGTGTGCGCTGGGTCAGGCCGCAGTCGTTGGCGATCTGGATGTTCAGGCCCGGGCGGGCGTTGAGCTCGAGAATCAGCGGGCCTTTGTCCTGGTCCAGAACCATGTCGACCCCGATGTAGCCCAGGCCGCACAGTTCGTAGCAGCTGGCTGCCAGCTTCATGAAACCATCCCAGTTCGGCAATTGCACGCCGTCCACCGCGTTGGTGGTGTCCGGGTGCTTGCTGATGATCTTGTTCAGCCAGGTGCCGCGCAGGGTCAGGCCGGTGGCCAGGTCCACGCCCACACCGATGGCGCCCTGGTGCAGGTTGGCCTTGCCGCCGGACTGGCGGGTCGGCAGGCGCAGCATGGCCATCACCGGGTAGCCCATCAGCACGATGATGCGGATGTCCGGCACCCCTTCATAGCTGATGCTCTTGAAGATCTGGTCCGGGGTGACCCGATACTCGATCAGTGCGCGGTCGCGGTGCCCACCGAGCGAATAGAGCCCGGTGAGGATGCTGGAGATCTGATGCTCGATCTCCTCGTGGCTGATGATCTTGCCCGACACCGTGCGGTAACGGTCCTCGAAGCGGTCGGCGATGACCATGATGCCGTCACCACCGGCCCCTTGGGCCGGCTTGATGACGAAATCGTTGCGGTTGCCGATGATCTGGTCGAGTTTTTCGATCTGCTTTTCGGTCTCGATGATGCCGTACATCTCCGGCACATGGATACCGGCCTTGATCGCACGCTCCTTGGTGATGATCTTGTCGTCGACGATCGGGTACAGGTGGCGCTTGTTGTACTTCAGGACGTAGTCCGCGTTGCGCCGGTTGATACCCATGATGCCCCGTGCCTCCAGGGCTTTCCAGGTCTTGATCAGTCCGAACATCAGGCGTCAGCCTTCACGAAAGCCTTGAAGCGAACGAGCTCCGTCAGGCGGTAGCCGCGGTAGCGACCCATTGCCAGCATGAAGCCCACCAGGATCAGCAGTACGGCCGGGAAGGTGAAGACGAAGTACACCAACTCCGGCACCATCATCAACAGGTGCGCCAGCGAAGCGGCGAACAGGGTGCCGATGGCCACCTTCATGGCATGGCCGCCGCCACGCTCTTCCCAGGTGATCGACAGGCGTTCGATGGTCATGGTCAGGATCACCATCGGGAACAGGGCCACCGAGAGGCCGCGTTCCAGACCCAGCTTGTGGCTGAACAGGCTGATGGCGGCGATCAGGACCACGACGAAGGTCAGCACCACCGACAGGCGCGGCAGCATCTGCAGCTTCAGGTGTTCGAGGTACGAGCGCAGCGACAGGCCCAGGGCGGTGATCACCGTGAACAGCATGATGCCAAAGCCCAGCTGGGTTTCGCGGAAGGCCAGGGCGATCAGCACCGGGGTGAAGGTGCCGAGGGTCTGGATGCCGATCAGGTTGCGCAGCACCAAGATCACCAGCACGCCGATCGGGATCATCACCATGATCATGAAGGTCTGCTGGGTCTGCAGCGGCAGGCCGTACAGGGAATATTCCAGGAAGTCGGCGTCGGTGTTCTCGTCGGTCAGCTTGGCCAGGCGGATGGCGTTCATCTCGCTGTTGTTCATGCTGAAGGTGACGTTGGCCTTCTTGCCGCCATCGACGGTGATCAGGTTGTCGTCACCGGTCCACCACAGTAGGCGATCGCTAGGCAGGCCCTGTTCGCCGGTATCGGGATTGAAGTACAGCCAGTCGTTGCCGTTGAAGCTGCGCAGCCACAGTTCGGGCGTTTGCGGGGTGTCGGCAACCAGGCGGATGGTGTGGACCTTCTCCATCGGCACGTGGGCGATGGACAGCAGCAGGTCGATGACCTGGGCTTTCTTCATCGACGAGGTATCGCCTGCCAGCAGCAGCTTGACGTTGTCGTCGTTGAGGTTGTTGACCCGCTTGATGGTCTCGCTGACGAAGGTCTCGACATCGGCCGAATGCTGGCGGATCGGCGCCATCAGCGCTTCGGCGGCGATCTTCTCAGGGCCTTCGACCGCCAGGCTGTCACGGAAGGTCGGGCCTTTGACCGTGGTCTTCTCGTTGCTGTAGCGCTTGGTCAGCACCAGGCGGTAGTAGAGGGTCTGGTTGCCGCTGGCGCGGCGGGCCGACCAGGTCACCTTGCGGTTGCCGTCGGCGCGGTTGACGCTTACCCCATAGTTGTTGGAGATGAAGCTCTCGTTGAGGCTGACATAGTCACGGTTCAGGGGGGGCACGAACATCTGCACCTTGACCGGGTCCTTCGGGTTGGCGACGAACTCGACCTTGGCGTCGATGTTCCACAAATCGTCGGTTTCATCCTCGGTCACCGGGATGCCAAGGATGAAGATCTGATAGGCCGTGACCAGCACGCCCAGGAGCACCAGGACGGTGATCAGGACTTTCAGGTGAAGGGTAAGAGAGCGCATCGGAATTACTCTGCGGTGGGAGCTTTGGTGGCGCAGGCAGGTTTGCCGGCCGCGTATTTAAGGCTTGGGTCGACCAGCGCGTCAAAGTGCTTGAGCGCCTCGGAACCAATGAGCAACGGGAACTGGAAGGCACTGCGGTCAGTGAGGTTCACCTCGATGGTGCGCCTGGCTTTACCCATGCAAATGTCCAGTTCGATGACCGGGCGGGCGGTGTAGGCCTTGCCTTCGTCGGGGTTGTAGTCGCCGGCCCGGCGCTTGATCTTGCTGACGCGGGCCAAGGGGCGCTCGATAGGATGCGAATGGGCAGCATCGATGGCCAGGTAGAAACGTACCCAGCTTTCGCCGTTGCGCTTGAAACGTTTGATGTCACGGGCACTCAGGGACGCGGTCTTGGCGCCGGTGTCGAGTTTGGCCGCCACCTCGAGGTCAAGATCGGAAAGGCGGGCATACTCGTTCAGGCCGTACACGGTCTTTTCTCCCGCCTGGCCAAGGGCCGGCAGCAGGGCGAGGCAGAACAGCAATGAAGCAGGTGTAAGTCTCATAAATCCTGGCGCGGTGCTGTGCGGGTTCGGGGCAAGGCGACTGGCAAGTACTGCGCAAGCTTCCTCGTTCATCTGTCAACACGCTGAAAAGGTTGGCAGACACACTATCCATACTCCCTTGGGAGGCGCGGCATTCTATCACGCCGACAGTTGGACGCCAGCGCGCCGCGATCTGACAGCGGGTGTGTCGGGTAAGTTCGTTCTTAGACAATTGTCGACAATATTGATTTTGTCTTTGACTCCATTGCGCTGTTTAGCTAGCTTTGGCGCTATTGAAACGCAAGGTGTCGACAATATGTTGGATGCAAGCCAAGCGCTCCTATCTGTGTCGGATGAGTCGGAAACGCTCTCGGAGAACGTCTTCCGGCGTATCCAGGCGGCCATCGTCAAAGGCGAGATCGCCCCGGGCAGCAAGATCTCCGAACCGGAACTGGCGCGCACCTACGGGATCAGCCGTGGCCCGTTGCGCGAGGCCATCCACCGTCTGGAAGGCCAGCGTCTGCTGGTTCGGGTTCCCCATGTCGGCGCCCGGGTGGTGTCGCTCAACCACGCTGAACTCATCGAGCTGTACGAAATCCGCGAATCGCTTGAAGGCATGGCCTGTCGCCTGGCTGCCGAGCGTATGAGCCTAGCCGAGATCGATGAGTTGCGCCGGGTACTGGATACCCACGAGCGCGACGCGGCGTTCCAGGCCGGGGTGGGCTACTACCAGCAGGAAGGCGACTTCGACTTCCACTACCGGATCATCCAGGGCAGCGGCAACCAGACCCTGGTCAAGATGCTTTGCGGCGAGCTGTACCAACTGGTGCGCATGTACCGCATCCAGTTCTCCGCCACGCCCAATCGCCCACGCCAGGCGTTTGCCGAACACCACCGCATTCTCGATGCCATTGCCGACCGTGACGGCGAGCTGGCCGAACTCCTGATGCGTCGCCACATCGGCGCATCCAAGCGCAACATCGAGCGTCACTACCAAGGCGCCGACAACAATAGCCCACGAGGTGAGTCATGACTTTGAAGAGCACGCCCGGCCAGCGTTTCCGTGACGCGGTCGCCGCCGAACATCCGTTGCAGGTGGTCGGGACCATCAATGCCAACCATGCCCTGCTGGCCAAGCGTGCCGGCTTCAAGGCCATCTACCTCTCCGGCGGCGGTGTCGCGGCAGGCTCCCTGGGCCTGCCTGACCTGGGCATCAGCGGCCTGGATGATGTGCTGACCGACGTACGCCGAATCACCGATGTGTGCGACCTGCCGCTGCTGGTGGATGTCGACACCGGTTTCGGTGCCTCGGCCTTCAACGTGGCCCGTACCGTGCGCTCGATGATCAAGTTCGGCGCGGCGGCCATTCATATCGAGGACCAGGTCGGTGCCAAGCGCTGCGGCCACCGCCCGAACAAGGAAATCGTCACCCAGCAGGAGATGGTCGACCGCATCAAGGCCGCGGTGGATGCCCGCACCGATGACAGCTTCGTGATCATGGCCCGTACCGACGCCCTGGCCGTCGAAGGTCTGAACGCCGCCCTGGACCGCGCCGCCGCCTGCATCGAGGCCGGTGCCGACATGATCTTCCCCGAGGCGATCACCGAGCTTTCGATGTACAAGACCTTCGCTGACCGTGTGAAGGCGCCGATCCTGGCCAACATCACCGAATTCGGCGCCACGCCGCTGTACACCACCGAAGAGTTGGCCTCGGTCGATGTCTCGCTGGTGCTGTATCCGCTGTCGGCCTTCCGCGCCATGAACAAGGCGGCCGAGAACGTCTATACCGCGCTGCGCCGCGACGGTACCCAGAAGAACGTTGTCGACACCATGCAAACGCGCATGGAGCTCTACGATGCCATCGGCTATCACGCCTTCGAGCAAAGCCTCGATGCGCTGTTCGCCCAGAAGAAAGGTTGAAGGTTCGAGTCTGTGCAGGAGCGAGTGGCCTGTTCGCAGGTAAACCCGCTCCCACAGGGTTTTCGCTGATGCTCAATGATGCGCCGGACTTGTAGGAGCGGGTTTTACCCCGCGAATGAGGCCGGCACAGGCAACCGAACTAGCCAGCAAAATTTCGATAACAAATTCAAGAAAGGAGAACACACCATGGCCGAAGCAAAAGTACTCAGTGGCGCAGGCCTGCGTGGCCAGGTGGCCGGCCAGACCGCGCTGTCGACCGTTGGCCAGGCCGGTGCCGGCCTGACCTACCGTGGCTACGATGTCCGCGATCTGGCGGCCGGTGCCGAATTCGAAGAGGTCGCCTACCTGCTGCTGTACGGCGAGCTGCCGAGCAAGGCGGAGCTGGCTGATTACAAACGCAAGCTCAAAGGCCTGCGCGACCTGCCCCAAGCCCTCAAGGAAGTGCTCGAACGCATTCCGCGCGACGCCCACCCGATGGATGTGATGCGCACCGGCTGCTCGGTGCTGGGCACCCTGGAGCCTGAGCTGACCTTCGAGGCCCAGCGCGAGAAGACCGACCGCCTGCTGGCTGTCTTCCCGGCGATCATGTGCTACTGGTACCGCTTCACCCACCAGGGCGTGCGCATCGACTGCACCAGCGACGAAGACACCCTGGGCGGCCACTTCCTGCACCTGCTGCACGGCAAGAAGCCGAGCGAGCTGCACGTCAAGGTGATGAATGTCTCGCTGATCCTCTACGCCGAGCACGAGTTCAACGCCTCGACCTTCACCGCCCGTGTCTGCGCCTCGACTCTGTCGGACCTGTATTCGTGCATCACTGCGGCCATCGGTTCGCTGCGCGGCCCGCTGCATGGCGGCGCCAACGAAGCGGCCATGGAGCTGATCGAGCGCTTCCAGAGCCCGCAGGATGCCGTTGCCGAGCTGCTGCGTATGCTTGAGCGCAAGGACAAGATCATGGGCTTTGGCCATGCGATCTACAAAGAGTCCGATCCGCGCAACGAGGTCATCAAAGGCTGGTCGAAGCAGTTGGCCGACGAAGTGGGTGACACCGTGCTGTACCCGGTCTCCGAAGCGATCGACAAGACCATGTGGGAGCAGAAGCGCCTGTTCCCGAACGCCGACTTCTACCATGCCTCGGCGTACCACTTCATGGGCATCCCGACCAAGCTGTTCACTCCGATCTTCGTTTGCTCGCGCCTGACCGGCTGGGCCGCGCACGTCTTCGAACAGCGCGCCAACAACCGCATCATCCGCCCGAGCGCCGAGTACGTTGGCGTCGAGCAGCGCAAGTTCGTGCCGATCGAGCAGCGTTGAAACAGCGCGCTCCGCGTTCCCTGTAGGAGAGGGGCAAACCCACTCCTGCAGGGGTGGTGCCCGCTTAGGTAAACCGTGACCGAGCCTGATAACGATATGAACACCGCATTTCGCAAGAACCTGCCAGGCACCGACCTGGACTACTTCGACGCCCGCGCGGCAGTCGAGGCGATCAAGCCCGGCGCCTACGATGGCCTGCCATACACTTCCCGCGTGCTCGCCGAGAACTTGGTACGCCGTTGCGATCCGGCCACCCTGAATGCTTCCCTGGAACAGCTGATCGAGCGCAAGCGCGATCTGGACTTCCCGTGGTTCCCGGCGCGCGTGGTCTGCCACGACATTCTCGGACAGACCGCCCTGGTCGACCTGGCGGGCCTGCGTGATGCCATCGCCGAAAAAGGTGGTGACCCGGCCCAGGTCAATCCGGTGGTGCCGGTGCAATTGATCGTCGACCACTCCCTGGCGGTGGAATGCGGTGGCTTCGACCCGCAGGCGTTCGAAAAGAACCGCGCCATCGAAGATCGCCGCAACGAAGACCGTTTCCACTTCATCAACTGGACCAAGAAGGCGTTCAAGAACGTCGATGTGATCCAGCCGGGCAACGGCATCATGCACCAGATCAACCTGGAGAAGATGTCCCCGGTCATCCACAACGACCATGGCGTGGCCTACCCGGACACCTGTGTCGGTACCGACAGCCACACCCCGCACGTCGATGCGCTGGGTGTGATCGCCATCGGTGTCGGTGGCCTGGAAGCCGAGAACGTCATGCTCGGCCGCGCCTCCTGGATGCGTTTGCCGGAAATCGTCGGTGTCGAGCTGACCGGCAAGCTGCAACCGAACATCACTGCTACCGACCTGGTCCTGGCGCTGACCGAGTTCCTGCGCAAGCAGAAGGTGGTCGGTGCCTACCTGGAGTTCCATGGTGAAGGTGCCCGCGCCCTGACCCTGGGTGATCGCGCCACCATTTCCAACATGGCGCCGGAGTATGGCGCGACGGCAGCGATGTTCGCCATCGACCAACAGACCATCGACTACCTGAAGTTGACCGGCCGTGAAGAGCAACAGGTCAAGCTGGTGGAAACCTATGCCAAGACCGCCGGCCTTTGGGCCGACAGCCTGGCCAAGGCCGAATACGAGCGTGTCCTGAGCTTTGATCTCTCGAGCGTGGTGCGCAACATGGCTGGCCCGTCCAACCCCCACGCCCGCGTCGCGACCAGCGACCTGGCCGCCAAGGGGATCGCCGGTGCCTGGGAGCAAGTCCCCGGGCAGATGCCTGACGGTGCAGTGATCATCGCTGCCATCACCAGTTGCACCAACACCAGCAACCCACGCAACGTGATCGCTGCAGGTCTGCTGGCGCGCAATGCCAACAAGCTGGGCCTGGCCCGCAAGCCGTGGGTCAAGTCCTCCCTGGCGCCAGGCTCCAAGGCCGTGCAGCTGTACCTGGAAGAAGCCGGGCTCGAGAAAGAGCTGGAGCAACTGGGCTTTGGCATCGTCGCCTTCGCTTGCACCACCTGCAACGGCATGTCCGGTGCGCTGGACCCGAAGATCCAGCAGGAAATCATCGACCGCGACCTGTATGCCACTGCCGTGCTGTCCGGCAACCGCAACTTCGACGGGCGCATCCACCCGTATGCCAAGCAGGCGTTCCTGGCTTCGCCGCCCCTGGTCGTGGCCTATGCCATCGCCGGCACCATCCGCTTCGACATCGAGAAGGACGTGCTGGGTGTGGTCGATGGCAAGGAAATCCGCCTGAAGGATATCTGGCCGAGCGATGCGGAAATCGACGCCGTGGTCCAGGCGGCGGTCAAGCCGGAGCAGTTCCGCAAGGTCTATATCCCGATGTTCGCCATCGAGCAGGACACCGGGCCGAAGGTTGCGCCGCTGTACGACTGGCGTCCGATGAGCACCTACATCCGTCGCCCGCCGTACTGGGAAGGTGCCCTGGCTGGCGAGCGTACGCTGCGTGGCATGCGTCCGCTGGCGCTGCTGCCGGACAACATCACCACCGACCACCTGTCGCCGTCCAACGCCATCATGCTCGACAGTGCTGCGGGTGAGTACCTGGCGAAAATGGGCCTGCCGGAAGAGGACTTCAACTCCTACGCCACCCACCGCGGTGACCACCTGACCGCCCAGCGCGCCACCTTCGCCAACCCCAAGCTGTTCAACGAGATGGTGCGCAAGGAAGACGGCAGCGTGAAGCAGGGTTCGCTGGCGCGCATCGAGCCGGAAGGCAAGGTGACCCGTATGTGGGAAGCCATCGAAACCTACATGGAGCGCAAGCAGCCGTTGATCATCGTCGCTGGCGCCGACTACGGCCAGGGCTCATCCCGTGACTGGGCGGCCAAGGGCGTGCGACTGGCCGGGGTCGAGGCGATCGTCGCCGAAGGCTTCGAGCGCATCCACCGCACCAACCTGGTGGGTATGGGCGTGTTGCCGCTGGAGTTCCTGCCGGGCACCAACCGCAAGACCCTGGACCTGGATGGCAGCGAGACCTATGACGTGCTTGGCGCGCGTACCCCGCGTGCGACCCTGACCCTGGTGGTGACCCGTCGTAACGGCGAGCGCCTCGAGGTGCCGGTGACCTGCCGTCTGGATACTGCCGAGGAAGTGTCGATCTACGAGGCCGGTGGTGTGTTGCAGCGCTTTGCCCAGGACTTCCTGGAAGCGACCGCCTAAACAGGAGCAGCACGGCCCTTGTGGGGGCGGGTTTACCCGCGAATGCGTTCGATCAGGCAACACTGTTGCTTGTGCTCATGCTTTCGCGAGTAAACGTGCTCCTACGGCGGCGTGCAAACAGGAATTCGAATATGGCACATGTACCGCAAGTCAAGATTCCCGCCACGTACATCCGTGGCGGCACCAGCAAAGGCGTGTTCTTCCGTCTGCAGGACCTGCCCGAGCGTGCCCAGCAACCGGGCCCGGCGCGCGATGCGCTGCTGCTGCGGGTGATCGGTAGCCCCGACCCCTACGGCAAGCAGATCGATGGCATGGGCGGCGCCACCTCCAGCACCAGCAAGACCGTGATCCTCGCGCGTAGCACTCGCCCTGAGCATGACGTCGACTACCTGTTCGGCCAGGTCTCCATCGACAAGGCGTTCGTCGACTGGAGCGGCAATTGCGGCAACCTGTCAGCCGCCGTGGGTTCCTTCGCCATCAGCGCTGGCCTGGTGGATGCGGCGCGCATTCCGCGCAACGGCATCGCCACCGTGCGCATCTGGCAGGCCAACATCGGCAAGACCATCATCGCCCATGTGCCGATCACTGACGGCGAGGTGCAGGAGACCGGTGATTTCGAGCTCGACGGCGTGACCTTCCCGGCCGCCGAGGTGCAGCTGGAGTTCCTCGATCCGGCTGCCGACGAGGAGGGTGGCGGTGGTTCGATGTTCCCCACCGGTAATCTGGTGGATGATCTGGAGGTGCCGGGTGTCGGGACCTTCAAGGCGACCTTGATCAATGCCGGGATCCCGACCATCTTCGTCAATGCTGGCGACATCGGTTACACCGGCACCGAGCTGCAGGATGCGATCAACGGCGATCCTGCCGCGCTGACGCGCTTCGAGACCCTCCGCGCCTATGGCGCAGTGCGCATGGGGCTGATCGAGCATGTCGACCAGGCGGCGGGGCGCCAGCACACGCCGAAGGTCGCCTTCGTCGCGCCGCCGGTGTCGTACACCGCCTCCAGTGGCAAGGCCGTCGAGGCGGGCGATGTCGACCTGCTGGTGCGTGCGCTGTCGATGGGCAAGCTGCACCACGCCATGATGGGGACCGCCGCGGTGGCGATTGGCACTGCCGCGGCCATCCCGGGCACGCTGGTCAATCTCGCCGCTGGCGGCGGTGAGCGCAGCGCCGTGCGGTTCGGTCATCCCTCCGGCACCTTGCGGGTTGGTGCCGAGGCGCGCAAGGTGGAGGGAGAATGGACCGTGACCAAAGCGATCATGAGCCGCAGTGCTCGCGTGTTGATGGAAGGCTGGGTGCGCGTGCCTGGCGACAGCTTCTGACACGCAGTCGGCGCTCGGCTTGTTGAGAGGGCCTGGGTTGCAGCTCATCGCAGGCTTCGCCAGCTCCTACAGACTTGTCACGATACATCTGTAGGAATTGGCGAAGCCTGCGGTAGACCTCAATGCGGGTCCCCTATTCAAGGGAGCAGACAATGAGCGCCAACGTAGACCTCAACGAACGCCCGGACTACGACCAGGTCCTGCAGACCATCGCCGACTATGTACTCGATTACCAAGTCGAGTCGGCCGAAGCCCTGGATACCGCCCGCAACTGCCTGATGGATACCTTGGGCTGTGGCTTGCTGGCGTTGCGCTTTCCCGAATGCACCAAGCACCTTGGCCCGTTGGTGGAGGGTACAGTGGTCCCTTATGGCGCAAGGGTGCCCGGTACCGCCTACCGGTTGGACCCCGTAAAGGCTGCCTGGGACATCGGCTGTATCGTGCGTTGGCTGGACTACAACGACACCTGGTTGGCCGCCGAATGGGCCCATCCCTCCGATAACCTGGGCGGCATCCTTGCGATTGCCGACCACCTTTCGCAAAAACGCGTGGCCAACGGCGAGTCGCCGCTGACTATGCGCACCGTGCTCGAAGCCATGGTCATGGCCCACGAGATCCAAGGGGTGCTTGCCCTGGAAAACGCCTTCAACCGCGTCGGCCTTGATCACGTGGCACTGGTCAAGGTTGCCTCCACGGCAGTGTGCGCCAAACTGATGGGTGCCAATCGGGCGCAATTGCTCTCGGCCTTGTCCCATGCCTTCGTCGATGGCCAGGCGCTGCGTACGTACCGTCATGCACCCAATGCCGGCTCGCGCAAGTCCTGGGCGGCGGGCGACGCTTCCAGTCGGGGGGTGCGCCTGGCCGATATCGCGCTGCGTGGCGAGATGGGCGTACCGGGCGTGCTCACGGCGCCGCAGTGGGGTTTCTACGACGTATCGTTCAGCCATACCAACAAGGACTTGGCGCTCAAGCCCGCCGACCAGCGCACGTTGCGCCTGCCTCAAGCGTTCGGCAGCTATGTCATGGAGAACGTGCTGTTCAAGATCAGCTTCCCGGCGGAGTTCCATGCGCAGACGGCCTGTGAGGCTGCTGTGACGCTGCACCCGCAGGTGCGCAATCGGCTGCACGAGGTCGATCGCATCGTCATCGCCACCAATGAGTCGGCGATTCGCATCATCTCCAAGGTCGGCCCCCTGGCCAATGCGGCCGATCGTGACCACTGCCTGCAGTACATGACCGCAGTGCCGCTGATCTTCGGCAACCTGGTGGCCGAGCACTACGAGGATGCGTTCCATGCGGCCCATCCCAGCATCGATCGCTTGCGCGAGAAGATGGAAGTGGTCGAGGAGCCGCGCTTCAGCCGGGAATACCTGGAGGCGGACAAGCGCTCCATTGCCAATGGGTTGCAGGTGTTTTTCAAGGACGGAACCCATACCGCCCAGGTGGTGGTGGAGTACCCGATCGGTCATCGGCGGCGGCGCGGGGAGGGCATACCGCTGTTGGAGGCCAAGTTCAGGGAGAACCTGGCGACGCGGTTCGTGCGTCAGCGCTGTGATGAGATCTTTGCCTTGTGCAAGGATCAGGCGAGGCTGGAAGGCACGGCGGTGCAGCGGTTTGTCGATCTCTTTGTGATTTGAACGTGCTTTGCCGGCCTCTTCGCGGGTAAACCCGTTCCCGCAGAGACGATGTTTCATCGCCCTGTACCTGCCAAGTATCCAGGGCCGTCAATGCAAGGCCCACAAAAAAGCCCCGGCATCTCTGCCGGGGCTTCTTCTTACAGCTTGCCGCTTATTACGCCTGGACCACTGGGATCTTGGCGTTGGCCGCCGCTTCGCGGAACTCGGCGATCTGGTCGAAGCTCAGGTAGCGGTAGACGTCGGCAGCCATGCTGTCGATGTCCTTGGCGTACTGCAGGTACTCTTCGACGGTCGGCAGCTTGCCGATGATCGAGGCAACTGCGGCCAGTTCGGCCGAAGCCAGGTAGACGTTGGTGGCGTCGCCCAGGCGGTTCGGGAAGTTACGGGTCGAGGTGGAGACCACGGTCGAACCGGTCTGTACGCGAGCCTGGTTACCCATGCACAGCGAGCAGCCTGGCATTTCCATGCGCGCACCGGCTTTGCCGTAGATGCCGTAGTAGCCTTCCTCGGTCAGCTGGTGGGCGTCCATCTTGGTTGGCGGGGCCAGCCACAGACGGGTTGGAATGCCACCCTTGACCTTGTCCAGCAGCTTGCCGGCAGCGCGGAAGTGACCGATGTTGGTCATGCACGAACCGATGAACACTTCGTCGATCTTGTCGCCGGCAACGGTCGACAGCAGACGGGCGTCGTCCGGGTCGTTCGGCGCACAGAGCACAGGCTCCTTGACGTCGGCCAGGTCGATCTCGATGACCGCAGCGTACTCGGCGTCGGCATCGGCGGACAGCAGCTGAGGCTTGGCCAGCCAGGCTTCCATCGCCTGGGCGCGGCGCTCCAGGGTACGGGCGTCACCGTAGCCTTCGCTGATCATCCAGCGCAGCAGGGTGATGTTGGACTTCAGGTACTCGGCGATCGACTCTTCCGGCAGCTTGATGGTGCAGCCGGCGGCGGAACGCTCGGCCGAGGCGTCGGACAGCTCGAAGGCTTGTTCGACGGTCAGCTCGTTGAGGCCTTCGATCTCCAGGATGCGGCCGGAGAAGATGTTCTTCTTGCCCTTCTTCTCGACAGTCAGCAGGCCCTGCTGGATGGCGTAGTAAGGGATGGCGTGGACCAGGTCACGCAGGGTGATGCCAGGCTGCAGCTTGCCCTTGAAGCGAACCAGTACCGACTCCGGCATGTCCAGTGGCATGACGCCGGTGGCAGCGGCGAAGGCGACCAGGCCGGAACCGGCCGGGAAGGAAATGCCGATCGGGAAGCGGGTGTGCGAGTCGCCACCGGTGCCGACGGTGTCAGGCAGCAGCATGCGGTTCAGCCAGCTGTGGATGATGCCGTCGCCCGGACGCAGGGATACGCCGCCACGGGTGCGGATGAAATCCGGCAGGGTGTGGTGGGTGTTGACGTCGATCGGCTTCGGATAGGCCGCGGTGTGGCAGAACGACTGCATGACCAGATCGGCGGAGAAGCCCAGGCAGGCGAGGTCTTTGAGCTCGTCGCGGGTCATCGGGCCGGTGGTGTCCTGGGAACCGACGGTGGTCATCTTCGGCTCGCAGTAGGCACCTGGGCGCACGCCCTGGCCTTCTGGCAGACCGCAAGCGCGGCCGACCATCTTCTGCGCCAGGGTGAAGCCCTTGCCGGTGTCGGCAGGCTGCTCTGGCTTCTTGAACAGATCCGAAGCACCCAGGCCCAGTTCGGCACGTGCTTTCTCGGTCAGGCCACGGCCGACGATCAGCGGAATACGGCCGCCAGCGCGGACTTCATCCAGCAGGACTTCGGTTTTCAGCTCGAAGGTGGTGACCAGCTCGTCGCTGCCATGGCGGCGCACTTCACCTTTGAATGGATAGACGTCGATGACGTCGCCCATGGCCAGGTTGGTGCAGTCGAATTCGATCGGCAGGGCGCCGGCGTCTTCCATGGTGTTGTAGAAGATCGGGGCGATCTTGGTGCCGAAGCAGAAGCCACCGGCGCGCTTGTTCGGCACGTACGGGATGTCGTCGCCAAAGAACCACAGCACCGAGTTGGTGGCCGATTTACGCGAGGAACCGGTACCGACCACGTCACCGACGTAGGCGACCGGGAAGCCCTTGGCTTTGACCGCTTCGATCTGGGCCAGTGGGCCGACCGAGCCAGGCTGCTGCGGCTCGATGCCGTCACGGGCCATTTTCAGCATGGCCAAGGCGTGCAATGGGATGTCAGGGCGCGACCAGGCGTCCGGGGCAGGGGACAGGTCGTCGGTGTTGGTTTCGCCAGGCACCTTGAACACGGTCAGGGTGTACTTGTCGGCGATGGCCGGGCGGGCGGTGAACCACTCGCCGGCAGCCCAGGATTCCAGGACGGCCTTGGCGTGAGCGTTGCCAGCCTTGGCTTTTTCAGCCACGTCGTGGAAGGCATCGAACATCAGCAGGGTGTGCTTGAGCTGTTCGGCCGCGACGGCGCCCAGTTCGGCGTCATCCAGCAGCGCGACCAGCGTCTCGATGTTGTAGCCGCCCTGCATGGTGCCCAGCAGCTCGGTGGCGTGCTTGCGGTCGATCAGCGGGGATTTGGCTTCGCCCTTGGCGATGGCGGAGAGGAAAGCGGCCTTGACATAGGCGGCTTCGTCGACTCCTGGGGGAACGCGGTGGGTGATCAGGTCTACGAGGAAGGCTTCTTCGCCGGCCGGCGGGTTTTTCAGCAGCTCGACCAGGCCTGCAGTTTGTTCGGCGTTAAGCGGCTGGGGCACGATGCCCAGGGCGGCACGCTCTTCGATGTGTTTGCGGTAGGCTTCAAGCACAGTTATTACCCTCATCAGTGGTCCCTAAAGGGGAGTCCGGGACGCTCATCCAGCATTCTTTGCACCCATGCGCAATGACGGCTTTTTGGGCCGCCCAGCCAGGGTCGCAGAGAATCCTTACAGAAGCTGCTTTCAAAGTTTTACGCCTGTAGAACGGTGAGCTGATGAGGGCTGGCGCGGGCCATGCACGGTGGCATGCCCCGGCCAACGCCGTTCTACCGGATGAACTGTGCTCGTGACGCTTTGAAAACAGCTTCCAACGGACATTGGTGCCTTGAAAAGGCGGTGTGATTCTACGGCAAAAAAAGGGCGAACGTAAGGCGGCACACACGACTTTAACGAGTGACCCTGGTTAGACAAAGGGCTAACATTGCCGAGTGTTCCACCGCCAGGCCGTTGTCTGTACATGTCCAACCAGTCCATCAAAACCCCTTGCGTAGGGCTCTGCTCCACGGTCTATGGCGACCTGGTGTGCCGAGGCTGCAAGCGCTTCCATCATGAAGTGATCCACTGGAACAGCTACGACGAGGACGAAAAACGTGCCGTCTGGCAGCGCCTGGAGCAACTGCTGGTGCAGGTGATGATGGCCAAGCTGGAAGTGTTCGACAAACAACGTCTGCGCCAGCAACTGGAGCAACGTTCGATTCGTTTTCTGGCGCACCAGTCCGAGTATTGCTGGGCCTATCAGTTGATCGCCCGCGGCGCGCGCATGATCCGGGACCTGGAAGCCTACGGCATGGCCTTGCTGCCGGAGTTTCGCGACTGGGAGCTGCCGCAGTTGCGCGATGCCATCGATCGGGAGTTCTTCCTGCTTTCCGAAGCGCACTATCAACGCTACATCGCGCCGTCCTTCCTCAAGCAGGCCCTGGGCTAGCCCGTCGGCTTCGCCCAGGGGCGCCGCGCAGGCGCCCGTTCAGCGAACTCAGTCGCCGCTGTACTCGCAGCCGCTGGTGCAGGTTTCGTGGATGCGGACCTTCGACAGCTCCGGCAGCAGGGGCTTGACCTGGTCCCAGATCCACTTGGCGATCACTTCGCTGGTGGGGTTCTCCAGGCCCGGAATGTCGTTCAGGTAGTTGTGATCCAACTGTTCGTAGATCGGCTTGAAGATCGCCTTGATCTCGGCGAAGTCGCGGATCCAGCCGGTGTGAGGGTCAAGTGGGCCGGTCAGGTGCAGACCGACCTTGAACGAGTGGCCGTGCAGGCGACCGCATTTATGCCCGGCGGGAACGTTGGGCAGGCGGTGGGCCGATTCGAAAGTAAATTCCTTGAAGATTTCCACGCTGTAGAGACTCTTGAAAACAATGCTGGCGTGCAGTTTATCAGCATGCCCGTTACAAGGCTTGCAGCTGTTCGTGCAGCCGCCCGGTGGTGATCAGTTCCAGCAGTTCATCGCCCAGGCGCTGGCTCTCGGCAATGGCCTTGTACCAGTAGCGTTTGCGCGCGGGCGCATCGCCCATGAAGCGCTTGAAGTCGTTGCGGTCCGGCAGCTTGCCGTAGGGCAGGGCGGCCAGGTACTGGGGGGATGGCGTCATCAGCAGCACGTTCTGCAAGCGTGTGGCATCGCCGCGGCGCCAAGGCAGGGCTTTGTCGAACCAGCCGGGCACCACTTTGTCGGTGAAGTGCGGGTAGAGCACCAGGTCGTCGCCTTGATACGGCAGGTCCAGGTGATAGTCGAGCAGGCCGCCGTCGCGGTAGGTGCCGGCACCTGCGCCGGGAATGTCACGTACGCCTTCCATCACCATGGGGATCGAGCCCGAGGCGAGCAGGGCTTGGCGCAAGTTGGCCAGGTCCAGTGGCAGGCAGCGCGACGGGAAGTCGGTCAGGGCGTCCAGTGGCGGCGCGGCACGCCCGTCGTGCAGGATGACCCGCTCGAAGTGCCGCGCCAGGCGCGAGCGGCCCAGCAGGTTGTTGGCGATCACCGAGGACAACCCCATGCCCAGGCGACCGCGATGGTCGTCGGCCAGTAGGCCGTGGCTTTTGACCACCATGATGTTCAAGCGGTAGTGCGGGTTAGCGAGAATCTGCCCATCGCGGCCTTGCAGCAGTTCATCGAGCATGCGCGTACAGCTCTGGCTGATCTCGGTCGGCGTCACGCCTTTGGCAAAATCCTGTTCGGTGTACAACTCACCCAGGCGGCGCAGTCCATCGACGGGGTCGTTCAGGCAGGCACTGGCGAAGCGCCAGGCACCGATCGAGGCGCCGATCAGTGCCCGTTGACGCGGTGCCGAGGGCAGCCACTCACCAAACAGCGCCAGGTCCAGCCCTTGGATGCCCAGCGGCTTGGGCCCGCCGGCGGCACCTGGCAGTACGCCCACATCGGCTGCCCGCAGGCCGCGTTCGCGGATCTGGCGCAAGGCGCGTTGGCCTGCCTTGAAGGTCAGGGCGGGGTACTTGATGTGGATGGCGCTCATGACAGATCTCGCAGGCAACAAGCGGGTCATTATAGAGGGGATTGTCTGTGTCGGCCTTTTCGCGGGTAAGCACGCGCCTACAGGTGTGGTAGGCGGGAACGGGTTTACCCGCGAGCGGGAGGTGAAGCTGCGCTATCATGCCGCCAGCTGTTTTCAGGTTGGATTAAGGACCGCGGGGTAATCTTAACCCCGTAGACAACTTACTGATCTCGATGGAGAGAGAATCCATGAAAACTTTGACTGCCCTGTTCACTGCCGCCGCCCTCGCTTTCGGTGCCAATGCTGCCTTCGCCAAGGACGTTCAGCCCGATGAAGTGGTGAAGCTGGTCAATGCCAAGACCATCAAGTCCCTGGACGAGCTCAAGGCTGCCGCCGTGGCCAAGCACCCGGGCGCCACCGTGACCGACTCCGAGCTTGAGAACGAGTACGGTCGCTACATCTACAAGGTCGAGCTGCGCGACACCCAGAACGTCGAATGGGACGTGGACCTGGACGCCAAGACCGGTGAAGTCCTCAAGGACGAACGAGACAACTGATGCGTGATCTACGGCGAACGGCGCGCTACCTGGCCCTGGTCCTGATGGCCGCCTGTTCGCTGGCCGGTGCCCGTGACTTGGACCAGGATGAAGCCCTCGAGCTGCGCCAGAAGGGCATCATCCTGCCATTGGAACACCTGCTCGACATCGCCCTGGGACGTTATCCCGGGGCGCGCCTGCTGGAGGCGGAGCTGGAAGAAAAGCACGACCGCTACGCCTACGAGGTCGAATTACTGACTCCGGCTGGCGTGGTCCGCGAGATCAAGCTCGACGCCCGCACCGGTGAGTTGCTCAAAGACGAGGAAGACGACTGAATGCGCCTGCTGCTTGTCGAGGACAATGTCCCCCTGGCCGACGAATTGATCGCCGGCCTGCAGCGCCAGGGGTATGCCGTGGACTGGCTGGCCGATGGCCGTGACGCGGTGTACCAGGGCCAGAGCGAACCTTACGATCTGATCATCCTCGACCTGGGGCTGCCCGGCCTGCCAGGGCTTGAGGTATTGAGCCAGTGGCGCGCCGCCAATCTAGCCACGCCGGTGCTGATCCTCACCGCGCGCGGCTCCTGGGCCGAGCGGATCGAAGGGCTCAAGGCCGGCGCCGATGACTATCTGACCAAACCTTTCCACCCCGAGGAGCTGCAACTGCGTATCCAGTCGCTGTTGCGTCGCGCCCGAGGGCTGGCCAACCAGCCGACGCTGGAGGCCGCCGGCCTGCACCTGGATGAAGGCCGTCAATGCGTGATCCGTGAAGGTGTCGACATTCAACTGACCGCTGCGGAGTTTCGCTTGTTGCGCTATTTCATGCTGCATCCGCAACAGGTGTTGTCCAAGAGTCACTTGGCCGAGCACTTGTATGACGGCGAGACCGAGCGGGACTCCAACGTGCTGGAAGTGCATGTCAACCACCTGCGCCGCAAGCTCGGTCGCAGCGTGATCGAGACTCGCCGCGGCCAGGGTTACGTGTATGCCGGGAGCGCGGCGTGAGGTCGATCCAGGCACGCTTGAGCCTCGGGCTGGTGGCTGTGCTGGTGGTGGTCGGCCTGGTCCTGGCCCAGCTGAGCCTGTGGTTGTTCGAAGTCGGCTTGCAGCGTTACCTGGAGGCCGGCCTGCGCAAGGAGAGCGAAAACCTGCTGGTGGCCCTGGTGCGCGGGCCGTCAGGGCTGCAGTTGGACGAGCGACGCATATCGGCGGCCTATCAGCGCCCTTTTTCGGGCTATTACTTTCGCATCGACTTCGACCAGGGCACCTGGCGCTCACGTTCGCTGTGGGACCTGGAAATGCCCAAGCCTGCGGCGCCAGGGCTCGAGGATGGCCTTGAGCTAGGGCCGGAGGGGCAGCAACTGCTGACCTTGCGTGCGGACTACCGACGCCTGGGTCAGGACATCTCGATCAGCGTGGCCCAGGATTACTCTCCGGTGCGCGAGGGCTTCAGGCGCATGCAGCAGATCGGTCTTGGCATGGGGCTGGTGGCGTTGGTGCTGGTGCTGGTGTTGCAGCGCCTGACCGTGACCCGCTCGCTACGCCCGCTGGAGCGGGCACGCCAGCAGATCGCTCAGTTGCAGCAAGGCCAGCGCTCCCAGCTCGATGCCCAGGTACCCAGTGAGCTGCAACCTTTGGTGGACCAGATCAACCACCTGCTGGCGCACACCGAGGACAGCCTGCGCCGCTCGCGTAACGCCTTGGGTAATCTCGGCCATGCCCTGAAGACGCCGCTGGCGGTCCTGCTGAGCCTGGCGGCCAGTGAACGCCTGAAGGACTTGCCGGACGTACGTGAGCAACTGCGCGAGCAACTCGAGCAGATCCAGCAACGCCTGGCCCGTGAACTCAACCGCGCGCGTCTGGCCGGCGACGCGCTGCCCGGTGCACAGTTCGACTGCGACGCCGAACTGCCGGGCTTGCTCGGCACCCTGGGCATGATCCATGGCGAAGGGCTGCTACTCGAGCGCGACGTGCCACAGGGACTGTTGTTGCCATGGGACCGCGAAGACCTGTTGGAGCTGCTCGGCAACCTGCTGGACAACGCCTGCAAATGGGCTGACAGCGAGGTACGCCTGGGCATCGTGCCGACGGTCGAGGGGTACCACCTGTGGGTGGACGATGACGGCCCCGGCATCCCGGAACCTGCGCGATTGCAGGTGTTGGAGCGAGGCTCGCGGCTGGACGAGCAGGTCGATGGTCATGGCCTGGGGCTGGGCATCGTGCGCGATATCGTCGAGGCCTGGGGCGGGACGCTGGCGCTGTTGGAAAGCCCGTTGGGCGGTTTGCGGGTGAGTATCGCGCTGCCGCGCAAGGGGCGTTGAAGGGGCGGCACCTCGATTGGCACATCGTGGCGTCTGGGGTTCGGGGCCGCCTTGCGGCCCATCGCAGGCTTCGCCAGCTTCCACGAGGATCACCGCCAGCCCTGTATTCGCCGGTAAATCCACTTTCACAAGGTTACCGTAGCGCCCAGCACTGCAAAAAAAGTGCAGTTCAGCGGCACTTTTTTGAATTGGCCCGCTTGCTATCACACCCGGCACAATCGCTGCCATGAAACTTCGTGTTTCCATCTCCAAGGACGGAGCCATTAAGCTATTGCATTGGCAATACAGCCCATGCCAGTTCGGCTGGGCTTTCTTTTCAAATCAAGAAGAACACGATCGACTGCCCTGATGTCTGCCTCGCGTCTCGAAAGCCGTCTGCAGCGCTTGCTGCCTGCGCCCCTGAACATCCCTCCCAAAGAATGGTTGCGTGCCAGCCTTGGCGCGCTGCTTGGCCTATTGCTCGCCGGAACCCTCGTCAGCCTGGCCTATGGCCCCTCGGTCGCCCTGCACCTGCTCGGCCCCCTGGCCGCCTCGGCAGTGCTGGTGTTCGCGGTGCATTCCGGGCCGTTGGCCCAGCCGTGGCCGGTGCTGGGCAGCTATGCCGTGGCCTGTATCGTGGGCCTGGTGATGCGGCATTACCTGGGCACTGAACTGTGGGTCGCAGCCAGCGCCCTGGGCCTGTCGATTGTGATGATGTGCCTGTTGCGCTGCCTGCACCCTCCTGGGGGCGGGGTGGCAGCAGGTGCCGTGCTGGCGGACCCGGGGCTGACGGCGCTGGGCAATCATCTGCTCGAGCCGATTGTGCTCGATGCCTTGATCCTGGTTATCGTGGCAGTGCTCTACAACCGTCTCACCGGCGTGCGCTACCCCAAGGGCCTGCTGCCGCGCAAGGATCTGCACCACACCCACGATCCGCTGCCCAGCGAGCGGATCGGGGTGAACAGCGACGACCTGGATGTCGCCCTGGAAGAATTGGGCGAGTTCGTCGACGTCACGCGCGATGAACTCGAACGCATCATCCTGGCCACCGAGCAGCACGCCCTGCAACGCAGCCTGGGCGGTATCACCGCGGCCTCGGTGATGTCCCGTGACGTGCAGTTCGCGTCGCCGGCCACCACCTTGGAGCAGGCCTGGAAGATGCTTTCCAACCACCAGCTCAAGACCTTGCCTGTACTGGAAGGGGGGCGTTTGGTGGGCATTGTCAGCCTCAGCGACTTGCTCGGCCCGGCCATGGCCCGAGCACGCTTGAGCTGGCGTGGGCTGTTCGGTCGCCCGGTGGTGCGCCTGGAGCAGGTGATGAGCCGCCGGGTCATCAGCGTCAGCAGCCAGCATCCGCTCGATCGCCTGTTGCCGTTGCTCAGCGAGCAGGGCCTGCATTGCCTGCCGGTGCTCGAGGATGACAAGTTGGTCGGTGTGATCACCCAGACCGATCTTATCGCCGGCCTCAAGCGACACCTGCTCAACGCCGGCGCGCAGCGCTCAGAGGATCGGGTCCCAGCGCTGTGACCAATCGCTGTCGCCGGCGGCCACCAGCCGGCGCAGCACGCTGAAGGCTTGCTGCAAGGCCTCGCTGTCGCGCTTGCGGGCGTAGATAAGGAAGGTCGGGTAGGTGAATTCCGGCGCCTGTGGCACCCGCTCGACCACTCCTTTTTCCAGGTAGGCCTGCACCACCCGTGTACGGAAGTAGCCACTACCCCCTTGCTCGAGAATGAACTGCAACGCCAAGGGGCCCAGGTTGAAGCTCAAAGCCGGGCGCGCGCAATCGGGCAGGGCGGCATCATGCTGGCGGCGGAAGGCCTCGCCCCAGTCGATGTAGATATAGGGCTCGGGTTGACCGACCCGGCGCACGCGGATCAGCTTTTCCTCCATCAATTGCTCCACCTGCAGCCCCGGGCCGTAGGTCGGCTGGTACACCAGCGCGGCATCAAGCAGGCCCATTTCCACCTTGCGCAGCAACGACTCGCCATCGCTCACCTCGCTGCGGATGGCGTGGCTGGGCAGTTCACGGTGCAGGGCGCTGACCCAGTCGAGCATCATCGGGTTGGCCAGGCTTACCTCGCCCCCCACATGCAGCACTTGCTGGCACCCTTGGGGCAGCGGCAGGTCGCGGCGGGCAGCCTCCCAAGTCTGCACCATCTGGTTGGCGTAGACGATGAACGCCTCGCCGTCGCTGGTGAGGGTTGCGCCGTTGCGGCTGCGGATGAACAACTGGCAGCCCAGTTGCTGCTCCAGGCGTTGTACCCGCGCGGTGATGGCCGTCTGCGATACGAACAGGCGTTCGGCGGCGGCGACAAGGCTGCCGCAGCGCACGATTTCCAGGAAGGTACGGGCCTGGTCGATATCCATTGAAACGGCTCTTTGGCTGACGAGAAGCCCTATTCTAGGCCCCGCGCTGTAGCGGGGCGACAACCCCGTGCAATCTTGCATATCGGTTGCGACTTAAGTCCGATGGCGGGCGCGGGGTACCGGTCCATACTCGGGGTTCGCCCTTCAATAACAACAAGTACCGGGTTGCAAATCGCCATGACCTACCAGCACAGCTATGCCCGCTCCATCGCCGACCCCGCCGCCTTTTGGGCCGAACAGGCCGAACACCTGGCCTGGCATCGCAAGCCTTCCCTGACCCTGCAGAACAACCCTGACGGCACCCACCGCTGGTTCGCCGATGGCCGCCTGAACAGCTGCCACCTGGCCCTGGACCATCAGATCGAGCAGGGGCGCGGCGACCAGCTGGCGTTGATCTACGACTCGCCGGTGACCGGCGTGCAACAGACCTTCACCTACCACCAGTTGCGAGATGAAGTGGCCCGCCTGGCCGGCCTCCTGCGGCAGTTGGGCGTGGGCAAGGGCGATGGGGTGATCATCTACATGCCCATGGTGCCCCAGGCCGCCATGGCCATGCTGGCCTGCGCGCGGATCGGTGCCGTGCACTCGGTGGTGTTCGGCGGCTTTGCCGCCAACGAACTGGCCCTGCGCATCGATGACGCCCGACCCACGCTGCTGCTCACCGCCTCCTGCGGCCTGGAGTTCGACCGGGTGATCGAATACAAGCCGCTGGTCGATCGCGCCTTGCAACTGGCCAGGCACCAGCCGCGCCATGTCCTGGTGCTGCAACGCCCGCAGGCCCATGCCACCCTGCAGCCGGGGCGCGATCTGGACTGGCAGCAGGCGCTGGCCGGTGTCGACCCGGTGCCCCCGGTGGAGCTGGAGGCGGGTGATCCGCTCTACATCATGTACACCTCCGGCACCACCGGAAAACCCAAGGGCATCGTGCGCGAGAACGGCGGTAACGCAGTCGCCCTGTGCTATGCCATGCGGCATATCTACGGCATGCAGGCCGGCGATGTGTGGTGGGGCATCTCCGATGTGGGCTGGGTGGTCGGGCACTCGCTGATCGTCTACGGGCCGTTGATGAACGGCTGCACCACGGTCTTCTACGAGGGCAAGCCCATTCGCACCCCGGACGCCTCGGCCTATTGGCGCGTGGTTGAGCAGTACCAGGTCAATGGCCTGTTCTGCGCCCCCACCGCCATGCGGGCGATCCGCAAGGAAGACCCGGACGGGGCGCTGATCCGTCGTCATGATTTGAGCTCGCTGCGCCAGTTGTTCCTGGCCGGGGAGAAACTGGATTCGAGCACCCACCAATGGCTGGAGCGTGTCAGCGGAAAACCCGTGCACGACCACTGGTGGCAGACCGAGACGGGCTGGCCGGTCACCGCGCCCTGCGTGGGCCTGGAGGGCAGCGCGGCGCGGCCAGGCTCGAGCAACCGCGCAGTGCCGGGGTATAACGTGCAGGTGCTCGATGACGAAGGCCGGCTCTTGGGGCCGAACGAGCAGGGCGCGATCGTCATTGCCTTGCCCTTGCCGCCCGGTTGCAGCCAGACCCTTTGGGGGGATCACGAGCGTTACCTGCAGGCCTACCTGCAGCCCCACCCGGGCTACTACCACACCGGTGACGGCGGCTACCTGGACGATGACGGCTTCGTCTACATCATGGGGCGCACTGACGATGTCATAAACGTCTCGGGCCATCGCCTGTCCACGGGTGAAATGGAAGACTTGGTCGCCCGCCATCCGGCGGTGGCCGAGTGCGCAGTGATCGGCGTTCATGACGAGATCAAGGGCCAGGTACCGCTGGCGCTGGTAGTGCTCAAGGACGGCGATGGGATCGGCGAGCAGCAGTTGCAGGCAGAGCTGGTGGCCAGCGTGCGCGAGCAGATTGGCGCCTTGGCGTGTTTCAATCGCGTGCGTCTGGTCAAGCGCCTGCCCAAGACCCGTTCGGGCAAGATCCTGCGCGCGGTGCTGCGCAAGATCGCCGATGGCCAGGACTACGTGCCGCCTTCGACGCTGGACGATCCGGCGGTGCTCATTGAAATCGAAGGGGTGTTGGCGGATCTGCCCAGGGCGAGTTGACTGGGCAGCCCGAAGGTTGCGCTCAGTCAGGCCCGACCTGATGCAGTTGCCCGAGTCGGCTGCGGGTACGCATCAGGTCGGCGAGTGGTCCGCCCAGGCTCTCTGCCAGCGGCCGCTTGCCGATCACCGTCACGGTCTTGTCCTGGTCGTACAGCACATCCACCAGATTGACGAAGCGTTGCTGCGCGGCCAGCGAGCATTCGGACAGGTCATCCAGCCCATCGATGATCCACTCGTCGAAATGCTCGGCCAACGCCAGGTAGTCGATCACCGCCGTGGCCTGCTCGCACAGGTCAGCAAAGGCGAACATCACCGTTCGCCCCTGGCTGGCCAGGGCGCGCAGGTTGCGTTTGTTCACCTCCAGCAGGACTGGCTGCGTGACCGGTAGCGCCAAGCCCTGGCGCTGGTCGGCATCCCCTGGCCACAGGTAATGCCCTTGGGTGAAGCGCTGATGCGCGCGGTTCGCCGGCAGGCTGCGAAAGTCTGTGTCGCCGTCGACTTCCAGTACCTGCATGCGGCTGTGGATCAGGCGGATCACCGGCAGGAAGCGCTCGTGATACAGCGGGTTGGGCAGCAGCCCCTCGGGGGCATAGTTGGAGGTCACCAGCAGGCACACGCCCCGGTCGAACAGCGCGTTGAACAGGCGGGTGAGGAGCATGGCATCGCCGATGTCATGGACATGGAATTCATCGAAGCACAGCACTTGGCAGTGATCGAGCAGTTCGTCCAGCGTTGCGCCCAAGGCATCATTCAGCGCCCGGTTGCGGTGCATGCCCTGGTGCAAGCGGGCGAAGAAATCATGAAAGTGCAGGCGGCGCTTTGCCTCGACCGGCACGGCCTGGAAGAACCCGTCGAGCAGCCAGCTCTTGCCACGCCCCACCGAACCATGCAGGTAGAGGCTGTGCGCCTGGCCCTGTTCCAGCAGGGCCAGTTGTTCGGCCATGGCCTGGATGACGCGACGTTGCCCCTCGCTCAGCTGGTAGCCGCGGCTGTCGGCCTTGTCCTGAAAGAACGCCAGGAGCCTGTTGTCAGCGGGCGACTCGTTGCGCAAGCGCTGCTTGAAATGACGTAGCGGCATCGGAAGCCAGGCGGACACGTTCGGGTTCCTCGTTGCGAAGGCGGGCAGGGCAGCTTGCAGGAGGCTGGCGCTGCGAGCAATCGAGAATGTGCCTGGCGATGATCGTGAAATGCGATGGGTCTAGGCGCTGAAGGCATTGGAAACTGCGATGAATAAATAAAGCTTATTTGTGAAATACGATAAATCGATTTTTCTTATCCAGTGCAAATTGCTTCCATGCGCTCATGCATCACTCCTTCACAAAAACAAAACCGCCGGAGAAGATCATGACCAAAGCCGAAGCCCTCCCTCTCGCCCCACCTGCCCAGGGTGAGCCCTACCTGCTGACGCCAGGCCCGCTTACCACCTCCAAGGCCACCAAGGAGGCCATGCTGCGTGACTGGGGTTCATGGGACGGTGATTTCAACCGGGTCACGGCCGAGGTTCGCCAGCAACTGCTGAGCATGGCCGGCGTGACGGATGACAGCTTCGCCTGCGTCCCGCTGCAAGGCAGCGGCAGTTATTCGGTCGAGGCGGCCCTGGCCACGGCCATCCCCAAGGACGGCAAGGCCCTGGTACTGATGAATGGCGCCTACGGCCAGCGCGCCAGCAAGACCCTCGAATACCTCCATCGCGCCTACATCACCCTGGACAAGGGCGACTACCTGCCGCCCCAGCCAGATGAAGTCGATGCGTTGCTCAAGGCCAACCCGGACGTCACCAACGTCTTCATCGTCCACTGCGAAACCAGCTCTGGCATCCTCAACCCGCTGCGTGCCATTGCCGACGTGGTCAAGGCCCACGGCAAGAGCCTGATCGTCGATGCCATGAGCTCCTTCGGCGCCGTGCCCCTGACCGTTCAGGACATCGCCTTCGATGTGCTGGTCTCGTCTGCCAATAAATGCATCGAAGGCATCCCGGGCTTCGGTTTCGTGATCATCCGTCGCAGTGTGCTGGAGGCCGCCAAGGGCCGCGCCAACTCCCTGAGCCTGGACTTGTTCGAGCAGTGGGCCTACATGGAGCGCACCGGACAATGGCGCTTCACCCCGCCGACCCACAGCGTGGTGGCCTTCCACAAAGCTTTGGAGCAGCACCGTGCCGAAGGTGGCGTGGCGGGCCGGCAGGCGCGCTACACGCGCAATCGCGATGTGCTGGTGGCCGGCATGCGCGAACTGGGTTTCAAGACGTTGCTTGAAGATTGCTGGTTGTCGCCGATCATCACCACGTTCTTCAGCCCTGAACATCCGAACTTCGACTTCAAGCGTTTCTACGACGAACTCAAGGCCCGCCAGTTCATCATCTACCCCGGCAAGCTGACCGTGGCCGAAAGCTTCCGCATCGGCTGCATCGGCCAGATCGACGAACACATCGTTCACCAACTGCTGCGTGCCATCGCCGACACCCTTCTGGCGATGGACGTGGACATGCAACGTCCAACTGCCTGAGCCGGCCCTGTCGAGGCGCCAGGCCTTACTGCCTCGACACTCCCCTTACCGTTGAACCTGGATCCGTGCGCGGATTGCAGGTGCCTTTTAGCGATTTTCGGAGCCCCTACGATGCACTACGAACAGCCTTCCTCGTTGCAAGCCGCGATTCTCGACTGGGCCGGTACCGTCGTCGATTTCGGCTCGTTCGCGCCGACCCAGATCTTCGTCGAAGCCTTCGCTGAGTTCGGTGTGAGTGTTTCCCTGGACGAAGCCCGCGGCCCGATGGGCATGGGCAAGTGGGATCACATCCGTACCCTGTGCGATGTGCCCGAAATTGCCGAGCGCTACCGCAAGGTGTTCGGTCGTACGCCGACCGACGACGATGTCACTGCCATCTATGAGCGCTTCATGCCCCTGCAGATCGAGAAGATCGCCGTGCATTCGGCGCTGATCCCGGGTGCCCTGGAGGCCATCGCAACGGTGCGTGACAAAGGGCTCAAGGTCGGCTCCTGTTCCGGCTACCCGAAAGTGGTGATGGACAAGGTGGTGGAGCTGGCCAAGCAGAATGGGTATGTCGCCGACCATGTGGTGGCCACCGACGAAACCCCGAACGGCCGTCCTTGGCCGGCCCAGGCCCTTGCCAACGTGATTGCCTTGGGCATCGATGACGTCGCCGCCTGCGTCAAGGTCGACGACACCTGGCCGGGCATCCTCGAAGGTCGTCGCGCCGGCATGTGGACCGTGGCCCTTACCTGCTCGGGCAATGCCCTGGGCCTGTCTTACCAGGCCTACAAGTCGCTGGCAGCGGACAAACTGGCCGAGGAGCGCGCGCGCATCGTCAAGATGTTCGAGCCGTCCCGTCCCCACTACCTGATCGACACCATCGCCGATTTGCCAGGGGTGATCGACGACATCAACCAGCGTCTGGCCCGGGGTGAAACACCGCAAGCCTGTTGAGCGGCGCACAACGACACGACACTCGCAATCCCTACACGCTAGAGCCAGGAGACACACCATGCGTTACGCACATCCGGGTACCGAAGGCGCGAAAATT
>NZ_JBEGDO010000025.1:0-73653 GCF_051913525.1 Pseudomonas sp. PKS | reverse complement strand
CAAGGAGTTTTGCGTTTCGACTGCGTCGGAAGTGGGGCGCATTATAAGGGGATTCAAAACCCCGTCAACCCTTATTTCAAAAAAACTTCAAAACAATATCCTTAGCGTGTCACGACGTCTCGTTCGATCATCCTGCCCCGCTCACGAACCGGTCGCGGCTGCCACCAATTTTGTCCCTCGTGCGGGGAATCCAGGCTGACCCGCTCACCCATTTGAGGCGTGGACAAACGCACCTGCGCTTGCGAGGCCAGCGCAACAATGCGCTCGAATGGCTCCTGCCATCCATGGATGGACAAGTCAAAGGTGCCATTATGAATTGGTAGCAACCAGCGCCCGCGCAGGTCTAGGTGGGCCTGCAAGCTCTGCTCGGGCTGCATGTGCACGTTGGGCCAGGCCAAGTTGTAGGCACCGGTTTCAATCAAGGTCAGGTCGAACGGCCCATAGCGCTCGCCAATCTGACGGAAGCCATCGAAATAGCCGGTATCTCCACTGAAGTACAGACGCAACTCTTGATCCATTACCACCCAGGACGCCCACAACCTGCGATTGCTGTCGAACAGACCACGTCCTGAAAAGTGCTGCGCCGGGGTTGCCACCAAGCGAACGCCCTCGATCTCGGTTTCCTGCCACCAATCCAGCTGGCGTACCTTGGCTACAGGCACCCCCCAACTGATTAACAGATCCCCCACGCCAAGCGGTGCCAGAAACAACCCGGTACGTGGCGCCAGTTGGCGAATCGTCTGTTCATCAAGGTGATCGAAGTGGTCATGGGAAAGAATCACTGCACTCAACGGCGGCAGTTCCTCCAGGCTCAGGGGCGGAGCATGGAAACGCAATGGCCCAGCCCATTGCACGGGCGAGGCACGCTCGGCGAACACCGGGTCAGTAATAAAGAAGCGTCCGCGCAACTTAAGCAGTACCGTCGAATGCCCCAGGCGCCAGAGGCTATGGTCCGGCGCATCGAGCACCTGTTGACGGGTCATCGGCTGTAGGCTGATGGGCGCCTGCGGGCGTGTTCCCGGAGGCTTGCGCAAGAACAGATACTTCAAGCCAATACGCAGTTTTTTCAGAGCGCCATTCTGGGGCAGGATGGCCTGGTTATGAAAACGCCCATCCCGATGTGGAGCCGACCCACCAGCGATAGAGTCAAGGGGCAACATGAGCAGTAGCACTCCGACCAAGAGCAAGGCGTTCATGTTACCCCACAGTGATTGGCTCAACCGTGAAATGGCCTGTAAGGTCATTTTTCATCGATGGATTATTGTTGAACAATACTCACGCCGCTTATGCGATAAAACGGTACTCCACACCAGAACAAATGCCATGAACGACAACAATAGCGGGAAAGGACTCTCATTCGTCAGGCGTATCTACCTACCGCGCATCATCGGGTTGGGCATTGGCATGTTCAGTGTCATGGCTGCCCTTGCCCCATTGCAACCCGCGACCTGGCTTTGGGCATTGCTGCTGTTCAACGGACTGGCCTGGCCACACCTGGCTTATCTATGGGCCCGGCGCAGCGTCACGCCTTACAGGGCCGAACAGCGCAACCTCCTGCTGGATTCGCTAATGGGTGGTTTCTGGACGGCAGCCTTTCACTTCAACCCGCTGCCCAGCGTGACCATCTTGTCGATGATGACGATGAACAACGTCGCTGCCGGCGGCAAACGCCTGGTCTGGCGGGGGATGCTGGCGCAACTGGCGGGAATGCTACTGGCCGTGCTGGTGCTCGGCCCTGGGCTGCAACTGCTTGCCACACCACTTCAGGTCTACGCCTGCCTGCCGATGCTGACACTCTATCCCCTGGCCTTGGGCTGGGTGTGCTATCGACTGGCGATCAAGCTGGCCGAACACAAGCGTCGACTCAGCGACCTGAGCCGCACCGACAGCTTGACCAGCCTGCTCAACCATGGCTCCTGGAAGGATCTGTTGCAGCTCAGGTTCCAGGCTTGCCGCCAACGTGAGCTCAGCGCTGTGGTCGCCCTGATCGATATCGATCACTTCAAGACCATCAACGACACTTTCGGCCACGTGGTGGGTGACTGCGTTCTGCGCCAGCTTAGCCAAGAGCTCAAGCGTACCTTGCGCGAGCACGACCAAGCGGGACGCTACGGGGGCGATGAGTTCTGCGTGATCCTGCCCGACACGGACCAGCCCCAGGCCTGCCACGCCATGGAACGCCTGCGTGAATGCGTCGGCGCCTACCGCAATCCACATTTGCCAGCACTGCACATCACCCTAAGCATTGGTCTGGCGCCCTATACAGCCGACCTCAAGTCTCCCGAACAGTGGTTGGAAGCAGCAGACAAGGCCCTCTACGCCGCCAAGCGCCAAGGTCGTGACCAAGTGAATTTCGCCCAGGACGGAGCTGCCGCACTCAAGCTGGCCTATCCTGACTGAACCTGCCCCAGGCCGCCGCGCACCAGGGATGCAGTTCATCAAGGAGCTCTCGCGCATGGACAGGCATGTCGACTCTTCGCCCAGCAGCCCTGCCCCGCGTTTGCAGGTCCGCCGCCTGATCATTGGTTTTTCCCTGCTGTTTATACTCGCCGCTCTGGTCACTCTGGGCGTGCTGTTCAACATTGCCCGGATTCTCGATCACCAAGAGCAGGAACGCAGCACGTTCCAGGCTACCCAGGCCTTGGAACAAAGACTGCAGGCATCGCGTCAGTTCCTGTCCAGCTATGCCGTATGGGATGCCGCCTATCAACATCTGGCCGGCCAGGTCGATTGGCAATGGGCCTACGAGGAGAAGAACGTTGGCGATTCGCTGTACACCGCCAGCGGCTACGAAGGTGTCTTCGTGGTGGAAGACCAGCGCACCACCTATGCCCTGCTCAAAGGAAAGCCGACCGACTCGCCGGCCAGCGCCCTCATCGATGGGCCCTTGGCGACGATCATCACCGATGCCCGCACGGTGGCCCCTGCTCGGGAGCAGGTGACCCAGTTCGTGTTGCTCAACGGCTCACCGGCCGTGCTCAGCGCCGCCGCCGTACGCCCGGACAAAGACGTCGAGCCAAGCGAGGTGGCCGACGCACCAGTGATGCTGTTCGTCGATGAGCTGACCGAGCCGAAGCTGTCCCAGCTCGGTAAAGGCGCTGGCCTGACCGACCTACGCCTGGAAAAGAACGCGATCGATGCCCGGGGCCAACCTCGCATCCCTCTGGGCGACACCGGCTATAGCCTGGCCTGGAACAGCCCGCAACCTGGCAGGCAATTGCTCTGGGCGGTGCTTCCGACTCTGTCGGGGGCATTGCTGGTACTAGGCCTGGTGATGCTCTACCTGTTTCGCCAGGTGTTGCAGGGCTCGCGTGCCGTCGAGCTCAGCCTGCGACGCCTGCAGCAGAGCAACCAGGCCTTGGAGGCCAGCGAGCAGCGGTTTCGCGCCGTCGCCGAAGCGGCGTCCGACTGGATCTGGGAAACCGATCGCCAACAGCGCCTGACCTACCTTTCCCAACGCTTCGTGCGGGTCACCGGCTACCACGTCGAAGATTGGCTTGGCCAGCCGCTGAACCAACTGCTGGCTTGCGACACCACCCCCCTCTCCTCCTGGCTAGACAGCCAGGCGCAGGCCGACCCACAGCAGTTGGCCAACCTGCGTTGCGTCTACCGGGACCACAACGGCCAGAACCGCTATTGCCGGATCTCGGCTCGGCCGATCCTGTTAGAGGGCAAGCACAGCGGTTTTCGCGGTACCGCCAGCGACATCACCGACGAAGTGGACGCCCATGCACGTATCCAGCACCTTTCGATGCACGATGCCCTCACCGGCCTTGCCAATCGCAACAAGCTCGCCCGCCACCTGGAACAAGCGCTACTGCGTGGCAGCGACGCGCCGCCCCTGACCTTGCTGTTGCTGGACCTGGACAACTTCAAGCCGATCAACGACGCCCTTGGCCACGCCGCTGGCGATGCCGTGCTGCAGGAAGTCGCCACGCGCCTGCGCGATACCACCCGCGAGGGTGACCTGGTAGCGCGCCTGGGCGGGGATGAGTTCGTGTTGGTACTCAGTGGCCTGGACAACCACAGCGAAGTCGATCGCTTCTGTGCCCGACTGATCGACCTGCTGCAGCAGCCCATCCTCTTCGAAGACCAACCACTGCACATCGACGCCAGCCTTGGCATCGCCCAGAGCCGCGCCCAGGGCTACGATGCCGGGGAGCTGATACGCTGCGCCGACATCGCCCTGTACCAGGCCAAAGTCGAAGGCAAGCACACCTGGCGTTACTTCGATGCACAGATGAATCAGCAAATCCAGTATCGCCGGCAATTGGAGAACGACCTTCGCCGCGCCCTGAAGCACGAAGAATTCGTGCTCCACTACCAACCCCGGTATCGCCTGCGGGATCTTCAGATCGTTTCGGTCGAAGCCCTCCTGCGCTGGCAGCATCCCCAGGAAGGACTGCTCGGCCCGGATACCTTCATCCCCTTGGCAGAACAAAGCGACCTCATTGTCGCCCTCGGCCGATGGGTACTGCGCGAGGCCTGCCAAAGCGCCCGGGACTGGCCCCAGGACCTGCTGGTGTCGGTCAACCTTTCGCCGGCGCAGTTTTCCCGCAGTAACGTGGTGGCGGATGTGCGCGAAATCCTGTTGCAGACGGGTTTTCCGGCCCAGCGCCTGGAGCTGGAAATCACCGAAAACGTCATGCTCAACGACATCGAGGGCGCCCTGGGCACCATGCTCGCCCTCAAGGAACTCGGCGTACGCCTGAACATGGACGATTTCGGCACAGGCTATTCCTCCTTGGGCTACTTGCGGACCTACCCGTTCGACAGCATCAAGATCGACAAGCGTTTCATCGCAGGCCTAGGCAACCCGAGCGGCAGCGACCGCGCCGTGGTCCAGGCGATCATCAACCTGGGCCGGGCCATGGGCCTGGATGTGACCGCCGAAGGAGTGGAAACCGAGCAACAGCTCAAGCTGCTGGCCAAGGACCGCTGTGACGAAGTCCAGGGCTATTACCTGAGCCGGCCGCTGGATCGCCAGCATTTCGAGGGTTTGCTCAAGGCGCGCGGCGACCAGCGTGGCGCGCTCTGAGCCTTGCATTCAACGCAACCGGCGTTCGGCGATGATTTCCGGAAGATCCCCGCGACGCAGGTAGAGGCGCAGCGGCTCGCCGATGTTAAGCCGATCATCCACATGCTGGGCCAACAACAGTGCCAGACGCTCACGGCACAGGGCCATGCGGGCGCCCTGCAGGGGGCGCCAGACGAATTCGCTGCAGGGTGTGATGCTGTCATCGGCCACATCCATGCCGAAGGCGTCTTCGCTAAAGCGCACGATATGGGTGCCACGCTTGCCATGGAACCCGACGAAGCCGGTGAGCTGGTCGGCGGCATTGCAGATATCCAGGGATGTGATGGTCATACGTACCTCGCAATTGATGTCGAAAGGACGCACGCCGGGCGGGAGCGGTCGCCTCTTCTCGGGCGACGCGCAGGGCCAGCCTAGCGCAAGTGGCAGACCGTTCGCCAAGTTTTTCCATGTGCCGACGATCGGCCCGCTAGACTGGTCTTCCTACCGCCACGGACATCGGACCGTCATGGCCATCGACCTCAGTGCCGACATCGCCATCATTGGCCGCATCAACGCCGTTCCGGCCATCCTGCAAGTGATCTGCGAGACCACCGGCCTGCGTTTTGCCGCCGTAGCGCGGGTCACCGAGAACAATTGGGTCGCCTGCGCCGTGCTGGACAACCTGGGCATAGGCCTGCGGCCCGGTGATGAACTGGACGTGACCACCACCCTGTGCCAGGAAACCCGCAGCAGCCAGCAGACCATCGTGATCGACCAGGCCAGCCTGGACGAGCAGTACAGCCAGCATCACGCACCGCGGATCTACCGCTTCGAAAGCTACATCTCGGTGCCGGTGCTGCGCACCGATGGCAGCTTCTTCGGCACCATCATCGCCTTCGACTCACAGCCCGCGCCGCTCAAAGGCAGCGCAATCCAACCCATGATGGAGTCCTTTGCCCGCCTGCTGGCGATCCAGATAGAAAGCGAACAAAGCGCCCAGCGCACTGAACGCGCCCTTCAAAAGGAACGCGCCATGGCCGAAGTGCGCGAACAGTTCATCGCCGTCCTCGGTCATGATCTGCGCAACCCACTGTTCGCCATCACCGCCGGTGCCGAACTGCTCGTCCAGCGCCTTCAGGACGAGCGTAACCGTGTCATCGCCCGGCACATCCTCACCTCCGGCAGACGTGCCTCCCAGTTGGTGCGTGACGTGCTGGACTTCGCCCGCGGTCGCCTCGGTGCCGGCATCACGCTCAACGTGCAGCCCTGCCACGATCTGCATGACGCCCTCAGCCACGTCGCCTCGGAACTGCAGCGCGTGCACCCGCAGCGCCAGATGGTGCTGAACATCGGCGATCTGGGCGGCCTGTACTGCGACCGGGAACGGGTAATGCAGTTGCTTTCCAACCTGGTTGCCAATGCCCTGACCCATGGTGCCCCCGACGGGCCGGTGACCATCACCGCCGCCGTACGTGACGGCACTTTCGTGCTCAGCGTGCACAACTTGGGCGAGCCGATCCCGGCGCATACCCTGGCGCAATTGTTCCAGCCGTTTTCCCGACCGATCTCCAACAGACCGCAGCAAGGGCTGGGCCTTGGGCTGTACATTGCCAACCAGATTGCCCTGGCCCACGGCGGGCGAATGGACGTTGTGTCCAACCCTCAGACGGGGACGCTGTTCAGCTTCCGTCTGCCTGTGGATCGACCTGGGACGCCAGCACCTGAGCCAGCCAGTTCATGAACACCTGGACCCGGCGCGGTACATGGCGCTGCCGGGCGTACAGCAACGACACTGGCATGGCTTGGGCCTGAAACCCTTCCAGCACACAGACCAATGCGCCACTGCGCAGATGATCCACGACGCCCACAGCGGGCACTTGGATCAGCCCCAGGCCTGCCAGGCAAGCCGCCGAGTAGGCCTCGGCGTTGTTCACCGTCACGGCCCCCGCCATTGCCTGGACATGCACTTGTCCGTTGCGCTCGTATTCGAACCCTGGGCTGCGCGCGCCCAGGGTGCCGACGTAATGAACCAGACGGTGTTCGGCCAGATCCTCCAGGCTGCGCGGCTCGCCGTAACGCGCCAGGTACCCTGGACTTGCGCAGTTGCGCATGCTCAGCTGGCCGACCGGCCGCGCCACCACGTCCAGGTCGTTCAGCACGCCAATTCGCAGCACACAGTCGAAGCCTTCGCGCAGTAGATCAACCCGCCGGTCGGTGCAGCTGATCTCCACCTCCAGACGCGGGTAGCGATCCAGGAACCCAGGCAGTGCCGGAATGATCACTTGCCTGGCCATCATGGTCGGCAAATCGATGCGCAAACGCCCTGTCAGGTCAACATTGTCAGCGCGAAACAGCCCCTCGATTTCTTCCATGCCCGATAGCAGATTCTTGCTGCGTTCATACAGCAGCATGCCGTCCTGGGTGGCCTGCACACGTCGGGTGGTGCGGTTGAATAGCCGAGTCCCCAGCAGATGCTCTAGCGCCCGAATCTGCTCGGACACCGTTGATCGCGGCAACCCCAGGCTGTCGCCGGCCAGGGTGAAACTGGACAGTTCACTGACCCTGACGAACGTGCGCAGCAGCTCCAGCTTGTTCATGGAAAACGTCGCTCATTGTCCAAAACATTCGAACAGTATTTCCGTAAATGCCGGATTTATCACCTCTGCACAGGCCAATAGTCTGTTGCCCACAGCCATCAACAAGGTAACCGACATGACCCGCAAACTTGCTTTGATCACCGGCGCCAGCCGAGGCCTGGGCAAGAACGCCGCCGAGCACTTGGCCGCGCGAGGCATCGACATCATCGGCACCTTCCACAGCAAGGCCGACGAAGCCCAAGCGCTCGCACGCCGCCTGGAGCAGGCCGGTGTGAAAGCCGCCATGCTGCACTTGGATGTGAGCGACAGCGCCAGTTTCGCGACCTTCGCCGAGCGTGTGGGCCAGACCCTGCAACAGCACTTTGGCCGGGAGCGTTTCGACTTTCTGGTGAACAATGCCGGCATCGGCCTGAACGTGCCGTTCACCGAGACCCGCGAGGCCCAGTTCGACCAGTTGCTCAACATCCAGCTCAAAGGGCCGTTCTTCCTGACCCAGCGCCTGCTGCCGCTGATGGTTGATGGCGGACGCATCGTCAATATCTCCACCGGCCTGACCCGCTTCGCCCTGCCTGGCTATGCCGCCTACGCAGCCATGAAAGGTGCGATGGAGGTGCTGACCCGCTATCAGGCTAAGGAGTTAGGAGCCCGGGGCATCCGTGTGAACATCCTGGCCCCCGGGGCGATCGAGACAGACTTCGGCGGTGGCGTGGTTCGCGACAACCAGCAGGTCAACGACTTCATTGCCAGTAACACAGCTCTGGGCCGGGTCGGTCTGCCCGATGACATCGGCGCGGCAATCGCCCTGCTGCTCGAAGACGGCAACGGCTGGATCACCGGCCAACGGCTGGAAGTATCCGGCGGCATGTTCCTTTGAGCCGGGCGCTCAGCGCTGAGCCTGTTCCTCATGAACCTGCACGCTGGCCGTCATGCCCGCGCTCAGGTTCATGCCCTGAGGAATCTGGTCCAGACGAATGCGCACCGGGATCCGTTGGGCCAGGCGCACCCAGTTGAAGGTCGGCTCGACCTCCGGCAGCAACTGGCTGTCGGGGTTGCTGTTGCTGTCGGTGATGCCGCGGCTGATGCTTTCTACGTGCCCATCGATCGACTCACCTGCGCCCATCAGCCAGACCTTGACCGGGTCGCCTACGCGAATGCGTGGCAGCTTGGTCTCCTCGAAATAGGCCTGGATATAAAAGGTCGAGTCGTCCACCAAGGCCATCACCGACTGCCCGGTGTTGACGTAGTTGCCCTGGGCCAGACGCAGGTTGGTGATGTGCCCGCTGCGCGGCGCACGCACTTCGCTGCGGTCCAGGTTTATCTTGGCCACCTGCAGCTGTGCCTGGGCTTCATGAAGTTCACCACGGGCAATGGCCGCGTTGATCTGCGCGTTCTCGCGCAGCTCGGCGCTGATGGCCTCTGGGCCGAGTGCGGTGCGCCGTGCCGCTTCGCGTTCACGCAGGCGCAATTGCTGGGCACGGGTTTCGGCCACAGCGCTGGCTTGGTCGTAGGCGGCCTGGAAGCGTTCGCGGTCGATGCTCATGAGCATATCGCCGGCCTTGACCTGCTGGTTGTCATGGACCTTCAGCTCGCGCACCCAGCCAGAGACGTCCGGGGCAATGACCACCACGTCCGCGCGGACCCGAGCGTCCCGCGTCCAGGGGGTGAGCATGTAGTACTGCCAGAGCTGGTAACCGGCGAAAACCGCCAGCGCCACCACACACAGGGTGACCAGGGTACGTACGGCTGTACGCATGGACTTCACTCCTTACAAGGGTCCCAGCAGGTGCACCACCAGGGACAGAACACAAACGAACAATGCGGCATCGAACAATGCTTCATGCCAGATCCAGCGCCCCAAAGGCGTGGCCTGCACCACCAGACGCAGCAATCCGGTAAGCGCCAGGGCCATCAGCACATAGACCAGAAACGGACTGAGCAACACGCCGCCCAGCGCCCACTCACGCAAGCCCATGGATTTCCTCCTGCCGGCGGCACCACTTGCCCCAGCTCCTTTGCAGTTGCAGCACCGCGCCAATAGCCAGGTGCAGCGGGTCGCTTGGCGGCTGGCGACGCAGGGCCTCGATGAATTGCTCGCTGGCCGCGTCCAGGCGCTGACCACGGCCCGGCGCCGGGCCACTGGCGAGCACGGTCTCCAACTGTTGCAAGTAATGACGCTCGGCTGCTGCCAGCGGCGCCTGGGCGACGGCAAGGCACATACGTAGGTGCACCAGCTCATCGCCGATATCCAGGCCGTGCAATCCATCGTCCCAACGCTTGCGCTCAGCCTCCGGCAGCTCGCTGGCGTGTCGCGCCAGTTGCATCAGGCGGTCGGCCATGCGCCCGCCGAACCAACTATCGGCTCCCCGCAGATCACGGCGGGTCAGACGCACCAGATCGCCCTGGGTCGCCTTGCGCAGCCGCCGACCGAGCCAGGCCGGATGACGCAGCACCAGCAGCCGAAACGCCAAGACCGCGGCCCCCACACCGATCAACATGGCCTGGGCGCTGTTGAGCATGGCAGCCACATCGAAATGCATGGTGTTCAGTGGTGCCACCAGCACGATGAAATGCAGGCAATAAGAGGTTGCCGTAGCGCCCGTGCGCGGGTGGGCCATGCCCAGGGCACCGAAGAACAGCGGCACGCCCATCCCAAGGCATAGCATCGCAAAGCTGCTCCACTGCGGCAGGAGGATCTGCCCCACCAGAAACGCCACCGGGATCGCCAAGAGGATCCCGCGTAAGAAGCTCAGTCCAATCTGCGCACCATTCTCACGGCTGGCGAACAAACTGCAGACCACACAGGTGAGCACCAAGCCGCCTGGCGCCGCCGGCCATGCAGTGGCCAGCCAGAAACTGCTCATGGCCAGGAACGCCAAGGCGCTGCGCGACCCAAACAGCAGCGCCAACGGCAAATCCCGGTGGGCCGCCAGGCTCTGGGACACTTCTTTAGGCGCCCTGCCCTGCTCCACGTCTTGCAAAGCCTGGGTCGCAGCCATGGCGAAGTCCAGCAACAGGGTCAGGCGCGCCAAGCAATAATGCTCGGCAGAGCTGATCTGCTCGTCATGGGCTGCATCCCAGAGGCGCTGGCGCAACAGCAGCAGGTTCGGCAGCTCAGGCGCCGCCAGCTGCGCGCGAACCTCTTCCAGCCACGGCGCCAGCCGACCGGCCTCGGTCTCGTCAAGCTGGCTCCATTGGCGCCGCACCGAACGCGAAATACGCAACAGCATCATCAGTTTCTGGCTCAATCCACGGATGGCTCGGGCGCGCTGACGGCCGCGGTGTCCTTCGAACCAGGCGTGTTCGCGCTGGGCATCGATGGCAACGATTCGCCCCAGAATTTCCAACAGCCCCTTACGCGCTTCGTCTTCGCCACCGAGCATGGCACTGCAGGCCTGCAGGCCGTTCTGCCAGGCCTGGCGTGCCTGGCCAGCGAGCTGCTGTTCGACCCGCAGCGGCCAGAGCAAGGCGCTGGTGGCAGTGGCGCAGACGATCCCCAGGCAGATCTCGGTACACCGCGCCACCGCCTGGTCGAACACTTGCAGCGGATGGTTGATCGCCGGCAAGGCGATGATCGCAACGGTATAGCCGGCCAGCACGAAGGCGTAGGCCCAGGCACTGCGCAACTGGGTGGACGCCGCCGTACACAGCGCCAGCCACAACGCCAAGGTGAGCAGGAACAACCACGGTGTCTGGGCGAACAGCCCCATGAATACCACCGACATGAACGTGCCCACCAAGGTCCCGGCCAACCGGGCCAGGCCCTTCTGCACCACCATGCCAGACAGCGGCTGGGCCACGATGAACGCCGTCATCAGCGCCCAGGACGGCTGCTCCAGGCCCCACCGCATGGCCAGCCACAACGCCAGGCCCCCGCCGAGCAAGGTCTTGATGGCGAACTTGACAGCGAGGGGGGTGGGAGCAAAAAGGGCCGTGAAAGTGATGGGCACGGAATCGGGCCTTGCGCAACGGTAATGGATGAAAAGATAGACAACGGCGCAAGGATAAAGCGGAATCGTTTAATTAGCTAGCTAAGCATCATTTCAATACCCGCCCGCTCCATCCGCATCAGCGGTTAACGCTGGGAGCCGAAAACACAGGCAAAAAAATGGGCGACCGAAGTCGCCCTAAATGCCTTGCGTGCTCGTGAATCAGGAAGGATCAGCGCGACTTGCGCTTGCTCGAGTCCTTCCAGATGAAAATGCCCAGACCGGCGAAGAACACCAACATCAACCCGACCGTTACCACACCGGCGATAACCACGTTGTCGAAGAACATGTCGGCCTCCCGTTCGTTTGCCGTTGTCCGATGGGTGCAAGGTAACGAATGCGGGAGCGGAAAAAATTGACGGGCGTCAATGGTGCCCAGGGGCGGGCACGCGAGGCGTGTACAGATTTGACATGCGTCAAATTTCAGCGCTTTTTCGGCTTGCCCTTGGGCTTCTTCTTGGATTTGCCCAACGGCATGGCCTGTTCGAAGGCCTGGCGCACTTCGTTCAGGCGCTTTTCCTTGAGGTCATGGATGCGCTTGCTGCGCTCGGCATCGAAATCGATCAGGTTGTCTTGGCTCATGGCAGGCTCGACTGACAGCAGAGGCTTGCATGATGAAGCCTGACGCCGGTGCTGACCAGCTCAGACTTCGATATCCACCAACAGCCCCTGACGCGGCCGCTCGCCCAGCGGCGATACCGGCACGGTGTTGTCGGCGTTGAGCTCATCATCGGGCACGGCGCTAAACGGCTCATCCTGGCCTTTTTGCCGACGCTGCTGTTGTCGGCGTTGTTCTTCGCGCAGCAACAGGGCTTGTTCCTGTGGGTCGCGCTGGTGACGCAGATCGATGGTGCCGTCGCTGGAACTGGGCTGCGCGGGGACCACCGGCGGAATGTTCGGGGTGGGTTTGACCGGATCCTGTTGCGAGGTCACCGGTGCGGCGCTGAGTGGAATGATGGGCGGCAGCATGGAAATCGTCTCCTGTTACCCTTGTATCGGCCAACCCCCAGTCGCCTTGAGCGACCGCTCGCAGCCGCCTTCATGGTCAGGTGCCCAGAGTATAGGACACGGCCCTCACTCGACCTCGACGTCATCCTCCGTCGGCTCATCGGCCGGCGGACTGGCTTCGCTCCAGGGCCGCTTGTAGACCTGCTGCCACACCGCATCCATGTGGTCGCGCAACACCTGCGGCGCGTTCTTGAGCGAGGCGCTGTCCTCGCGCTCACCGCCGACCGGTTCCTCACCGGCCGGGGTGATCAGTGACTGGCCGGTAATGCTGTAGACCGCCTGCCCTTCACGCATCTCGATGGCGATGTCATGGGGAGCGATACCGCCACCACAGAAGGCATGGCTGGCCACGGTCAGTTCGGCGACGCCGTCCTTGTTCAGGTCGCTGACATCACTGACATCAGTGTAGAAGTCCACGTCCAGGTCCAATCCCGGGCAACTGGTCTCCTGTTCGATCTGCCAGCGTGACTTGAACGCATCCGCGTCCGCGCTACGCCCATAGAGAGTGGCCTTGAGCACCACCTTGTCGACTTCCTGCTCGGTTTCAGCGTCGGTGGCCTGGCCATCAGCCCGGCTGAGCACCAGCAGGCCTTCGCCGTCGCGGTCACGGAAATGCACACTCTTGATGGGGGTCTGCACGCCGAGCACTTCCAACTGTTCGGCCGGAATAGGCGGCAAGGTCTCGAAGTCTTTCTGGCCACAGGCAGCCAGCAGCAAACTGCTCAGGGCCAGGGAGGCATTCAACCAGCGGTGCTTGGCAAGCATGGTGGCGTGGGCCCTCGTTGTGCAACGGTATTCGTCGATGAAGCAGCTAGACTCTTTGGTCTACCCGGCCCTATCCGTTAACATAGCCGGCTTTTCATCGCGGGAGTTCAGGCAGTATGGCGCAGCAGTATCAACCGGGGCAACGCTGGATCAGTGACAGCGAAGCCGAGCTCGGCCTGGGGACCATCCTGGCGCAGGATGGCCGCCTGCTGACCGTGCTCTACCCGGCCACTGGCGACACCCGCCAGTATTCCCTGCGCAATGCGCCACTGACCCGCGTGCGCTTCTCGCCTGGCGACCAGATCACTCACTTCGAGGGTTGGAAGCTGACCGTGCGCGAGGTCGAGGACGCCGATGGCCTGCTGGTCTACCACGGCCTAGACGGCCAGAACCAGGCGCGTGTCCTGCCGGAGACCCAGCTGTCCAACTTCATCCAGTTCCGTCTGGCCAGCGACCGTCTGTTCGCCGGGCAGATCGACCCACTGTCGTGGTTCTCCCTGCGCTACAACACCTTGCAGCACACCAGCAAACAGATGCTCTCGACCCTGTGGGGTCTGGGCGGCTGCCGCGCCCAGCCGATCGCGCACCAGTTGCACATCGCCCGCGAAGTAGCTGACCGTATTGCACCACGGGTCCTGCTGGCCGACGAAGTAGGCCTGGGCAAGACCATCGAAGCAGGCCTGGTGATCCACCGCCAACTGCTTTGCGGGCGCGCCAGCCGCGTGCTGATCCTGGTGCCGGAAAACCTGCAGCATCAGTGGCTGGTGGAGATGCGTCGACGCTTCAACCTGCAAGTGGCGCTGTTCGATGCTGAGCGCTTCATCGAAAGCGACGCCAGCAACCCGTTCGAAGACGCCCAGCTTGCCCTGGTGGCACTGGAGTGGCTGGTCGAAGACGAAAAGGCCCAGGACGCCCTGTTCGCCGCTGGTTGGGACCTGATGGTCGTCGACGAAGCCCACCACCTGGTCTGGCACGAAGAACAGGCGAGCCCCGAGTACGCCTTGGTCGAACAACTGGCCCAGGTCATCCCGGGTGTGCTGCTGCTCACCGCCACTCCCGAGCAACTAGGCCAGGACAGCCACTTCGCCCGCCTGCGCCTGCTCGACCCCAACCGTTTCCACGACCTGGCCGCCTTCCGCGCCGAGAGCGAGCACTATCGCCCGGTTGCCGAAGCCGTTCAGGAACTGCTCGACGAAGGCCGTCTGTCACCCAAGGCCCACGCCACCATCGAAGGTTTCCTCGGTGCCGAGGGCGAAGCCCTGCTGGCCGCTGTCACCGACGGCGACAGCCAGGCCAGCGCACGCCTGATCCGCGAGCTGCTCGACCGCCACGGCACCGGCCGCGTGCTGTTCCGTAACACCCGCGCGGCGATCCAGGGCTTCCCGGAGCGCCAGTTGCACCCCTACCCGTTGGCCAACCCGGAGCAATACCACGAGCTGCCGAGCGGCGAACGTGCCGAGCTCTATCCGGAAGTGGCCTTCCAGGCCCAGGGCGAGACCAGCGACGACGAGCGCTGGTGGCGCTTCGACCCACGGGTCGACTGGCTGATCGACACCCTGAAGATGCTCAAGCGCACCAAGGTGTTGGTGATCTGCGCCCACGCCGAGACAGCCATGGACCTGGAGGACGCCCTGCGCGTGCGCTCTGGCATTCCGGCCACGGTGTTCCACGAGGGTATGAGTATCCTGGAGCGCGACCGCGCTGCCGCCTACTTCGCCGACGAAGAGTTTGGCGCCCAGGTGCTGATCTGCTCGGAAATCGGCAGCGAAGGCCGCAACTTCCAGTTCGCCCACCACCTGGTCATGTTCGATCTGCCGGCCCACCCGGACCTACTCGAGCAGCGCATCGGCCGCCTGGACCGTATCGGACAGAAACACACCATCGAGCTGCACATCCCCTACCTGCAGGACAGCCCGCAGGAGCGCCTGTTCCAGTGGTACCACCAGGGCCTGAACGCCTTCCTGGCCACCTGCCCGACTGGCAACGCCTTGCAGCACCAGTTCGGCCCGCGCCTGCTGCCGCTGCTCGAAGGGGGTGACAGCAAGGCCTGGGAGGCGCTGGTGGATGAAGCCCGTGCGGAGCGCGAGCGCCTGGAAGCCGAACTGCACAGCGGCCGCGACCGACTGCTGGAGCTCAACTCCGGCGGTGCGGGCGAAGGTCAGGCACTGGTCGAGGCGATCCTCGAACAAGACGACCAGTTCGCCCTGCCTATTTATATGGAAACCCTGTTCGACGCCTTTGGCATCGACAGCGAAGACCACTCGGAAAACGCGCTGATCCTCAAACCGAGCGAGAAGATGCTCGACGCCAGCTTCCCGCTGGGCGACGACGAAGGCGTGACCATCACCTATGACCGCAACCAGGCGCTCTCGCGCGAGGACATGCAGTTCCTGACCTGGGAACACCCGATGGTCCAGGGCGGTATGGACCTGGTGCTGTCCGGTTCCATGGGCAACACGGCGGTGGCGCTGATCAAGAACAAGGCGCTCAAGCCCGGCACCGTGCTGCTCGAGCTGCTCTATGTCAGTGAAGTGGTCGCCCCTCGCAGCCTGCAGCTGGGGCGTTACCTGCCTTCAGCGGCCCTGCGCTGCCTGCTCGATGCCAACGGCAACGACCTGAGCCCACGTGTGGCCTTCGAAACCCTCAATGACCAGTTGGAAAGCGTGCCCAAGGCCAGCGCCAACAAGTTCGTCCAAGCCCAGCGGGATGTACTGGCCAAGCGCATCGCCAGCGGCGAAGCCAAGGTCATGCCAAGCCATGTCGAGCGCGTGGCCGAGGCGCAGCGCCGCCTGGCCGCCGAAGCTGACGAAGAACTGGCCCGCCTGACCGCGCTCAAGGCCGTCAACCCGAGCGTACGCGACAGCGAAATCGACGCCCTGCGCAAGCAGCGCGAAGAAGGCCTGGCCATGCTGGAAAAGGCCGCCCTGCGCCTGGAGGCGATCCGCGTATTGGTCGCGGGCTGATCAGCGCCCCCTCGCAGGCTTCGCCAGCGCCTACATTGTTCCGACGACGTGTAGGCGCTGGCGCTCATCGCCAAGCTTAGATCCCCACGCTATTAAGCCAATATCCAAATGGTTGAAATCAAAGTGCCATTAATCAGGAAGGCTTAACCACTCATTTCTATACTGCTGCAGAACGGTCTCCACCGGCTTTTTTGGGGACGAGTGCAAACTCGACGAAGAGGCATGCAATGGAGTGGTTGGGACTGCAATTGTTCGCCAAGCTGCCGACTACCGGCCAGATTTTCCTGGACTGCCGCCATGACCCCCTGCTGGTCCTGCTTGCCTTCGGGGTGGCCTGCATTGCATGTTTCGCGACGCTGGACATGGCCGAACGCCAGAGCCAGAGCGAAGACCCCACGGCCCGACGGCAATGGCGTGTACTGGGCGCCTGTTGCCTGGCCGCCGGCATCTGGGCACTGCACTTCATCAGCACACTGGCTTTGCAGACACCGGTCGATATTCGCTACGACGTCCCGATGACCGGCTTGTCGCTGCTGATCGCCCTGCTCACCGCTTGGTTCGCGATGAACAGCCTCGATCGGAACGAAATGCGTCTGGGCCATTACGTGCAAAGCGCCCTGCTGACCGGGCTGGGCATCGTACTCATGCATTTCGCGGGGATGGCTGGGCTACAGATCAACGCCAACCAGTTCTACGAGCCCGTCCTGACGCTCCTGGCGCTGGCCGTCACCCTCGGCGCCAGCCTTCTGGTGCTGTCGATGGGGCGTTATTTCAGCCAGGGCAGCGGCACCCTGCACCTGGCCAGCAAGTACGCCGCCAGCCTGCTGATAGCAGGCGGCCTGATCGGCACACACTTCATCAACATGGCTGCCATGACGCTGGTAGTGCCCGCCGACAGTGCCTTGCACCTGCCCTCGGCCGACAACAGCCTGCAATTGGGCCTGACCGTCGCCTTCATTACCCTTCTGATCAGCGGCAGCAGCATCAGCGCCGCCTTGTCCGACAGAAAACTACAGAGCAAGGAGCACGACCTGCGTCGGGTCAATGTCCTGCTCAGCCAATTGGACCAGGCGCGCGCCTCCCTGCAGCAGGCCGCCCACTACGATGCTCTGACCAACCTGGTCAACCGCCGCGGTTTCAACCAAGTCTTCGCCGAGCGCCTGTGTGAACACGCCAACAGCGAAAACCGGCTGGCGGTGATGTTCCTGGACATCGATCATTTCAAGCGGATCAACGACAGCCTCGGCCACGCCGCAGGCGACGAGTTGCTCAAGGTCATCGCCGGCCACATCAAGGCCGCCACCCGCAACCAGGACCTGGTGGCCCGTTTTGGCGGCGACGAGTTCTGCATCGTCACCAGCCTCAACAGCCGCGACGAAGCGCGCCACCTGGCCCAGCGCATCATGCAAAGGATGAAGGACCCCATCGACCTGGGCGGTCGGCGCATGGTCATGACCACCAGCATCGGCATCAGCATCTTCCCTGATGATGGGCGCACGGCCGAAGAGCTGCTCAAGAATGCCGATCTGGCGCTGTACCAGTCCAAGGGCTGCGGGCGCAACAGCCTGAACTTTTTCAACAGCAGCCTGAAGACGCGCGCGACACTGGAATTGCAACTGGAAGAAGAGCTGCGCGTGGCCCTGCTCGAAGAGCGGGGGCTGTGCGTTCACTACCAGCCGATCTTCGACCTGCACAATGGCCAGGTCGCAAAGCTCGAAGCCCTGGTGCGCTGGCAGCATCCCCAGCATGGGCTGCTCAGCCCGGACCGCTTCATCGGTATCGCCGAAACCAATGGCCTGATCGCCGACCTAGACCTGTGGGTACTGCGCCGTGCCTGTCATGACCTGGCGCAGCTCAATCGCCACGGCTATCGCAACCTCAAAGTCACGGTCAATTGCTCGGCGGTGACCCTTGGCCGCGAGGAGTTGCCCAACGAAGTGGAAAGGGCGCTGTTCCAGGCTGGCCTGTCTGCTCCTCAACTGGAACTGGAAGTCACCGAGAACGCCTTGATGGGCGATATCCAGCGGGTCGTCAGCCTGCTCAAGCGCATTCGCGCCCAAGGCGTGGCCCTGTCGATCGATGATTTCGGCACCGGGTATTCATCGCTGGCCTACCTCAGGCGCCTGCCGCTGGACGTACTCAAGGTCGATCGGTCGTTCATTCAGGACGTGGCAGGGAGCCAGAAGGATCGCGAGATTGTCCAAGCGATCATCATCATGGCCCACACCCTGCACCTGCAGGTGGTCACCGAGGGCGTCGAGACCATCGAGCAGCATGCCTTCCTCGCCGCACACGGCTGTGATTTCCTGCAGGGCTACCTACTCAGCCGCCCTGTGCCCCTGGCCGAACTTAAGCCGATCCTCGAGCGGCTCGACGGCCAGGAGCCAACGTTCAGTCCTTGCGGCGATACAGCTCTACCAGTGTCGCCGGATCTTTTTGCAGATACCCCTGGCTACCGTGCAAGCGCATCAGTTGCGCAGCCAGGCCACTGACCGGTGTCGCCGAACCCTGTTCGCGAGAGAATTTCACCGCTGTGTCCAAGTCCTTGAGCAACGTGCGCACATGCCACTTGATCGGTTCGAAACGGCTTTCGGCCATTTGAGGCGCCAGGATCTGCAGCGGCTTGGAGTCGGCAAAGCCGCCAGCCAGGGCCTCGGCGATCAGCCGCGCGTCAACGCCCGATTGCTCGGCCAGCGCGACAACCTCGGCGATGACCAGCGCGTTGCAGGCTACGATCATCTGATTGCAGGCCTTGGTCACCTGGCCTGCCCCCACGCCGCCCATGTGCGTGACCCGCTGCCCCAGGGTCAACAATACTGGACGCACGCGCTCCAGATCCTGCGCCTCGCCCCCCACCATGATTGCCAGCGTGCCGGCCTCGGCCCCCGGAGTACCACCGGAGACCGGCGCATCCAGCCAGGCCATGCCGCACAGAGTGGCAAGCTCGGCCGCCATCTCACGGGTAGCGGTCGGTTCCAGGCTGGAGAAGTCCACCAATAGCTGGCCGTCACGCCCGCCCTGGGCGATGCCGTGCTCGCCGAATACTACCTCCCGCACCACGGCCGTATCGGCCAGGCACAGCAGCACGATGTCCGTGTCGCGGCACAACTCGGCGGGGCTGGCGGCCTGGCGCGCACCGGCCGCCACCAGTTCGGCGCACTTTTGCGGGTTGCGGTTCCAGACCGTCAACGGGTAACCCGCCGCCAGCAAGCGCCGGCACATCGGCAGCCCCATCAAACCGATTCCGGCGAACCCCAGCGAAGGCAATGCAGTACTCATGAAAACTCCAGGCAGACGATTAAAGAAGCATGACAAACAGACGATACAGTCGCGTAATCCCACCCGTGATGGCTAGATGACACAACTGTCCGACGGCCCACCACCCAAGGCAAATGGCGCACTATGACCCTAACAACTACTTCTGCCAATGCGGTGCCCGAGTCGTCGATCCCCTCCCCCCTGCCAACGGGTACCGCCCGGGACCTTGCGCCTGTACGCAGTGCGCCCACGCAGCAATACCTGTACTACACCGAGCCGGACATCCAACGCATCCTCGATAATCTCGATGGTCTGCGTGATCTGGTGTTTCCGCAGAACCTGCACGCCGAGGATGAGAACCTGCTGCGCCTGGAGCAGCAGTTCCCGTCGGTATGCCTGATCGGTCTGGGCCGCTGCGGCTCGAACATCGCCCTTGACGTGGCCGAGCTGGTCTACAACGCCCGCACATTCTTCCTCAACGAGTTCAACAACGAGGATCGGCACAAGAGCGAAACCGGCTACAGCCCGGCGCGCTGGATCCGCCAGAACCTGCGTCTGGTACAGAACAAGGCCATGAAGCCGGTGTTTCTGGTGGAGCCGCTGGTGATGCTCGGCGACCTGGACAAGGACATTGCCGGGCGCATCCGCTTCTCCCGCCAGGGCGAACGTGGCGGGTTCTTGCGCGACTACAGCAAGATGAAAATCATGGACCTGTCCGAGGTCCATGCCGGCGGGGCCGGTAACGCGCCGATCCTAGGCCAGTACCTGGCCAAGATCATCCTCAACAAGGACACACAGCGTTTCTCCAGCGCCGACTGGAAACTGATCCACTCGTACCTGATCGACTCCTGCGGCATCAAGGCCAACCAGTCGCGCCTGTACTTCTATATCTTCAGCGCCGGCGGCGGTACCGGCTCGGGCATGGCCTCGGAATTCGGCCTGGCCCAGCAGTACTCGTACATGAACAAGACCTTCGATACCAAGCCAGCCGACGAGAACGACGGCAAGAGCGGTCACTCGTTCGTCTTCGAACCGATCTTCACCAGCGGCATCTGCGTGCTGCCGAACATCTCCGACCACCGCAGCGAGATGTCCGAGGCATTGCACATCAATGCCGGGCGCCTGTTGTGCAAGTACCTGTCGGAAGAATGGGACTTCTCGTACAACTTCGATAACGAAGACAGCAGCGAAGCCAGCGTCATGGGGCGCATCCGCCCTTGGAACGCCATGATGCTCATCTCCAACGACATCATGCGCTATGCCGAGGAAAGCGACGACGGCACGATCCAGAACATCGACGTCAACGCCATGGAGAAGCACGCCAACCAGTACATCTCCCAGCAGATCTTCAACATCCTCACGGCCCAGGCCGTGACCACCGACTACGACCAGAATTACTTCCGTCGCGCCGGCATCGACATTGGCGAAACCATTCGCCTGGACGCCAACGACCTGTTCATGAGCCTGGCGGGCCCGGTCGCCATCGCCTATGCCGAGTCGGTGGTGCCGGAACGCCCTGCGCCAGCCTCGGACAAGTTCAAGGTGTTCGAAAAGGAAAGCCCGCGACTGGACATCGACGATCTGTTCTTCCGCTCCATCGATCTGCCGCACTTCAACAAGCAGACCCAGGCCATCGAAGGGATCAGCCTGCTGCCGATCGAATCGCGTCGCTACCGCGCGGCGCTCGAGCAATACCAAGCGTCCGGCTATGACGCCGCGGCCCTGCACGACCTGCACTTCTTCAAGAACTGCTCCTCGGTGGTGTCGATCGTGTCGCTGCCCAAGGACTACAAGCTGTCGTACATGGACCTGAACCGGCTCAAGACCCACCTCAACAGCCTGTTCCCCAACACCACGCTCAAGCGCTACGCGCTGGTCATCGGCGCCTCGGCGAATCTGTCGCTGACCACCCTGATCGCCAAGAGTCCGTGCCTGTCGGACGACTTCCTGACACTGATCGTGGCCTTCATCAAGCGCTGCTTCGCGCGTACCCCGTACCGCTTCGACGACACGCTGGACAACGCCATCCTCGAATTCATCACCAGCGAGCACTTCGCCGAAGAACGCATCGACGACCTGCTCAACGAGTTCGAAAACCCGGCCAAGATCCTCGACACCAACTGGTACGCGATCAAACCGATGTACGAGAAGAAGTACCGCGAGTTGATCAACGACAAGAGCCGCTTCGTCTCGATCAACGACATCCGCCTGTCACGCGAGTGCGTGAAGAAGGCAGTGAAGTACCTGCGCGAGATCTTCCGCCACCGGATTGGCAAGACTCGGGTCATCTCCCTGAACAACCACACCGGGCGAGTGGATTACTAACGGAACGCTTGGGGCCGCGTCGTGGCCCATCGCAGGCTTCGCCAGCGCCAAGGATTCAACAGGCGCTGGCGAAGCCTGAAACGGGATGCCCATTACGCATGCCGTAAACTGTTACCGCCACGCCGAACCGCGGCGCCGTTGTTACTTGTTTCCACCTTACGTGAGCGTCAACGCGCACCCTTGTGGCGCGCTGTGCGTTTTCGCGCACTAAAAAAGCCCGGGCTTATTCCGGTTTCTTCACCTGGATCACAATGAACGGCGAAACGACCACCGCCCAGATCTCTGGATCGCGGCTTTGCAGGTCCAGCGCCTGCTCTGCGGAGACGGGCGCCACAGTGCCATCATTGCGCCACTTGGCGAAGATCTCGCTGCGATTCTCGGCCATCGCCTCGGCAACAGCGATCAGGTCCAGGCTAGGGTCGACCCAAATCAGGTCACCCTTGGCCCAGAAACGCTCCAATGCTTTCCACTCGATGATTGCCGTCTCGCCGAGCAATTTGGCATAGAGGGTGCTTGCTTGATCAGTCATGGGTTCCTACCGGCAGAAATGTGGCATTTGAAAAGGCCGGCATTTTTGCAGAAAAACCCGGTTTCAAATACGTAAATTGGTCGATCAGTCCCGAAGTTGTGGGGTGGGGCCAAGGATGCAGGCAAAGCAATGGCGCTTTTCTGTATCTTTGTTTCGATCAGGCGACACCCGGAGAACGTCGCGCTTTTCGCCCGCTTTTCAAGCGCTCGAAGGGCGCTCTACACTGTACCGGTACAGTTCCGGGACACGTTCCGGGGAAGGTAGGCTTGCGACATGGCGTGGCCATGCCGGAGCCGCCCGATCTGTAGCCCTGGCCGCCAGGACTATAAGAATTACAACAGAATGAGTGGAGCACTATGATCAAGATTTCCAAGCTGTTCGCCGCAATGGTTCTGGCCGGGGTTGCCAGCCATTCGTTTGCCGCCGACACCATCAAGATTGGTATCGCCGGCCCTAAGACCGGTCCGGTCACCCAGTATGGCGACATGCAGTTCATCGGCGCGAAGAAAGCCATCGAGGACATCAACGCCAAAGGCGGTATCGACGGCAAGATGCTCGAGGCCAAGGAATACGACGACGCGTGCGACCCTAAACAGGCCGTGGCAGTCGCCAACAAAGTGGTCAACGATGGCGTCAAGTTCGTGGTCGGCCACCTGTGCTCCAGTTCCACTCAGCCTGCGTCGGACATCTACGAAGACGAAGGCGTGATCATGATCACCCCGGCTGCCACCAGCCCGGAAATCACCGCCCGTGGCTACAAGCTGATCTTCCGCACCATCGGCCTGGACAGCGCCCAGGGCCCTGCCGCCGGCAACTACATTGCCGACCACGTCAAGCCGAAGGTCGTCGCGGTCCTGCACGATAAGCAGCAGTACGGCGAAGGCATCGCCACCGCGGTCAAGCAGACCCTGGAAGGCAAGAACGTCAAGGTCGCTGTCTTCGAAGGCCTGAACGCCGGTGACAAGGACTTCTCCTCGATCATCCAGAAGCTCAAGCAGAACAACGTCGACTTCGTCTACTACGGCGGCTACCACCCAGAGCTGGGCCTGATCCTGCGCCAAGCCCAGGAAAAAGGCCTGAAAGCCAAGTTCATGGGCCCGGAAGGCGTGGGTAACGACTCCATCTCGCAGATCGCCCAGAACGCCTCCGAAGGCCTGCTGGTGACTCTGCCGAAGTCCTTCGACCAGGACCCGGCGAACAAGGCAATCGTCGACGCCATCAAGGCTGACGGCAAAGACCCGAGCGGCCCGTTCGTATTCCCGGCCTACTCGGCCGTCGAGTTGATTGCCGAAGGCATCAAGGCCGCCAAGTCCGAAGACACCGACAAAGTGGCTGCCGCCATCCACGCCGGCAAGTTCAAGACCCCGACCGGCGAGCTGTCCTACGACGAGAAAGGCGACCTGAAGGACTTCAAGTTCGTGGTCTACGAATGGCACTTCGGCAAACCGAAGACCGAAGTCTCTCCCCAGTAACAGCGTGACTAGCTAACCGAAAGCCCACTGTGTGAGCAGTGGGCTTTGTTTTACGAGGTTCATGGGCCCGATTCCCGCGATCCGGGAGGGGGTTCACCTGAAAATCTTAAAACCGTCACCCGCGGTTCCCTGGCCGTGCCTGTCATCGTTGCCAAGCCCTCGATACGGGACGGGTTCACCACCCGCCAGCGAATGCAAATCAGGTTTTTAGGAGCGCTGTAATGCCTGAGATCTACCATTTCTTCCAACAACTGGTTAATGGATTGACCATCGGCAGCACCTATGCCTTGATCGCCATCGGCTACACGATGGTGTACGGCATCATTGGCATGATCAACTTCGCCCACGGCGAGGTGTACATGATCGGTTCCTACGTGGCCTTCATCGCCCTCGCGGGCCTGGCCATGATGGGTATCCATTCGCTGCCGATCCTGATGACCGTCGCCTTCGTCGCGACGATCTTCGTCACCAGTGCCTATGGCTATAGCATCGAACGGGTCGCCTACCGGCCGCTGCGCAACAGCAACCGCCTGATCCCGCTGATCTCTGCCATCGGTATGTCGATCTTCCTGCAAAACACTGTCCTGCTTTCCCAGGACTCCAAGGACAAATCCATCCCCAACCTGATTCCGGGCGCCTTCTCGTTCGGGCCGGGCGGTGCAGAGGAAGTCCTGGTGTCCTACATGCAGATTCTGGTGTTCGTGGTCACATTGGTGGCCATGACCTGCCTGACCCTGTTCATCTCCCGTTCCCGTCTGGGGCGCGCCTGCCGTGCCTGCGCCGAGGACATCAAGATGGCCAACCTGCTAGGCATCAACACCAACAACATCATCGCCCTGACCTTCGTCATCGGCGCCGCGCTGGCGGCGGTGGCGGCCGTGCTGCTGAGCATGCAGTACGGGGTGATCAACCCCAACGCCGGCTTCCTGGTGGGCCTCAAAGCCTTCACCGCGGCGGTACTGGGCGGCATCGGCAGTATCCCGGGCGCCATGCTCGGCGGGCTGGTGCTGGGCGTGGCCGAAGCGTTTGGTGCCGATATCTTCGGCGACCAGTACAAGGACGTCGTTGCGTTCGGCTTGTTGGTTCTTGTCCTGCTGTTCCGGCCGACCGGCATCCTGGGCCGTCCGGAGGTTGAAAAAGTATGAACAGAAATCTCAAACAGGCGTTCTTCAGCGCCTTGCTGGTATGGGCTGTGGCCTTCCCGGTGCTGGGCCTGAAACTGAGCATCGATGGCATCAGCCTGGCCGTGCATAGCCAGGGCTCGTTCACCATCAGCATCATCGCCGTGTGCTCGGTGCTGATGTTCCTGCGCGTGCTGTTCGACAAGCAGTGGAATTCAGTGCTGGGCCGCCGTTCGGATCGCAAACTGATTCCTCCGGCCGTCACCAACTACCTGACCCTGCCCAAGACCCAGCGCTATGTGATCATGGGTTTGATCGTCGCGGCGCTCGTGTGGCCGTTCTTCGGCTCGCGCGGCGCGGTCGACATCGCCACATTGATCCTGATCTACGTGTTGCTGGGCCTTGGCCTGAACATCGTGGTCGGCTTGGCTGGACTGCTCGACCTGGGTTATGTCGGCTTCTACGCCGTCGGCGCCTATAGCTATGCCATGCTCTCGCACTATCTGGGCTGGAGCTTCTGGGTATGCTTGCCGATCGCCGGCTTGATGGCCGCCACGTTCGGCTTCCTGCTCGGCTTCCCGGTGCTGCGCCTACGCGGTGACTACCTGGCGATCGTGACCCTCGGCTTCGGCGAGATCATCCGCCTGTTCCTGCGTAACCTCACCGACTGGACCGGCGGCCCCAACGGCATCAGCAACATCCCCAAGCCGGAGTTCTTCGGCCTGACCTTCGAACGCCGCGCCGCCGAGGGAATGCAGACCTTCCATGAGTTCTTCGGCCTGCAGTACAACTCGATCAACAAGGTCATCTTCCTCTACCTGGTGGCCCTGCTGCTGGCGTTGCTGGCGCTGTTCGTCATCAACCGCCTGCTGCGCATGCCGATCGGCCGCGCCTGGGAAGCGTTGCGCGAGGACGAGATCGCCTGCCGTGCGCTGGGCCTGAACCCGACCGTGATCAAGCTGTCGGCCTTCACCCTCGGTGCGTGCTTCGCAGGTTTCGCCGGTAGTTTCTTCGCGGCCCGTCAGGGTCTGGTGACACCGGAGTCGTTCACCTTCATCGAGTCGGCGATCATCCTCGCCATCGTCGTGCTGGGCGGCATGGGCTCGCAGTTGGGCGTGATCCTCGCGGCCATCGTGATGATCCTGCTGCCGGAGCTCATGCGTGAGTTCAGTGAGTACCGGATGCTGATGTTCGGTGCCCTGATGGTGTTGATGATGATCTGGCGTCCGCAGGGCCTTCTGCCTATGCAACGTCCCCATATGGAGCTGCGTCGATGAGCCGCGAAATTCTGCAAGTCAGCGGCCTGAGCATGCGCTTCGGCGGCTTGTTGGCGGTCAACGGCGTGGGCCTGACCGTCAAGGAGAAACAAGTGGTGGCGCTGATCGGCCCGAACGGCGCCGGCAAAACCACCGTCTTCAATTGCCTGACCGGCTTCTACAAGCCCAGCGGCGGCACCATCCTGCTCGATGGCCAGCCGATCCAGGGCCTGGCCGGCCATGAGATCGCCCGCAAAGGCGTGGTACGGACCTTCCAGAACGTGCGTCTGTTCAAGGAAATGACCGCCCTGGAAAACCTGCTGATCGCCCAGCACCGCCACCTGAACACCAACTTCTTCGCAGGCCTGTTCAAGACCCCGAGCTTCCGCCGCAGCGAGAAGGAAGCCATGGAACGCGCACAGTACTGGCTGGAGAAGGTCAACCTGACCGAGTTCGCCAACCGTACCGCCGGCACCCTGGCCTACGGCCAGCAACGCCGCCTGGAGATCGCCCGCTGCATGATGACCCAGCCCCGGATCATCATGCTCGACGAACCAGCCGCCGGCCTGAACCCCAAGGAGACCGAGGACCTCAAGGCCTTGATCGCCTACCTGCGCGAATCCCACAACGTGACCGTGCTGCTGATCGAGCATGACATGAAGCTGGTGATGAGCATTTCCGACCACATCGTGGTGATCAACCAGGGCACGCCCCTGGCCGATGGCACGCCGGAAGAAATTCGCGGCAACCCTGATGTGATCAAGGCCTACCTGGGGGAGGCGTAAATGCTGAAGTTCGAGAACGTTTCCACCTTCTACGGCAAGATCCAGGCGCTGCACAGCGTCAACGTGGAGATCAACCAGGGCGAGATCGTCACCCTGATCGGTGCCAACGGCGCTGGCAAATCCACCCTGCTGATGACCCTCTGCGGCTCGCCCCAGGCCCACAGCGGCAGCATCAAGTACCTGGGTGAAGAGCTGGTCGGCCAACCCTCCTCGCACATCATGCGCAAGAGTATCGCGGTGGTTCCGGAAGGCCGCCGTGTGTTCGCCCGCCTGACCGTCGAAGAGAACCTGGCCATGGGCGGTTTCTTCACCAACAAGGGCGATTACCAGGAGCAGTTGGACAAGGTCCTGCAGCTGTTCCCGCGCCTGAAGGAACGCTACGTGCAGCGAGGCGGCACCATGTCCGGTGGCGAGCAACAGATGCTGGCCATCGGCCGGGCGCTGATGAGCAAGCCCAAGTTGTTGCTGCTCGATGAGCCCTCGCTGGGCCTGGCACCGATCATCATCCAGCAGATCTTCGACATCATCGAGCAACTGCGCCGTGACGGCGTGACGGTGTTCCTGGTCGAACAGAACGCCAACCAGGCGTTGAAGATCGCCGACCGCGCCTATGTGCTGGAAAACGGCAAGGTGGTGATGCAGGGCACCGGTGAAGCGCTGCTGGTCGACCCGAAGGTACGCGACGCCTATCTGGGCGGCTGATCGACCTACGATTGAAAAAAGGGCCTTCGGGCCCTTTTTTCATGGATGAAAGGCTGGCGCCTCATTCACCAGGCATGCCCTCCCGTTTTACCCGCGAACACGCCGGCACAGTCAACCCCACGCTTGTGATACACGTCCAGCCTGAGTAACGTGGCCAGCTCTTTTGCAACGTTTTCGGAGCCCGCCCCATGCGCCTCACCCCTCCCCTGCTGCTCGCCACCCTGCTGCCGCTGTTCGCCGGCTGCCAGCTCATGGCGGACAAGCCGGTCAATCCGAACATCGGCACCACCCGCATGCAGGGCGAACTGAGCGCCGGGGGCGGGCAGTTGCTGTTCAAGCCCTGCAATGAAGCCCGCCGCTTCGTGGTCAGCGATGCCGCCGGTACCGGCATCCTGCAGGAGGCAGCCAATCTGGCCGACGACGCAGGCGACAAGCTGTTCGCCGATGTTCGTGGCAGCCTGACCGGCACCAAGCAGGCCAACAACGACGGCCGCCTGGAAGTACAACGCCTGTATCGCCTCGAACCTTCCGCACAGGCTTGCGAAGACCCCAACTTCAAGCAACTGACGCTGCGCGCCGACGGCCACGAGCCGGATTGGGCGATCAAGGCCAGCGGCAAGGGCATGGTGCTGGAGCGTGTCGGCAAGGACCCACTGCCTCTGCCTTATCTGGAAGAGCAGATGCCTGGCGGTGGCTTGAGCCTGTCCAGCGAAGCCAACGGCCAGCGCATCGAGCTGTGGGTCGCCCCGCAACGCTGCATCGATGGTGCCACCGGAGCTGTTCGCCACCTGCGCGCCGAGCTTCGTATCGATGGCCAGACCCTGCAAGGCTGCGGCTACTACGGCGGTGCCCGCGACAACTGATCACCGGGGCGCTTTTATCCTCCAGTCAGGAAGGCTAACAGCTTATACTTGGCGGTTTGTGTAAAGCCGCCGGCCGCCCCATGGCCGGGATACTGGACCCTGCCATGCTACGAATCACCGAACTGAAGCTGCCCCTGGACCACTCCGATGAAGCCCTGCGTGACGCGATCGTCGAGCGTCTGGGTATCACCGATGAGCAACTGCTCAGCTTCACCCTGTTCAAGCGCAGCTACGATGCCCGCAAGAAGAACAGCGAAATGCTGTTCATCTACACCATCGACCTGGAGGCGAGCAACGAAGCGCAACTGCTGCGCAAGTTCGCTGACGATCGCAACATCGGTGTTGCACCCGATGTCAGCTACAAATTCGTCGGCCATGCACCCACCGACCTGCAAGAACGGCCGATCGTGGTTGGCTTCGGCCCCTGCGGCATCTTCGCAGGCCTGTTGCTGGCGCAGATGGGCTTTCGCCCGATCATCCTGGAGCGTGGCAAGGAAGTACGCCAGCGCACCAAGGACACATGGGGCCTGTGGCGCAAGAGCGTGCTCAACCCTGAGTCCAACGTCCAGTTCGGTGAAGGCGGCGCCGGCACCTTCTCCGACGGCAAGCTGTACAGCCAGATCAAGGACCCGAACCACCATGGCCGCAAGGTCCTGGAAGAGTTCGTCAAGGCCGGTGCGCCGGAAGAAATCCTCTACATCAACAAACCGCACATCGGCACCTTCCGACTGACCGGCATGGTCGAGCAGATGCGCCAGGACATGATTGCCCTGGGCGCGGAAGTCCGCTTCGAGCAAAAGGTCACCGACCTGCTGATCGATGACGGTCAACTGACCGGCGTGGTGCTGGAGAGCGGCGAACAGTTGCACTCGCGCCATGTGGTCCTGGCCTTGGGTCACAGTGCTCGCGATACCTTCCGCATGCTCCATGCCAAAGGCATCTACATGGAAGCCAAGCCGTTCTCGGTCGGCTTCCGCATCGAACACCCACAGTCGCTGATCGACAAGGCGCGCCTGGGTAAATATGCCGGGCACCCGAAGCTGGGTGCTGCCGACTACAAGCTGGTGCACCATGCCAAAAACGGCCGTTCGGTCTACAGCTTCTGCATGTGCCCGGGCGGCACCGTGGTCGCCGCCACCAGCGAGCCGGGCCGTGTGGTCACCAACGGCATGAGCCAATACTCGCGTAACGAGCGCAACGCCAACTCCGGTATCGTCGTCGGCATTGATCCGGAGCGCGACTACCCGGGTGGCCCGCTGGCGGGTATCGAACTGCAGGAACGCCTGGAGTCCCATGCCTACGTGATGGGCGGCAGCAATTATCAGGCGCCTGCGCAGTTGGTAGGCGATTTCGTCGCTGGCCGTCCCTCTACTGAACTGGGCAGCGTTGAACCTTCCTACAAGCCAGGTGTGACCCTGGGCGACCTGGCGCCGAGCCTGCCGGACTTCGCCATCGAGGCCATCCGCGAAGCGCTGCCGGCGTTCGACCGCCAGATCAAGGGCTACAACCTGCACGACGCTGTACTGACCGGCATCGAGACACGCACGTCCTCGCCGGTGCGCATCACCCGAGGTGCAGACTACCAAAGCCTCAACCTCAAGGGGTTGTTCCCGGCAGGTGAAGGCGCAGGTTATGCCGGCGGCATCCTTTCCGCAGGCGTCGATGGCATTCGTATCGCCGAAGCCGTAGCGCGGGACATGCTTGGGCTCGATGCCTGACTCAGATGGAAATGAGGGCTGACGCACAGCCCTCAACTGAGCCAAAAGATCAGAAAACCCCCTCACCGATGCCAGATTTTTTCCATCACGGCGTCCGGCAAAAGCCCTTTAGGCTTCGCAGATCGAGCCGTAAAAACCTATAACAAAAGCGCAGGGCGTTTTTGTTCCAATACCCCACGCCCCCACGCTAGGGTGTACGTCTTTTTCATCCGAGCCCGTTCATGGAGACCCGTCAGGCCGTGCGTACCCTCATTACCCGTTTTCTCCAGCTTGAGGCCGCCGGTGGCCTGCTGCTGATCGCCGCGGCGGTCCTCGCCCTGGTCGTCAACAACTCTCCCCTTTCCTATCTATATGGCGGCCTGCTCGACGTGCCGGTCGCCGTGCAGGTCGGCGCCCTGCAGATCGCCAAGCCTCTGCTGCTGTGGATCAACGACGGCCTGATGGCGCTGTTTTTTCTGCTGATCGGCCTGGAGGTCAAGCGCGAGGTCATCGAGGGTCAGTTGTCCAAACCTTCCCAGGTGATCCTCCCGGCCACCGCCGCCATCGGCGGCATGTTGGTGCCCGCGCTGATCTATTGGTTGATCAACCGGGACAACCCGGCTGCCATCGCCGGCTGGGCCATTCCCACCGCCACCGATATCGCGTTCGCCCTGGGCGTGCTGGCGCTGCTCGGCAAGCGGGTACCGGTGTCGCTGAAACTGTTCCTGATGACCCTGGCGATCATCGACGACCTGGGCGCCATCGTCATCATCGCCCTGTTCTACTCCGGTACCCTGTCAAACGTTTCGCTGATGCTGGCGGGTGCTTGCCTGCTGACCCTGTTAGCGATGAACCGGCTGGGCGTGATCAAGCTGACACCCTACCTGCTGGTGGGCCTGATCCTCTGGGTCTGCGTGCTCAAGAGCGGCGTCCACGCGACCCTGGCCGGTGTGGCCCTGGCCCTGTGCATTCCACTGCGCACCCGTCATGCCGCCTCCTCACCACTGCTGCGCCTTGAACACGCCCTGCATCCCTGGGTCGCCTATGCCATCCTGCCTTTGTTCGCCTTTGCCAATGCCGGTGTCTCTCTCGCAGGCATGACCCTGGACAGTTTCACTCATCCCGTTCCCCTGGGTATCGCCGTCGGCCTGTTACTGGGCAAGACGGTCGGCGTATTCGGCCTGACCTGGCTTGCGGTCAAGCTGCGGCTGGCTGCGTTACCTGCAGGCGCAAACTGGGGGCAGGTGCTGGGCGTTGCGATCCTGTGCGGCATCGGCTTCACCATGAGCTTGTTCGTCGGCTCCCTGGCCTTCGCACCGGGGGACAGCGAGTTTGCCGGCATGGACCGCATGGGCATTCTTACTGGTTCTCTGTTCGCGGCCCTGATCGGTTACGCAATAACTGCGATGGCCAGCCGCAAACCCATCAACTGATCATTACGGCAACAAAAAACCCCGACCGGCGTAAGCCGAGTCGGGGTTTTTCATTACCTCAGTACGATCAGTGCGTCACACGGCTGGTGCCATCGACAGTCATGATGCGCACGCGCTCACCCACACGGAAGATTTCGTTCTGCTGCACTTGCTGCACATAGGCACGCATGCTGCCGTCGTCTTCGCGAACGGTGATTTCCACACCCTGGGTACGGGTCAGGCCTTCTTCGGCGGCGGAGCCTGCCAAGCCACCGGCCACGGCCCCAATCACGGCGGCGACGATGCTGCCGCGACCGCCACCAATGGCACTACCAGCCACACCGCCAACCACGGCACCTGCACCACCACCGATCGGGGTCTTGGTGCCTTCGATTTTCACCGGACGCAGGGACTCGATAGTGCCCATGCGTACGGTCTGTACGCGGCGGGCCTCATCTCGGGAATAGCTGTCACCGGTCAGACTGGAAGCACAACCGCCGAGCAGCAGCGACATGGTGGTGAAACTCGCCACCAGCAAAACGGATTTACGCATGGGAAACTCTCCATAAGTCAGGTGTCCATTAGACCCCGCGCGTTGATGACTGTCACGACACAGACGTTACAAATTTGCTTTTATTCAGCTTCAGTACAGCCTGCACACCCCTTTGCGGGCTCGATTATCGAGACCAAGGATAGCCATGGATTACTTCATCGTCGTTGTGGTGACTGTCACAGGCCTGTACTTCCATTGGTGGCTGTACGTGCGCATGCGCCGCTGGATGGACCGCGACCTGGCCTTGTCGCTGGCGGGCGAGGACCCAGCCAAACGGGCCTACATGCTTGATTGCCTGGAGCAGGCGCGGGGACGAAAGATCAAACAAAAGGAACTGGCAGCCTGGCTTGAACGCCAGGCCGCCGCTTACACCGGTTAAGGCGCCAGGCGCTCACGCAGCCACTGACCCTCTACCCATCGATAGTTCAGGCGATCATGCAGCCGGCTGGCGCGGCCCTGCCAGAACTCGATACGCTCAGGCAACAGGCGATAGCCCCCCCAATGCTCGGGGCAATGGGGCTGAGTATCGGAGAATCGCGCCTCAGTGGCCTTGACCAGGCCTTCGAGCTCCTCACGACCGGCAATCACTCGGCTCTGCGGCGAAGCCCAGGCCCCCAGGCGACTCCCCAACGGACGCACCTGGTAATAGTCGTCAGACTCCTTGGCCGTAACCTTTTCCACCCGCCCCTCGATACGCACCTGACGCTCCAGCGCCGGCCAGAAGAACGTCATGGCAGCGTATGGATTGGCCAGCAGTTGCTGGCCCTTGGCACTGTCGTAGTTGGTGAAAAAGGTGAAACCACGCTCGTCGAGCCCCTTGAGCAACAGCACCCGGCAGTGGGGACGCCCTTGCTCATCGACAGTGGCCAGGGTCATGGCGTTCGCCTCAACCGGTGCCTGCTCGGTTTTCACGGCTTCGCCGAACCACTGGTGGAACAAGGCGAACGGCTCACCCGGTGCCTGGGCTTCGGCCAGGCCATCACGGGTATAGTCGCGGCGCATATCGGCCAGAGATTGGGTCATGACTGCGTTTCCTTGACGATCAGTTGGTCTTCGCAGAGGCTACTTTCTTTTCAGTCGCGGCCTTCTTTGCAACCGGCTTTGCCGGTGCGGCTTTCTTCTTCGCGGTGGCTTTGGCAGGAGCCTTGGCCTTGGCGGCTGGCTTTTTGGCGGCCGGCTTGGCGGCAGCCTTCACCGCGGGTTTGCCGGCGGCTGCCTTGGCTGCGGGCGCCGGAGCGTTCTGGGTAGCAACCATCGAGGCAGGCGCAGGCGCAGGTGCTGCCTGTTGGTACTTGGCCAGCAGCGCAACCATGGTGTTCTGTGGGGTCAGCAGCATTTCCACGCGGCGGTTCAGAGCGCGACCTTCGGCGCTGTCGTTGGCGGCACGTGGCATTACCGAGCCCATACCCTTGAGGGTCAAGCGGTCACGCTGCAGGCCACTGAGGCGGAAAATCGCCGATACCGAAGCTGCGCGCTCCAGGCTGAGCTTCTGGTTGGCTGCGGCGACGCCGCTGGCGTCGGCGTGACCGAGAATCAGCACGGCGGTCTTGGGGTCGGTTTCGACGGTCTTGGCCACGCGAGTGATCGGCCCCAGGGTCATCGGCAGCAGCATGTTAGGACGATCCGGGTTGTAGGAGCCGTCCACAGGGATAGTCACCGCGAGTACGTTGTCACGGCGCTCCAATTCGAACTTGCTGTCCTTGATGGCCTCACGCAGCTTTGGCTCGTACTCATCAAGCCAGGCCTGGGTGGCCTTCTGGTCGATCTTGGGGACGACCGGGCCTTTGACCTGCTTGTCATCACCGCCAAACGGCCACCACCAGCGGCTGCCGCTCTCGGACTTGGCATCAGCCTTGACCACCTTTTCAGTCACGGCTTCCTTCACTTCCTGCTCGGCCACTTTGTCCGAGCCGAACGGCCACCAGCTGTGGCCTGCGTCGCTCGACGCTTTTTGCGAATGCTGGGCACAGCCAGTAACGGCAAGGCACAGAGCAAGTGCTAAGGTTTTATGTGAAGACATCAGCGATACACCATGAAATAGAAAGAAATTTTGCCAACACACATCAGGCATTGGCATTGAGGATAGTCAAAGGGCTTGGGCATTACCCGCACTACCCGATCAAAGGCAAGTGCCAAGAACGCGTACCAGCTTCTGGACGCGAGGGTCCATCAGCACATAGGGGCCCAACGTATTGGTCACGAAACCAAAGGCTACGTCGTGCTCTGGATCGGCAAATCCGACCGAACCGCCGGCACCTGGGTGACCAAAAGCCCGGGCGCCCAACCCGAACGTCGCGTTGGCCACCTCAGGCTGGTCGAGCATGCAACCCAGTCCGAAGCGTGTCTGGGTCAACAGGGTTCGGTCCTGGCCAAGGCTATGCTCACGGGTCAGCTCATCGAGCAGTTCCGACTCCAGCAGGCTGCCGTCGAGCAGGCCGGCGTAGAAGCCCGCGAGGCTGCGGGCATTGCCATGGCCATTAGCCGCTGGCTGCTGCATGCGTCGCCACTCAGGTTTGTTGGTGCTGGTGAGAATGGCCGGCGGATTGGTGAAGGCACGAGTGGACAAGGCTTCAGGCTCACGCAGGGTCACCTGCAGCAGGCGCTGGGCCGCGGCATCGCCGGGGTTGCCCTTGCCACGGGCGATGTGCGCCACGCGATGGAACTCTTCGTCGGCCAGACCGACATGGAAATCCAGCCCCAGGGGACGAGCAGTACGGGCGACGATCGACTCGCCTGGGCCACGCCCATCGACACGCCGGATGAGCTCACCGATCAGCCAGCCATAGGTGATAGCGGCATAACCATGCTCGGTGCCCGGCGTCCACCAGGGTGCTTCGGCTGCCAAGGCGTCGACCATGGTTTGCCAGTCGTAAAGCGCCTCGGCCGGCAGCAGTTCGCGAATGGCCGGTAGGCCAGCCCGGTGGCTGAGCAATTGGCGTAAGGTCACGGACTCTTTGCCGGCCTGGCCGAACTCGGGCCAGTAGCGCACCACAGGAGCGTCCAGGCTGAGCTTGCCCTCCCCGACCAGTTGCAACGCGGTGACGGCAGTGAAGGTCTTGGTGCACGAGAACAGGTTGGCGATGGTGTCGCTGTGCCAGGCCTCGCGGCCGTCCTTGTCGGCACTGCCGGCCCACAGATCCACCACGGTTTCGCCGCCAACCTGGATGCACAGTCCCGCACCACGCTCCTGGGGATCGTCGAACAACGCGGCGAAGGCTTCTCGCACCGCCTCGAACTTCAGCTCATAGTGACCCTGGATCTGCACCCGACAGCTCTCCGTACGACTCATCTCAACGAAAGTCGTGCATTGTTCCAGTAGTTGGCCAATTTGCAAACTGAATGTGGCCGGGTGGTCATAGGTGGCACGAGGCCGCTACGCTCTCTTTAGTATTGCCATACAGCCGCGCAGCGGCCCTGCCCTCATTGCACAGGCTGCTCCAGGCCTTTGCGTACGTGCTCTAGCGCCTGCTGGTTGCTCTTGCGCACCGCCTCCACAAACCCCGGATACGGCACGTCGGTAATGGCTACCAGGCCAAGATGGCCGTTTTCTCCGTCGAGCAGACGCCCGCTGGCTGGCTGATCAAGGTACTGGAACCAGTGCGCACCGACGATCATCGGCTGGGCCAGGGCCGCCTTGAGGAAGTTGCCGTAGGCCGGCCCGCGGTCCTCCTCCCGTGCGACCTCCACCGGTCCAGGCCAGAACGGCCCGCGATCACGCGAGCCGAACTGGAACTCCGAGACAAGAACGGGCTTGTCCAGCTCGGCCAGGCGGGCGAAGTCATAGCCGTCCTCAGGCTTGAGGGTATAGAAATTGAAGCTCAGCACGTCGCAGAACTGGGCGCAGGCCTTGACCGCCTCCGGGGTGCTCACTGCATAGCGACCGCCCAGCAACAGGTGGTTGGGCGCATGCCATTTCAGCGCGTCGGAGATGGTCTTGAAGTACGTCTCGGCAAATACCTGCTGGAAGTACTGGTAGTCACGCTCGATCTCGGGATACTCGGGGTTCGGCAAGGGCGCCTCGAAACCAGGGTCTTCCATCAGCTCCCAGGCCTGAAGGTCGATGCCCCAGGCCTTGGACAGGCCTTGCTGGTTGCGGTATTTGTCGCGCAATTGCTTGAGGAAGGCACGCTTGGCCGGCACATCGGTCGTCAGACGCAAGGTGCCGTAAGCCAGGCCATAGCGGGCCTTGGGGTCCTCGCCTGGGGCCGCCCAGGCCAGTTCGTTGTCGGCGAAGTAGCCGACCAGCCAGGGGTCATCGCGGTGATCCCGGGCAGCGATGGCAACCGCACGCTCGGTCGCCATGGCAAAGCGCGGGTCGAATGGGTCGGGCATACGGCCCCACCAATCCATGCCGGTGCTGATGCTGGTGTAGTCGCCGACAATCGACAACGGCAGGGTGTAGGGCATCCGCCGAGCCTGCCCAAGCGCCGGATCGCTCCAATTCCCCAGGGTGTTGAAGCCCCAGGCCTGCAGCCGGTCGAGGGTATGGGCCTGCCAGCGTGCCGCATCCAGGGCGGCTGGTGGGCACGGCACCGCAGGGCTTGCCGGGCAAGGCTCGCCATAGGTGCGGTACAGGTTGGCTGCATAGAAATCGAACCAGCGGCCTTGCTTGAAATTGCGCCCCTGCGATGAGGCATTGCCATCGTCGTTGTTGCCCTGCCCATAGAAAGCGGCCAGCGGTTCACCCTCGCCAGGCAAGGCCTTGAACATGCTTTCGCGGCCCGCCACATAGGTGCGCCCGCCATCGGCGGCCACGGCATTGACGCCCAGGGAATAGAACGCGTGGCCATCCGGGGTCACCAGGTACCAGCGTCCGTCGCGCTTCTCGGTTCGAAAAAACCCCTTGGCTTCGAACGCAGGCCCGGCCAGCAGCCCCCCATAGGCATCGAGCTGTTGCTTGCCGCGGGCATCGAGCCAGTCCTTGAGTTGCTGTTGCTCACGTCCTCGGGCGGCCTTCAATTGCTCGTCACTGGTGATTTTTTCTGGCCAACGCCCGCGGGTAGACTGGCCGTAGGCGTCGAGCAGTCCTTCGTAGGCGGCCGTGAACGCCTGGTCATCGTCCTGGATGCCGACCCTCTCGATCAGCAGGCTCTGGGCCACCTTGGGATTGGGGATACTCAGGCTGACGCCAACCACCTGCGCAAGATCCACCTCCCCTGCACTGCTGGCGAGCAAAACGCGCTGCCCTTCATACACCCAGGGCATCGGCGGCCCGGCGCGCATACCCTGGCTCAATGGCGAACGAGCCCGCAAAGGCACCCACACCGTCTGCGCAGGGCCCGCAGGCAGGTCGATGCGACTGCTCAGGGTGCGACCGTCGCTACTTTGCACCGTCACGTCCACGGTCAATGCCCAGTCCATGGCGCTCTGCAATCGCAGGGTCAGGGCCTGGCCGCCGGACCAGTCCCAGGCGCCGCTCTGCGGGCTCAGGCGCAAGGTCGGCTGCTGCACCGGGTTGAACACCACGCGCCGCAGCACCTCGCCTTCGGTGGTCTGCTCGGCGTTGTATTGCGGCATGTGGGCATCGGTAGTGGTCACGTTGACCACCGCTGCCGGACGCACGAAGCTGAACAACGTCTGCTGCCCGGCCAGCAAGGGCGAGCTGAACAACAGGGCGAGAACGGCGGGCAGGGTGCGGCGGATCATAGGGTTGAAGCTCTCCTTCAGGACCCAGGGGGCCGTGACAGGTAATGGACAGCAGGTCGCAGCCGAAAACCGCGACCGTCAGGAAATTTCCCGCCGGAACGGCGGTAGCGCATTGAGGATAGCCTTGCCATAGCGTTGGGTGACCAGGCGCCGATCAAGCAAAGTGATGACGCCGCGGTCCTGCTCGGTACGCAGCAGGCGCCCGCAGGCCTGGATCAAGCGCAGCGAGGCGTCGGGGACGGCGATCTCCATGAACGGGTTGCCACCGCGGGCTTCGATCCACTCGGCCAGGGCCGCTTCGACCGGATCGTCCGGCACAGCGAAGGGGATCTTGGCGATGACCACGTGTTCGCAGTAGGCGCCGGGAAGGTCGACACCCTCGGCAAAGCTCGCCAGGCCGAACAGCACACTGTGCTGGCCGTCATCCACGCGCGCCTTGTGCTTGTTCAGGGTTTCCTGCTTGGACAGGTTGCCCTGGATGAGCACCAGCTTGCGCCAGTCCCGATCCAAACCATCGAACACATCCTGCATCTGCTTGCGCGACGAGAACAACACCAACGCGCCACGGGCCTCTTCAAGCATGCCCGGCAGTTCGCGGATGATGGCGGCCGTGTGCCCCGGCACGTCGCGCGGGTCGGCTCCCAGGTCAGGGACCCGCAGCAGGCCTGCATCGCCATGCACGAACGGACTGGGCACGACACAGGTAACCGCATCGCGTGGCAGGCCCGAGCGCATGCGGAATCGATCGAATTTGCCCAGGGCGGTGAGGGTCGCGGAGGTCACCAGGGCGCCATGAGCGACGTTCCACAAGCTGCGACGCAGCATTTCAGCGGCCAGAATGGGGCTGGCGTTGACTTCGATGTCGAACAGCGCGCCACTTTCGGCGAGGGTGAGCCAGCGCGCCATGGGCGGGCTGTCTTCGGGATCCTCGGCGGTAAAGGCGGTCCACAGCTCCCAGTTGCCCTGGGCGCGAGTCACCAGGCTACCGAACAGTGGGTACCATTCCTCGGCCTGATGACTGGCGATACCGATGTTGACCTCACCGTCCATGCCTTCCTTGAGCAGGTCGGCCAGCCGGGTGAACACGTCATTGAGACGGGCGAAGCCCTTCTTCAGTTCGATTCCGACCTCTCGAATCTGCTCCGGCACCACGCCGCCCTCGAAGCGGTAGCGTGGACGCTCCCGGCCTTCCATATCTTCACCGGGACGGAAATCTGCGACCTGCTCGCACAGGGTGAACATGAACTGTTGCTGGGTACGCACTTCCCGCGCCAGTTCAGGCACCTGCTCGATCAGCTTGCCCAGGTCACCCGGCAAAGGATGCTGGGCCAGGAGCTTGGTGAGGTTCTTGGCGGTCTGCTCCAGCCAATCCGCGGTCGAGCGCAGCCGCGAGTAATGAGCGAAGTGGCCAATGGCCTTGTCCGGCAGGTGATGGCCTTCGTCGAAGACATAAATGGTATCGCGCGGATCGGGCAATACGGCGCCACCGCCCAGGGCCAGGTCAGCCAGGACCATGTCATGGTTGGTGACGATCACATCGACCTTGCCCATGCCCTCTCGGGCCTTGTAGAACACGCACTGCTGGAAGTTCGGGCAGTGGCGCCCGGTGCATTGGCTATGGTCGGTGGTCAGACGGGCCCAGTCCTGATCCTCGAGTGCTTCGGGCCAGCTGTCGCGGTCGCCGTCCCAGCGGTTGCCGGCGAGCCGCTCGATCATGCTGTTGAACAGCTTCTGGCTCTTTTCATCGACCTCGATGCGGAAGCCCTCTTCCTCGAATAACTGCGCGGTGGCCGATTGGGCATGCCCCTCCTGCAACAGGATGTCGAGCTTGGACAGGCACAAATAGCGGCCACGGCCCTTGGCCAGGGCGAAACTGAAGTTGAGCCCGCTGCTGCGCATGAGGTCGGGTAGATCCTTGAAGACGATCTGCTCTTGCAGGGCGACAGTTGCAGTGGCGATCACCAGCCGCTTGCCGGCAGCCTTGGCGGCGGGAATGGCGGCTAGGCTGTAGGCGACCGTCTTGCCCGTACCGGTACCGGCCTCGACCGCAACCACGGCGGGCTCGCCCGCGCGGCGCCCTTCATCGTCACAGGCGATGTCGCCAAGCACCTTGGCCACTTCGGCGATCATCAGGCGCTGACCGTAGCGGGGCTTTAGGCTCTTGGCTTCGAGAAAACGCGAATAGGCGCCCTGGATGGTGGCTTTGAGTTCGTTGCTGATCATGGTCTGCAGGCGCCCGGAGGGCTGGATAAATTTTCAGTGTTTCGCATGGGCCGGCTATCATACCCCGCTATTGCCCTTTATGCCGCATGGAGATCCGGATGCTTGCCTTTGCCCTGCCCTACACATTGCATGTCCTCGCAGCCCTGGTTTGGGTCGGAGGTATGTTTTTCGCCTGGCTAGTACTACGGCCGGCGGCGGTTTCAGCCCTCGAAGGGCCTGCTCGACTGAAATTGTGGGTGGAAGTTTTCCGACGGTTCTTCCGATGGGTCTGGCTGGCGGTGGTCATTCTCGCGATAAGTGGTATCGGGATGCTGCACATGCGCTTCAATGGGTTCGAGACTGCGCCCCGTTACATCCAGGTGATGATCGGGGGTGGGGTTGCCATGTTTGCATTGTTCATGCGGATTCAAGCGCTTTTGCTGCCGGAACTGCGGGCGGCGGTGGCGGCTGAGGACTGGGCGGCAGGGGCTGGGGTGCTTGGGCGAATTCGTCGGATGGTTGGGGTCAATTTGCTGTTGGGGATTGTGGTTGTGGTGGTGGCCAGTTCGCGGGTTTTGGTTTGAGGTTGGGCTTGGGCTTGGGCTTGGGCTTGGGCTTGGGCTTGGGCTTGGGCTTTCAGAGAGTGTGAATATCCATTAGTGGTGGTAAGGGCGCTGCGCGCCTGCCCCTACAGAAACCTCCACTCGGCCTTCTGAGGTCGCGATTGGCAGCGCCTGGATATCGCGCATCAAAGGCGAAACAGCATAGAACCTGGCGCTGGTGAAGCCTGAGATGGACCGCGCACCGGCACCAGGTTGAATGGCTGACAGTTGCTCCACCGTCCATAACGGGGCCCCATCAGCATGCCGAGTGGAGGTGCGTGGGACGAACGTGAATCAGCTTCGCCCCAAAAACCAACTCACAACCGCTGCAGGACCAACTCCCCAGCCGCCCCCGCCAACCCAGGCTGCCCCTGCACCCCAGGCCGTCCATCCGCACCAGCCTCGGTTCGATAAACAAGGCATCCCTTGCTTGCGCCGCCCAAGCCAGCCTTGCCCGCCGCACCCGGCTTGCCCGGCGCACCGCCATCGAGCCGAATCTGGATACGCTCCGGCGGGAACCCCTCCGGCACAGCCAGGCGAATGCGCCCACCGGAAGCGCCGTCATGCCCGTTTCCACCGTCGCCCCCATTGGCGCCGCGGCTAGCCTTTCCCCAGGTGCACCCGCCAGCTTTGCCATTGGCACCATCGAGTCCGACATAGCCTGGCGCACCGGCACCGCCTCGGGCATCGATCGACAGCCGCTGCGCCTGCAACCCGTTCAGCCTGAGTTCCAGGTCCCGCCCAGGTCGGGCGGCGCGTTCATAGGTGCCGGCAGCGCCGGGGGCACTGATTTCGCTGCCTTCACCCAGCTCGGCAACGCCGGTCTCGATACGCAAAGGGGCCTCGGCGGGTGTAATGGCAATACGCGCATCGCGCCCCAGCACCAGACGATCCACCTTCAGCTCCGTCAGCGTCGCGGGCAGCAACAATGTCGCCGAATCGGCGATCTGCAATTGCTCCAGGTGCACGCTGCTCGCCTTGTTCGGTAGGCGCAACATCGAATGGGCCGCGACGTCCAGGCTTTCGGCCTGGACCATGGGACTGGTCAACGCCAGCATCAACATCACCTTACGCATGGCGTGGCGTCTCCAGAGGCTTGGGAATGGACATGACATGAAAAATGCCCGTCAGCAGGATCTGCAGCCGATCGAACCAACGGTGGCTACGCCCGCGCAGACTGGCATTGAAGAACAGCACTTCCAGGCAGTGCAGGCTCAGCAGGAAGATCCCCACGGCATTGAGCAACAGATTGAACGGCAGCGGTTGCGGCATGAACAGGTTAAACAGCACCACCCACCAGAACACCACCGTCAGGGCCTTGCCCAGGCCCAGGATGAACTTCATACCCGCCCCCTGAATTTGTTGTTATGGCTGCAAGGCCCGTGCGAGCGGGCCGTGCAGCCAACAGTAAACCTATGCCAGGGTACGCGCCAGAGGTGTCAATTCAGGTGCAGTTCTACCCGTCGATTACGGGCCCGACCTTCTTCTGTGTCGTTGTCGGCCACAGGCTCGCTTTCGCCGCGGCCTTGGCTGGTCACCTTGTCCGCTGCCAGCCCCTGACCGATCAAGAACTCCGCGACGCTGCCGGCACGCTGCTCAGACAGGCCCTGGTTGTACGCATCGGTGCCGACGCTGTCGGTAAAACCAATGACCTTGATACGGGTCACCTGTGGATCGCTCAGTTGAGGGAGCAAGGCGCGCAGACGTTGCTGGGCCTCGGCGGTCAACTGTGCCGAGTCGAAGGCGAACAGCACCTGCCCTTGGTCATCCAGGGTGATGACCTCAGGCATCGGCGCTTCGCCTGCCGGTGGCGTTGTCGGATACTGCGGCAACGGGCAGCCCATGTGATTGACCGACGTACCGGCCGGGGTATCAGGGCAGCGGTCGCGACGGTCGAACACGCCATCACCATCCTCGTCGCCATCCTGGGCGTAACAGATCAAGCCACCGGCGATGGCGCCGAGCGCTCCGGCACCGGCAGCCCAACTGGAATTCTCGATGGCACCCAGGCCACCGCCGACCAGCCCGCCTAGCAGGCTACACAGGGGCCAGGTCCGTTGATTGAGGGGCGCGCTGCCATCGCTGTGGGTGGCACAACCGGCGAGCAGGCCTGTAACCAGCACCAGCGGCAACGCCGCCTTCGACATAACACCCATGATCAATGCTCCTGTGTCACCGGTCTCTACCGGTCACCCGAGTAAAGACGCGCCCATGCCACTGCTCAAGGCATGGGCGCACGCCGTCAGCGCTGGATCTTGATCTCGGTGCGGCGGTTCATGGCACGGCCATCAGCCGTCGCGTTGTCGGCAACCGGCTGGGATTCCCCGGCCCCTACCACCGCAACGAAGCTGCTACGTGGCACGCCGCTTTCGACCAGATAGTCGGTGACGGAGTGGGCACGGCGCTCGGACAGTTTCTGGTTGTAGGTATCAGAACCCACACTGTCGGTATGCCCGGTGACAGTCAGACGGGCGCTGGGCGCTTCCTGCTTCAGCCGGGTGGCAATGGTGTTCAGCCGCTCCTTGTCGGTGGCGGTCAGGCGGGCGGAGTCGAATTCGAAGTGCACGTCGCGGATGACGATGACTTCTTCCTTCTGTACCACCACCTCCTCGACCGGTTCCGGTGCCGGTGGGCAGCCGTTGGCATCGACTTGTACACCGCGTGGCGTGCCAGGGCACTTGTCACGGCTGTCCGGTACGCCATCGCCATCTTCGTCGCCATCGCCGTGGGCCCAGCAGTAGCCCGCCGCCAGGCCACCGCCAAGCAGCGCGCCCCAACCCGCCCAAGTGGAGCTCTCGATGGCGCCGAGGGCCGCGCCACTTACACCCCCGACGGCAGCACACTTCGGCCAGTCGGTTTTTTGCAAACCTGCACAACCAGTCAACACGCTGGTGAGCAGGACCAGGGGTATCGCTGTGCGTACTATGCTCATTTTGTCGCATCTCCTAGGGGGAATCGGCATAAGACCGATCCTTCGGAGTAAAGACCGCCCGCTTCCTCTCTGCCAGCAATAAGCCACATATGGCATGGCGCCTCTTTGCCGAGCGCTCCCGGCCCGATAGGCTAGGACGACCTGAACGAGGATTGGCAATGACCGACAGTTTCTCCCAGCGCACCCCACAGCAGGCTCTGGCAGCCTTGCTCGAGCGCTTCACCCCCCAGCGTCTGCTGCTGGTGGGCACGCGCTTTCCGGCCTTGGAAGCCTTCGCCCAGGCGCATCCGCAGGTGCATATCGAAGTGGTCCCGCCAGGCCCACTGCCCGCACCGGCCGCCGCCCAGCGCTTCGACCTGGCGGTACTGGTGGATTGCCTGGAGCACCTGCCCAAGCGCACCGGCCTTCAGTTGCTGGGCGGCATCCGCAACCTCAATGCCAGCCGGGTCGCAGTACTCGCCGACCTGCAAGCCTGCGGCTGGCAGGACACGGATTTCTTCGCCCTGGCACTGTCGGCCAGCGAGAAGTTCCGGCGAGACGAACAGGTATTGAGCCTGTTCACCTATGATCTACATGACTACAAGCAGGTCCCGGACTGGCTCAACGCCAAATTCTGGGCAAACCCTGAAAACTTCGGCAAGTACTGGTGGTGATTCAATGAGTGTCTCGGTCTGTCCATGCGGCAGTGGCAACCTGCTCAATGCCTGTTGCGGGCGATACCATGCCGGCACCCCGGCGCCCGACGCCCAGGCCCTGATGCGCTCGCGCTACAGCGCCTATGTGCTGGGCTTGGTCGACTATCTGGTGGACACCACCCTGCCCGCCCAGCAGGCTGGCCTGGACCGCGCCGCGATCGCCGCCTGGAGCGCCCAGAGCACCTGGCTTGGCCTGGAGGTCGAGAGTGCCGAAGTACTGGGCGGGCAGCCTGAGCACGCCTTCGTCAGCTTCACCGCACGCTGGCATGACCAGCAGGGCGATCACCAGCACCGCGAGCGTTCTGCCTTCGTCCAGCACAGCGGTCGCTGGTACTTCATCGACCCGACGGTTTCACTCAAGGCCGGACGCAACGACCCTTGCCCCTGCGCCAGCGGCCAGAAGTTCAAGAAATGCTGTGCCAGTTACATCGGTAGCTGAGCATGAGCGCCCTGGCCCGCCTGCTTGCTCTGTCACTGCTGATGACGCTCCTGGCGGGCTGTGCGAGCTGGGGGGACGACGATTGGCGCGAACCCCAGGTGCACCTGGTCCGGGTCGAAACGGTCAAGGCCCGGTTGCTGCAACAGGAGTTCATTCTCCACGTACGGGTCGAAAACCCCAACGACAGCCGCTTGTTCATCCGCAGCCTGGACTACTCGGTACGCCTGAACGACCTGCTGCTGGTGCAGGATGAAGCCAGCCTGTGGCGAAGCGTCGGCGGCCACGCCCAGCGCACGTTCAAGATCACGGCCCGAACCAACCTGTGGCAAAAGCTCAAGCCCTTGGCCAAGATGCTCAAGCGCGAGCAGCCTCTGCACTACCGGCTGCAAGCCGAACTGCACACGGGACTGATCATCCATCGGGACCTGCACTTGTCGCGCAGTGGTGAGATAATCCCCGGCGATCTTCAACCGGAGTAACCCTGCAATGACCCAGCAACCCCATGTTCATGGCCCGGACTGCAACCACGGTCACGACCATCACCATGATCACGACCACGGCCACGTGCACGGCCCGCACTGCAACCATGGCCACCAGGAGCCGGTGCGCAACGCCCTGAAAGACGTTGGCCGCAACGACCCGTGCCCATGCGGTAGCCAGAAGAAATTCAAGAAGTGCCACGGGGCCTGACCCCGCGGCCAGCGGCAAGTTTCAAGCGGCAAGAAAAAGCAGACTCGCCCTCGACCTGCTTTGACTTGAAGCTTGAAGCTTCAGGCCCGGCCAACCACTGGGCAGCCCCCTGAAAATAAAGCCTACAGGCACCTTGCATGGCGACCGCGCGCTCACTAACGTAGCGCCTTTCCAAATCCCGCCACACCCTGCAGGAGCCTTGTCATGGCCGCCCCCGTCCTTCCTCCCTTCCGCCTTCGGTTCCGCCCCGCTGCCGTCGTGCTCGGCATGTTCGGCCTTGCCGGCTGCCAGGTGGGCGGCTACCAGGACAGCGTCCCTGCGACCACTGGCGTGCAACCGCTCAAGGGCCTGGCGCAGAATGTCTCGGTACGCCGCAACGCCATGGGCGCACCTCTGATCGAAAGCAGCAGCTTCCATGATGCGCTGTTCAGCCTGGGCTACGTGCAGGCCGGCGATCGCATCGAGCAGATGGTCGCCATGCGCCTGCTGGCCCAGGGGCGCCTGGCCGAAGTGGCCGGCCCTGACGCCCTGGACATCGACCGTCTGATGCGCGCCGCCAACCTCAAGCAAAGCGCCGGGCAGCTTTACGCCGACGCCTCGCCGCGCCTGAAGCAGTTCTTCGAAGTCTATGCCCGCGGCGTCAACGCCTATCTGTTCCGTTACCGCGACAAGTTGCCGGCGGACCTGGCTCGTAGCGGCTACCGCCCGGAGTATTGGAAGCCTGAGGACTCGGCACTGATCTTCAGCCTGTATGCCTTCAGCCAGTCGGTGAACCTACAAGAAGAACTGACCGCCCTGACCCTGGCGCAGAAAGTCGGCAGCGACAAGCTTGCATGGCTGCTGCCAGGTGCTCCCGACGAACCACTGGCCGAGGCCGAACTGGACAAGCTCAAAGGCCTGAACCTGACGAGCCAACTGCCAGGTCTGGAACGCCTGGGCGCAGCAGGGCAGAAGCTCGCTGACCTGGGTCTGCTGGGCAGCCCCGGCTCGGCCAACCTCGCACTGTCGCCGCAACGCAGCCGCAGCGGCAAGAGCCTGCTGGCCAGCGATAGCCGCGCCACCTGGGCCCTCTCCCCGGTACAGATCCACACTGGCAAGTATCAGGTCGCAGGCCTGGCACTGCCGGGACTGCCCATCATCCTCGCCGGCTACAACGGCAAGCTGGCCTGGAGCAGCAGCGCGGTGATGGCCGACAACCAGGACCTGTACCTGGAGCAACTGCGTCACCAGGGCAGCCAGGTGACCTACTTGGCCGATGGCAAGTGGCAGCCTGCCCGCGCACGCAGCGAAACCTTCTTCGTCCGCGGCCAACGCCCCCTGCGTGAAGTCATGTACGACACCCGCCACGGCACCCTGCTCAGCCAACCGGCCAATGCCGGCCTGGGCCTGGCCCTGAACCTGCCGCAACTCAAAGGCGATCGCAGCCTTGACGCGCTGTTCGACCTGACCCGCGCATCGTCGGTGGAGCGCGCCTTCGACAATACCCGTGAAGTCGGCGCCGCTGCCCTGAACTTCGTCTTCGCCGAACCGCAGCACATCGGCTGGCAGGTCAGCGGCCGCTACCCCAACCGCCGCGAAGGCCAGGGCCTGCTGCCCTCGCCCGGCTGGGATAGCCGTTATGACTGGGATGGCTACGCCGACCCGATGCTGCACCCCTACGACCAGGACCCGGTCGCCGGCTGGGTCGGCCATGCCAACCAGCGTAGCCTGCCACGTGGCTATGGCATGCAGCTGTCCAACACCTGGTACTACCCCGAGCGCGCCGAGCGCCTGGCCCAGCTGGCCGGCAATGGCCGCCACGACAGCCGCAGCCTGATGGCCCTGCAGAACGACCAAGTCACTCTGCTGGCAGACAAACTCAAGCAGATGTTCGATGCCCCCGGCATGTCCCAGTCGCTCACTCAAGCGATCGACGCATTACCGGCCGCCCAGCGGGACAAAGCCCGTGAGGCGCTGACCCGGCTCAAAGCCTTCGATGGCCGCCTGAGCCCGGTATCGGCCGATGCCGCGTTGTATGCGTTGTTCCTGCAGGAGGTCGCTCGCCAGACCTTCCTCGACGACCTGGGCCCGGAGTCCAGCCCGGCCTGGCAGGCGTTCATCGGCAATGCGCAGCTTTCCTACTCGGCCCAGGCCGACCACTTGCTGGGCCGCGAGGACAGCCCGTTCTGGGATGACCGCAACACGCCGCAAAAAGAAGACAAGCCCGCCATTCTCGCCCGTAGCCTGGCGGCGGCCGTGGATGCTGGCGTCGCCCAGCTGGGCAGCGACCGTCGCGCCTGGCAATGGGGCAAGCTGCACCAGTATCGCTGGCCGGCACCGGCCTACCATGGCCTGGGTGATGCCATCAGCCGCAGTCCCATGGCCGCAAGCGGCGATTTCAGCACCCTGGCGCTGACGCCTTATGCCTGGGGTGGCAGCTTCGATACCCACCTGCCCGCGTCGGCGCGCATGATCGTCGATTTCGGCCAGGCAGAACCGCTGCAGGTGCTGACGAGCAATGGCCAGTCCGGCAACCCCGCGAGCCGGCATTACAGCGATGGTCTGGACGCCTGGTTCCAGGGGCGTTTCATGAGCCTGCCGCTGCAACAGCAGAACTTCTCTCGCGCTTACGGCTCGCAGCGACTCACCCTGGTCCCTGGCCGCTGACCGCCAGCCCCGCCCTTTGAACCGCGACGTCCGCCGCTGGACGCTCGCGGTTCCCTCTCCAAGAACTTCCGTGATCCTCTCGTGCTCTGAGGTTACAAGCCCCTAGCCAACCGGCACGCGCATGGATCTCGTCATCGCCCGCCCCGAAGGCCTTTATTGCCCGCCCGGTGATTTCTACATCGACCCGTGGCGCCCCGTGGACCGCGCGGTGATTCACGGCGGCCAGCCCTACCCGTTCTTCCTCGCCCATGCGCTGCAAGCGCCCATCGAGTAGTTCGAGACACGGGGAGAGGAACTGGTGACCGAGCGCTTCCCGGAACGGCACAGCTTGGCCACCACCTTGCCGGATGGCGTGGTGCTCGATGGCGAAATCCTGGTCTGGAAACCGGGCAGCCAAGCCGGCGATGTCGCCGTGCAGCCCTTCGCCCTGCTGCAACAACGCCTGGGCCGCAAGACACTGGGCAAGAAGCTGCTCGCCGATGCGCCGGTGGTGCTGCAAGCCTATGACCTGCTCGAATGGCAGGGTGAAGATTGGCGCAACCGGCCTCAACATGCACGCAGAGCCCAGTTGCAGCGCCTGACGCAGCAGTACCCGCTGGCCCCCGTGCTGCTATCACCGTTGCTACAGGGCAGCGACTGGCATGACCTTGCCCGCCTGCGCGAGCAGTCACGCAGCCTGGGCGTCGAAGGCCTGATGCTCAAGCAGCGCGATGCCCTCTATGGCGTCGGCCGGACCAAGGACATAGGCCTGTGGTGGAAGTGGAAGATCGATCCCTTCAGCGTCGATGCGGTGTTGATCTACGCCCAGCGCGGTCATGGCCGTCGTGCCAGCCTTTACAGCGACTACACCTTCGCCGTCTGGGACGCGCCACCGGGGACATTGGGACGCACCCTGGTGCCCTTCGCCAAGGCGTATTCCGGGCTGAGCGATACAGAAATGCGGCAGGTCGACGCCATCATCCGCAAGACCACGGTGGAAACCTTCGGCCCCGTGCGCAGTGTGACCCCGACACTGGTGTTCGAACTGGGTTTCGAGGGTATTGCCCTGTCCAAGCGCCACAAGAGCGGCATCGCGGTGCGCTTTCCGCGCATGCTGCGCTGGCGCCATGACAAACCTGTGGAAGAAGCCGACGACCTGGCCACCTTGCAGGCCTTACTTGCCTGAGAGCGGGCAAACCCGCGCAAGGAAGCTGCGCAATGGCAGAAGTTATGCTTCTATCTTTCTGCCGACTGTTATCGCAGACCGTATTCGCCACTTCAGCCAGGACCACCATGCATCATTCGACCCACGACCTGCTGTCCCCTGTCCCGGGCATTGCCCGCCAGCTTCATAGCTTCCACTTCGGCCCTCGCGGCGGTGGCAAGGTGTACATCCAGGCGTCACTGCACGCCGACGAGCTACCCGGCATGCTGGTGGCCTGGCATCTGAAGCGACGCTTGCTGGAGCTGGAACAGGGTGGGCGACTGCAACGCGAGATAATCCTCGTGCCGGTGGCCAACCCCGTGGGCCTGGAGCAGGTGCTGCTGGACGCGCCCTTAGGGCGCTTCGAGCTGCAAAGTGGCGAGAACTTCAACCGCAACTTCGTTGATTTGTCCGACAGTATTGGTGATCAGATCGAGGGGCATCTGACCCAGGATCCTTCGCACAACCTGGCACTGATCCGCGAGTACCTGCGCCGAGGCCTGGATGCGCATCCCGCGCGCACACCACTGCAATCCCAGCGCCTGACCCTGCAACGCCTGGCGTGCGATGCCGATATGGTCTTGGACCTGCATTGTGACTTCGAGGCCGTGGAACATCTGTACACCACACCGGAGGCCTGGGATCAGGTCGAGCCGCTGGCCCGCTACCTGGGCGTGCAGGCCAGCCTGCTGGCCACGGACTCCGGCGGCCAGTCGTTCGATGAATGCTTCAGCCTGGTGTGGTGGCAGTTGCAGCAGCGCTTTGGCAAGCAGTTCCCCATCCCCCTGGGCAGTTTCTCGGTGACTGTCGAGCTACGCGGGCAGGCGGATGTCAGCCACGACCTGGCCACCCAGGATTGCCAAGGGATACTCAATTTCCTGACGCATGCCGGGGTGATTTCGGGGGAAGCTCCCGCCCTACCGCCACTGGCCTACCCGGCAACGCCGCTGGCTGCCGTGGAACCTGTGGTGGCGCCGTGGGGCGGGCTGTTGGTCTTCCACGCGACACCCGGCCGCTACCTGGAGGCGGGCGAGCTGATCGCTGAAGTCATCGATCCGCTGAGCGACAGGGTGACTGCCGTGCGCAATACCCAGCCCGGCCTGCTCTACGCGCGTAGCGTCAGGCGCATGGCCACTGCGGGCATGGTCATCGCCCACGTGGCGGGCGAGCAGGTCTGTCGTAGCGGTTACCTGCTGGCCAACTGAGCCCGTCGTGCTGCCTGGCGCTCAGGCCACCGGCGAAGGAGGTGGTTCGTCAGGCAAGGTCGGCTCCCCCGGCTCCATGGGCGGAGACTCGCCAGGATCGGGAGGCTGAGGTGTGTCGGGGTCGGGCTGATGGGGCACGCCACCGGCCTGTACGGGCGTTGAAGGGTGCGCCAGCAATGACCAAGCCAGCAGCCCGATCTGGTTGGGCTGCAGGACGGCGAGCTTCGCACTGATTGCGGGGTGAAGTTTCATTGGCGGCTCCCGGCGATGCCCGATGCGCGTCATGCGCACCGGATCGTTCTAGCCATTGGAGTGCCTGGCGGGCGAGGAATTCCCCGCGCTCGTCGCCTCAGGTACGTGGCAGGGTGACGCCGCGCTGCCCCTGGTACTTGCCACCGCGATCCTTGTAGGACACTTCGCACTCTTCATCGGATTCGAGGAAGAGCATCTGCGCTACGCCTTCATTGGCATAGATCTTCGCTGGCAAAGTGGTGGTATTGGAGAACTCCAGGGTCACGTGACCCTCCCACTCCGGTTCCAGGGGCGTGACGTTGACGATGATGCCGCAACGCGCGTAGGTGCTCTTGCCCAGGCAGATGGTCAGGACGTTGCGCGGAATGCGGAAGTACTCGACGGTGCGGGCCAGGGCGAAGGAGTTCGGTGGAATGATGCACACGTCGCTCTTGACGTCGACGAAGCTACCGGCGTCGAAGTTCTTCGGGTCGACAGTGGCCGAGTTGATGTTGGTGAAGACCTTGAATTCATCGGCGCAGCGCACGTCGTAGCCGTAGCTGGACACGCCGAAGGAAATGACTCGGCTGTCCTCGCCGCCGCGCACCTGGCGCTCGACGAACGGTTCGATCATGCCGTGTTCCTGCGCCATGCGGCGAATCCACTTGTCCGATTTGATGCTCATGGCGGGAGTGTCCTGAAAGTGCTAGGTGAAAAACGAGACGCGCATCTTACCGGTCCCGGCGGCTACGGCAAAGTTCCATCCCGCAATCCCGCGCCGGACGGGAGCTGCAGCCGCCGCCGATCCGATTTTCGACAAAGCCGTCATTGACCATTGGCAGGTCGGGGAAAGTGGGTTAAGGTGGCGCCACTGTGCTGCACGTGACACCGAGAATCTCTGTTTGATGCACGATTCCTATCGGCCCATCGCTGAATTTTCCGCTCTCTTTGCACTCAGTCCCGGCCAGGGTGTTCCTGTGCCGAAATCTACTTTGTCCAAGGAGACATACCATGTCCAACCGCCAATCCGGTACCGTCAAGTGGTTCAACGATGAGAAGGGCTACGGCTTCATCACCCCTCAGTCGGGTGACGATCTGTTCGTACACTTCAAGGCCATCCAGGCTGACGGCTTCAAAACCCTGAAAGAAGGCCAAGCTGTTACTTTCGTCGCTACCCGCGGCCAGAAAGGCATGCAGGCTGAAGAAGTTCGCATCGAAGGCTAATCCTTCTTTCGCGCTTCAAAAAAACCCGCCAAATGGCGGGTTTTTTTATGCATGACGGAGAGGTGAGTGTAGCCTTCTTCGCGGTTAAACCCGCTGCCACAAGCCTGTGGGAGCGGGTTAACTCGTAAAGCAGACAACTCGGCCCTGCGGATCAGTCCTCGCTGATGGTGATGTTCGGCATCGCAGGTGCCGCAGCTTCCTGCAGCACGATCCGCGCGCCCACTTGGCGGGCCAGTTCCTGGTAGACCATGGCGATCTGGCTTTCCGGCTCGGCAATGGCGGTCGGCCTGCCATTGTCGGCCTGCTCGCGAATCAGCATCGACAGAGGCAGCGAGGCCAGCAGGTCGACGCCATACTGGGCTGCGAGCTTCTCGCCGCCGCCCTCACCGAACAAGTGCTCGGCATGACCGCAATTCGAGCAGATGTGCACAGCCATGTTCTCCACCACACCCAGCACCGGGATGTTGACCTTGCGGAACATCTCCACGCCTTTCTTCGCATCCAGCAGCGCCAGATCCTGTGGGGTGGTGACGATCACCGAGCCGGCCACCGGCACTTTCTGCGCCAGGGTCAACTGGATGTCGCCGGTGCCAGGCGGCATGTCGATCACCAGGTAGTCCAGGTTATCCCAGGCCGTCTGGGTCACCAGTTGCAACAGCGCACCGGAGACCATCGGGCCGCGCCAGACCATCGGGGTATTGTCATCAGTAAGGAAGGCCATCGACATGACTTCCACACCGTGCGCCTTGATCGGCACGAACCACTTCTGCTCACGGATCTGCGGGCGGGTGCCCTCGGCGATACCGAACATGACACCCTGGCTCGGACCATAGATATCGGCGTCCAGGATGCCGACCCGGGCGCCTTCACGGGCCAGGGCCAGTGCCAGGTTGGCCGCGGTGGTGGACTTGCCCACCCCGCCCTTGCCCGAGGCCACGGCGATGATGTTCTTGACGTTGGCCATGGCCGGCACCTGGGCCTGGGCCTTGTGCGCCACAACCACGCACTCGATCGACACCTGTGCGGCTGTGACGCCGTCCAGGCTCTCGATGGCTGTGCCCAGCACCTGCGCCCAGCCATTCTTGAACAACCCGGCCGCATAGCCCAACTGCATCTGCACATTGACCTGGCCGCCTTGGATATCGATAGCGCGCACGCAACCGGCGCTGACCGGATCCTGGTTCAGGTAGGGGTCGGTGTACTGGCGAAGCACGCCTTCGACGGCGGCACGTGTGACGGCACTCATGGAGGCTCCCATTGGCAGGCTGTAGATCGAACAGGTGCCTATGCTAACCCGTCAATCGTCAGCAGATGCGTCCTTGGGGTGAAATATATTCGTCAGCCCTTTATAGTTGCCGATCATCTTTATTTTCCATCCTGTCGCCAGATTAAGTAGCCGAGCCACCATGTCCGAGCCACGCCAGATTCTCGTCACCAGCGCCCTGCCCTATGCCAACGGTTCAATCCACCTTGGCCATATGCTCGAGTACATTCAGACGGACATGTGGGTGCGCTTCCAGAAGCTGCGCGGCAACCAGTGCATCTATGTCTGCGCCGACGACGCCCACGGCTCGGCCATCATGCTGCGCGCCGAAAAGGAAGGCATCACGCCTGAACAACTGATCGCCAATGTCCAGACCGAGCACAGCAGCGACTTCGCCGACTTCCTGGTCGACTTCGACAACTTCCATTCGACCCACTGCGAAGAAAACCGCGAGCTGTCGAGCCTGATCTACACTCGCCTGCGCGACGCCGGCCACATCGCCACCCGTTCGGTCACCCAGTATTACGACCCCGAGAAGGGCATGTTCCTGGCCGACCGGTTCATCAAGGGCACCTGCCCCAAGTGCGCGGCCGAAGACCAGTACGGCGACAACTGCGAAAAATGCGGCGCCACCTACGCGCCCACCGAGCTGAAGAACCCGAAATCGGCAATCTCCGGCGCCACCCCAGAGCTGCGCGACTCCCAGCACTTCTTCTTCAAACTCCCGGATTTCCAGGCCATGCTGCAGCAGTGGACCCGCAGCGGCACCCTGCAGGAAGCGGTCTCGAACAAACTCGCCGAGTGGCTGGATTCGGGCCTTCAGGAGTGGGACATCTCCCGGGACGCGCCGTACTTCGGCTTTGAGATTCCAGGCGAACCCGGCAAGTACTTCTACGTCTGGCTGGACGCGCCGATCGGCTACATGGCCAGCTTCAAGAACCTCTGCGCGCGTCGTCCGGAACTGGACTTCGACGCGTTCTGGAAAGAAGACTCCAAGGCCGAGCTGTACCATTTCATCGGCAAGGACATCGTCAACTTCCACGCCCTGTTCTGGCCGGCCATGCTCGAAGGATCGGGCTTCCGCAAGCCGACCGGCATCAACGTGCACGGCTACTTGACCGTCAACGGCGCCAAGATGTCCAAGTCGCGCGGCACCTTCATCAAGGCGCGTACCTACCTGGACCACCTGGCCCCGGAGTACCTGCGCTACTACTACGCCTCCAAGCTGGGCCGTGGCGTCGATGACCTGGACTTGAACCTCGATGACTTCGTGCAGAAGGTCAACTCCGACTTGGTCGGCAAGGTGGTCAACATCGCCAGCCGCTGCGCAGGCTTCGTACACAAAGGCAACGAGGGCGTTCTGGTCGCCGGCGATGCCGCACCCGAACTGAGCGAGGCCTTCCTCGCGGCTGCGCCGTCGATCGCCGAAGCCTACGAAAACCGTGATTTCTCCCGCGCCATGCGTGAAATCATGGCCCTGGCCGACCGCGCCAACGCCTGGATTGCCGACAAGGCCCCCTGGTCCCTGGCCAAGCAGGAAGGCAAGCAGGACGAGGTCCAGGCCATCTGCGCCCAAGGCATCAACCTGTTCCGCCAACTGGTGATCTTCCTCAAGCCTGTGCTGCCGCTGCTGGCTGCCGACGCCGAGGCCTTCCTCAACGTCGCGCCGCTGACCTGGAACGACCACCTGTCGCGCCTGGAAAACCACAAGCTCAACCCGTTCAAGGCACTGATGAGCCGCATCGAGCCTGCCAAGGTCGAGGCCATGGTCGCCGCCAGCAAAGAAGACCTGGCTGCTGCACAATCCCCGGTCCCGGCAGGCAACGGTGAGCTGACCAAGGACCCGCTGTCGCCAGAAATCGAGTTCGACACCTTCGCTGCGGTCGACCTGCGCGTGGCGCTGATCGTCAAGGCTGAAGCCGTGGAAGGGGCCGACAAGCTCCTGCGCCTGACCCTGGACATCGGAGACGAGCGTCGCAACGTGTTCTCCGGTATCAAATCGGCCTACCCTGACCCGGCCAAGCTCGAAGGCCGACTGACCATGATGATCGCCAACCTCAAGCCACGGAAAATGCGCTTTGGCGTGTCCGAGGGCATGGTCATGGCAGCCGGCCCAGGTGGCGAGGAGATCTACCTGCTCAGCCCCGACAGCGGCGCCAAGCCAGGCCAGCGCATCAAGTAAGCATCCGCCCTTCTGCCCCGGCCTAGTGCCGGGGCATTTCCATCCCCTGCCGCCTACCGGATAATGACGGCAGCCCCGGCCATCGGCATCCCCATGAACGACTACGTCTTGGTTCTGGTCAGCGCTGCGCTGGTCAATCACCTGATCCTGCACAGGGCGCCGGTCTCCCGCCTGAGGATCCACTTGCTCGGCGCATCCACAGCCTTGCTCACGCTCCTGAGCCTGCCGCTTGGCAAGCTTTTGCACGATCAGGTGTGGCGTGCGTTGGGCCTGCAGGACCTGCAACTGTTCCTGCTCCTGCCGCTCCTGCTGTTACTGGCCTGGGGCATCGCCAATGCGCTCAAGCGAGTACAGCCGACCTGGCCATTGGAGAACCTGCCATCCTGGCTGCTCTGCAACGCCCTGGTGCTAGGCTTGCTGCTACAGGTCATCCATGCGAATGATCGATGGTTGGCGGTGTGGGCATGGGGCGTGATCGGCGGATTGGGCTTCTGGCTTGCCCTGGTATTGTTCGACGACCTGCGCCAGCGCAGCGATCATCCAGACATCCCCAGTGCCTTGCGTGGCCTTCCCATCGAACTGGTCGGCGCCGGAGTGATGACCATGGCATTTTCCGGTTTCAACGGATTATTTACACAATGAGTCTGATTCAACGCATCGATGCCCTGCTACCGCAAACCCAATGCGGTAAGTGCGGCCATGCCGGTTGCCGGCCCTATGCCGAAGGGCTGGCCGTGGGCGAAGCGATCAACAAATGTCCGCCCGGCGGCGACGAAACCATCACCGCCCTTGCCAACCTGCTCAAGGTACCAGTCATTGCTCTGGACACCGGGCGTGGTAACGCACCGCCCCAAGTCGCCTTTATTCGCGAGGCCGAATGTATCGGTTGCACCAAATGCATCCAGGCGTGTCCAGTGGATGCCATCGTCGGCGCCGCAAAGCTGATGCACACGGTCATCGCCAGCGAGTGCACCGGCTGCGACCTGTGCCTGGCGCCTTGCCCGGTCGATTGTATCGACCTGCTGCCCCTGCCTGACAAGATCGTACCTATCGTCGGCGGCTTGGCTCACACCGTCGAACAGCTCGATGCCCGCACCAAACGTCGCGACCACGCCCGTCATCGCCACGAACAACGCAATGCCCGACTGCAGCGCGAGGAAGCGCGCCGCCAGGCCGAACGTATGGCGCGCAGCCAACGGGCCGCGAGCACTCCGACCACCAGCACCGACGCGTCTGACCCGATCAAAGCCGCTATCGAACGGGTCAAGGCACAAAAGGCCGCCAACAACGATGCCGCCCTCAAGCAGGCCAAGATCGCAGCGGCCATGAGCCGCGCGCAACTGAACAAAGCCCGAAGCGCATTCGGTGCCACACCGAACGAGGCGCAGCTCGCCCAGTTACACCTGCTGGAAAAAGCCGCCAAAGACGCCCAACAGCACCTCGATGCCCTTCAGTCCGGGGCGGATCATGCCCGCGCCTGATCCACGCTTGCGCAGCGCCATGGGCCAAGTGCTGTTGGCCTGTGTGCCTGGCTTGTTAGGACTGCTTTGGCTGCACGGCTGGGGGGTATTGTTCAACTTGGTGTTCTGTGCGAGCACTGCGCTGGCCTGCGAAGCGTTGCTCCTGACCCTGCGCAGCCACCCTGCTCAACCGGCGTTGGCCGATGGAAGTGCATTGGTAACCGCCGTCCTGCTGGCCGCCGCACTCCCCACCCATGCCGCCTGGTGGTTGCCGGTCATCGCCACCAGCGTCGCCATCGGCATTGGCAAGCAGGCTTTTGGCGGGGTCGGCCGCAACCCCTTCAACCCCGCGATGGTCGGTTATGCCTTCGTGCTCCTGAGCTTCCCCCTACAGATGAACCAATGGCCGAGCCAATCGCCCGGGCTCATGGAAAGCCTGCACAGCCTTTGGGCCAACACTGGACAAATCGACGCCTGGGCTACCCCGACGGTGCTCGATGGCCTGCGCCACAATCGCAGCCTGACCATCGATGAACTGTTCGCCCAGCACCCAGGGTTCGGCGCGGTCGGGGGGCGAGGTAGCGAATGGGTGAATGCCGGGTTCCTGATGGGCGGGCTGTTTCTGCTTCAGCGCAAGGTCATCAGTTGGCACGCGCCAGCAGGCTTGCTCAGCGGATTGTTCCTGTTCAGCCTGCTGTGCTGGAACGGCTCAGGTTCCGACTCCAATGGCTCGCCTCTACTGCACTTGTTTTCCGGCTCGACCATGCTGGCCGCATTCTTCATCGCCACTGAGCCTGTGTCTGGCCCCAAGAGTGCTCCGGCCCGGCTATTGTTCGGTTTCGGCACTGGCCTGCTCATCTACCTGATCCGAACCTGGGGTAACTACCCCGACGGTACCGCGTTCGCCATCTTGCTGATGAACCTTGCCGTGCCGGTACTAGAGCGATACGCCGCACGCCGCAAGCAGGCCGCACCATGAACCGTACAGTGCGAAGTGTCCTGTTGGTGATCGTGGTCGGCGCCCTGTCACTGGGCATCACATTGATCTGGAGGCATTGGACGCTCTCGGCGATCCAACAAGCCGAGCAACAACTGCAAAGCCGTCAATGGCTTTCAGTGCTTCCTGACAGCAGCTATGACAACCAGCCCCTGCAAGCACCCCTCGCCCTGCGCGATCCCCGTCTGCCCCATAGCCAGTTGCTCGCCGGCTACCGTGCCACATTGGCTGGAAGCCCGAGCGCTATCTTGCTGCGCAGTCAGGTCCAGGGTTATGCCGGCCCGATAGTCCTGGCAATCGCGATCGCCCCCAATGGGCGCCTGCTGGGCATCCAGGTGCTCGAACAACAGGAGAGCCCTGGACTGGGGGCGCGGTTGATCGACCCTACTGTGCACTGGTTGGCGCAATTTGCAGGCCACTCCCAGAGCAGCCGATGGGCACTGAAACGCGATCAAGGAGACTTCGACCAACTGGCAGGCGCCAGCGTCACCTCACGCGCGGTAATCGACGCCTTGCAGGACGCCTTGCGCTATTTCGACACCCATCGAACCGCGTTGCTGGAGGGAAGTGCACATGAATAGGTTCGGATTGCTGGGGGCGAGCGTGGTGTCGTTGGTCGGTGCAACCTCGACGCTGGCGCAAGGGATAATGATCGGACTGTGCGCAGCCGGGATGATGATCATCCACCAGGCTTTGATGCTCCCACTACGCAAAACTCTGACTGGCCTCCCCCACTTGCTGGCCAACCTGCTGCTGCTCGCCGGTCTGGCCAGTTGCCTGCAATTGGGTTTGAACGCTTGGTCGCTGCCCCTGGCCCTGACGCTGGGCCACTACCCGGCCTTGCTGAGCGTGCAGAGCCTTGCGGCGCACTACCTGCTTCCCACCACGGGACGGTGGCGCAATCTCGCGGTTCACGTGAGCGCTCTGCTAATGCTGTGCGTGCTGCTTGGCGCCTGTCGTCAATGGCTGGCAACTGGGCCAGGCATCCATTTGGCGGGTTTTGCACCTGGGGGATTGATGCTGCTTGGCCTGCTGCTGGCCCTGTACAATCGCCTGCATCCGGGGGCTGCCCCCTCACGCCGTCAAGGAAGCCGTTGACCCCATGAATGCTGCCAAACGCCTGGAGATCTTTCGCAGGCTGCACGAAGATAATCCCGATCCGAAAACCGAACTGGCCTACACTACGCCCTTCGAACTACTGATCGCCGTAATCCTTTCCGCCCAGGCGACGGACGTCAGCGTCAACAAAGCCACTGCTCGACTGTATCCAATTGCCAATACCCCAGAGGCGATCTATGCACTGGGTATCGAAGGGCTGAGCGAATACATCAAGACCATCGGCCTCTACAACAGCAAGGCCAAGAACGTCATCGAAACCTGTCGTTTGCTGATTGAGCATCACGACAGCGAAGTGCCACAAACTCGCGAAGCCTTAGAAGCACTGCCGGGCGTAGGCCGCAAAACCGCGAACGTAGTGCTCAACACCGCTTTCCGTCAGCCTGCCATGGCGGTCGACACGCATATTTTCCGCGTCAGCAACCGCACCGGCATCGCCCCGGGCAAGACCGTGCTGGAGGTGGAAAAGAAACTCATGAAGTTCGTGCCCCGAGACTACCTGCTCGACGCCCACCACTGGCTGATCCTCCATGGACGCTATGTATGCCAGGCACGCAAGCCTCGCTGTGGAAGCTGTCGAATCGAAGACTTGTGCGAGTACAAGCACAAGACTTCTGACGATTGATGCAATAGAAAGAAAGGGTTCTATACGATTGAAAAAATCTTTTTTACCGGAATCGGGTTTCTCGCTATAAGGACGGCCAACGGCCCCTTGGCTTGGAGTGACTCATGAGCACCGATAAAGACGAGCTGTCAATCGACGACGAATTTCCCACCTCGGAAGACGACGCAGAGCCTCAGGTGGAACCTGCAAAGACCAATTTGAGCAAACGCCGCACCATCGACAACCTTCTCGAGGAGCGGCGCCTGCAAAAGCAACTCGCCGACTTTGACTACGACCTGTGACGGGGCGGACGTCCTTAATAGCCTCCCTCGTGGAGGCTTTGTGTTTCAGGGACGGGATAAGCCATGGCGCTGGGCGAGCTCGATAAGGTCGACCAGCGAATGGGCATTGAGCTTGAGTAACAGACGCGTCTTGTAAGTGCTCACCGTCTTGTTGCTGAGGAACATGCTGTCGGCAATTTCCTTGTTGCTCTTGCCGCTGGCCAGCTCCTTCAACACCATCACCTCCCTGCCGGAGAGACGCTGGACCATTTCCTCCTCGCTACCGCCCTTAACGCAACCCCGAGCCTTGTGCAGCGCCTGATTTGGGAAGTAGCTGTATCCAGACAACACGGCCTTGATCGCACTGAGCAACTCCGTCAGGTCTTGCTGCTTGCACACATACCCGGCAGCACCGGCCTGCATGCAACGCATCGAAAAATGTCCCGCCGCCTGCGAGGTAAGTACTAGCACTTTGCTGCCAGGGCTGATACATGCCATGCGGGCAATGACCTCCAGGCCATCAAGCTTTGGAATACCGATATCGAGTATCACGATGTCCGGAAGATGTTCCCGGATCAATTGCAAGGCATCCACACCATTGTCGGTTTCCGCCACAACGTCGTACCCGTGCCGTTCCATCAGCATGCGTACGGCCAGACGAATTACCGGATGATCATCCACGATAAGCACTTTATTCATGCGGCATCCATTGATTCACTATTACAACTCCAAAGCATTACGATAACCGAGCTGACCGCCTTATGGCGCAGCGGATTGCCGCCCATCAGCAAGCAGAGAGAGCCCCTACATAAATTAAAGAATTTTCCTACATGCCTAGTTGCTTCAAACTTTTTGCACCCAGGCACCACCTATAAAACTAACAATAAGCAATATAAAACCCCACTTCCATAACGCCACTAACTTGAAGGAATTCTCTGTTCAGACGGGGTAACTTTAGAGAGTGCGAAACGTCGCCTCCACGGGAAACAGCTCTATCTTTTCATCAGCCTCAAAACAGGCGAGAGATAAGAAAACATTCGTGGGCAAGGACCATGCAGACAGACTCCATCAGCCCCTTGGCAATCATCGCCATCTTTGCAGGTATCATCGAAGCCTCTGCGCTGGCGACGCTGCCTTTTCTCAGTGAGAACAGCCAGGAAATCTACACATGGTTCCTAGTAGGCTTCCCCTTCTTCCTGACCATGCTGTTTTTCCTCACCTTGAACTTCAACAATCAATCCTTGTATCAACCTCCTCAACCGGAGACGGTAGAAAAGGCGGACACTCAGCCCCCCCTTTCATACCCCCCTGAAGACGTCTCGCCAGACAAGGCACCCTCCGAGACATCCGTGCCGGAACAGACCATGTGCATCACCCTTTCCGGCCCAGACACACGCAAGATCGTCGAAACCCACATTCTGCGTGCTCTCACCCAGCCTCACACACTCCCTCGCAGTTGGGTTCTCGAAAACCTGGATACCGGTGTTCGCATCAATCTGTCGGTCAATGTCGGGGACGCTGATGAAAAACGTGGCCAGCCCTGAAATCCAGGCAAAAAAAACCCCGGCACAAGGCCGGGGTTTTCGAGGTACTCGCAAAGGTCAGAGCAGCGAGCGCCCCTTGTTGGCGGCGATGCGCATACGCAGGGCGTTGAGCTTGATGAAGCCCGCGGCATCGGCCTGGTTGTAAGCGCCGCCATCTTCCTCGAAGGTCGCGATGTTGGCATCGAACAGCGAATCGTCCGACTTGCGACCTACGACAATCACGTTGCCCTTGTACAGTTTCAGGCGGACAACACCGTTAACGTTGGCCTGGGAAGCGTCGATCATTTGCTGCAGCATCAGACGCTCCGGGCTCCACCAGTAGCCGGTGTAGATCAGGCTGGCGTACTTCGGCATCAGCTCATCCTTCAGGTGAGCGACTTCGCGGTCCAGGGTGATCGACTCGATGGCACGGTGAGCCTTGAGCATGATGGTGCCGCCAGGGGTTTCGTAGCAACCACGGGACTTCATGCCCACGTAACGGTTCTCGACGATATCCAGGCGACCGATGCCGTTGGCACCGCCGATACGGTTAAGCTCGGCCAGTACGGTGGCGGGGGTCATCTCGACGCCGTCGATGGCGACGATGTCACCATTGCGGTAGGTCAGCTCGATGTAGGTGGCCTGATCCGGGGCGTTTTCCGGAGAGACGCTCCAGCGCCACATGTCTTCCTCGTGCTCGGTCCAGGTATCTTCCAAGACACCGCCTTCATAGGAGATGTGCAGCAGGTTGGCGTCCATCGAGTACGGCGATTTCTTCTTGCCGTGGCGCTCGATTGGAATGCCGTGCTTTTCGGCATAGTCCATCAGCTTCTCGCGGGACAGCAGATCCCACTCACGCCAGGGTGCAATGACCTTGACGCCTGGCTTGAGCGCATAGGCGCCCAGCTCGAAGCGAACCTGGTCGTTACCCTTGCCGGTGGCGCCGTGGGAAATGGCATCGGCGCCGGTTTCGTTGGCGATTTCGATCAGACGCTTGGCGATCAGCGGACGGGCGATGGAAGTACCCAGCAGGTACTCGCCTTCGTAGACGGTGTTGGCGCGGAACATCGGGAAAACGAAATCACGCACGAATTCTTCGCGCAGGTCATCGATGTAGATTTCTTTCACGCCCATCGCCTGAGCCTTGGCGCGAGCCGGTTCGACCTCTTCGCCCTGCCCCAGGTCAGCGGTGAAGGTCACCACTTCGCAGTTGTAGGTATCCTGCAGCCACTTGAGAATCACCGAAGTATCAAGGCCGCCGGAATACGCCAGTACGACCTTTTTTACGTCCGCCATGCCATCACTCCACGGGGTTGTACGGAAAGCGGTTGATTCTACCGGCCCCATTGAAATATTTACAATGGGGCGACAGCTTGTGACGACAAAGCGACAGGAACAGTCAAGACCGCGACCAGCGGTTGCATTCAGGCGGTTTTGCCCGCACGTGGGCCAGCCACGGCCGCAGCCGGGGTTGCGGGAGCGGGTGCAGCAGGCGTCGCCGGCGGTTGGCCAGCGGGCTTGTCGGCGGGTGTTTCCACGGGCTTTTCCACCGGCGCGACGCGGTCAAGCTGGATGCTCACTCGGCGGTTGCGCGCCCGGTTGGCGGCACTGTTGTTGCGCGCGAGCGGATATCGCTCACCGTGGAAGCGCACGGTGATCTGCTCCTGTGGCACGCCATGGGCCTTGAGGTAATCGGCGACCGCCAAGGCCCGGCGCCGCGATGTGTCGCGGTTGGTCAGCCGATTGCCGCTGTTGTCGGAGTGGCCATCGAGTTCTATGTGATTCACCGAAGGATCGGCCTTGAGATAATCGAGGATCACGTCCAGTCGCGCCCTGGCAGCACTGTCCAGCTCGATTCCACGGGGGAAGCTCACCTGGGTCTGGCGAATCTGGTCGAAGTTCATCGGCAGCAATTTGCTTGCGCACACCTGATAGTCACCGTAAGCCTTGGCGAAACTCACAGGCAGCACACGCACTTCCATGGGCCTGCCACCTTCGCCCGTGTAGTTGCGCACCACCGTGCTGCGACCATCGAGCAGGCCATTGATCAGTCGGCTGGCCTGGCCCTGTGACGAGGTGAACAACACCCCCGTACGACCCATGCGCACCGAGCCGAGATTGATATCACCCCGGCCTGGCTGCCAAGGCGCCGCTGCCGCCAGCAAAGTCGCGCCGCCGGCACCCAGTGCGTTGGTGTCCGAACGCAATTGGAAGATCGGCTGCTCACCGGCCCGACGCACGAACTCGCCACTGCCGAAACCGTCGATCGGCTGAACAAGGCGGCATTCGAACTGATCCCCTTCGACATTCCAGGTGACGTTCTCCACGCGAGTCTGGAAGGTCAATGCCCCGGCCGGCAGGCTGGCAAACAGGGTGAACAGGGCTAGGTAACGCTGGCGCACAGGCGGCTCCATTGATTCTGACGGCTTACCTGCAAGCTATCGGACGCGGGCAGGAAAACTTGATAGCCGTGCTCGAACGAGGGTTTTCCGGTAGCATTGGCACACGAGTTCGACCCGCCTGGAATCCCCAATGTCCGATCGCCTGACCCTCCTGCGCCCCGACGACTGGCACATCCATCTGCGCGATGGTGCCGTCCTGCCCCACACCGTTGGCGACGTGGCGCGCACCTTCGCCCGCGCCATCATCATGCCCAATCTCGTCCCACCGGTCCGCAACGCCATCGAGGCCGGTGCGTATCGTGAGCGCATCCTGGCCGCACGTCCGGCCGGCAGCCGATTCGAGCCTTTGATGGTGCTGTACCTCACGGACCGTACCAGCGCCGAGGACATCCGCGCGGCCAAGGCCAGTGGATTCGTGTATGCCGCCAAGATGTACCCGGCCGGCGCCACTACCAATTCCGACTCGGGCGTGACCAGCCTGGACAACATCACGCCAGCGCTCGAAGCCCTGGCCGAAACCGGCATGCCGCTGCTGGTGCACGGTGAGGTGACCCGCGCCGAGGTCGATGTGTTCGACCGAGAGAAGCGCTTCATCGACGAGCATCTGGTTCGCCTGGTCGAGCGCTTCCCGACCCTGAAAGTGGTGTTCGAGCACATCACCACCGCCGATGCCGCGCAGTTCGTCCTGCAGGCCCCGGCCAACGTCGGCGCGACCATCACCGCCCAACACTTGCTGTACAACCGCAACCACATGCTGGTGGGCGGTATCCGCCCGCACTTCTATTGCCTGCCGATCCTCAAGCGCAACACCCACCAGGTGGCCTTGCTGGACGCGGCCACCAGCGGTAACAGCAAGTTCTTCCTGGGGACCGACTCGGCACCGCACGCCCGTCATGCCAAGGAAGCCGCCTGCGGTTGCGCCGGCTGCTACACCGCCTATGCCGCCATCGAACTGTATGCCGAGGCGTTCGAGCAGCGTAATGCCCTGGACAAGCTCGAAGGCTTCGCCAGCCTGCACGGCCCGGCCTTCTACGGCCTGCCGGCGAACACCGACACCATTACTCTGGTACGCGAGGAGTGGACTGCCCCGGACAGCCTGCCACTGGGCGACAATACCGTGATCCCTCTGCGCGCAGGCGAGAAGCTGCGCTGGCGTCTGCTGGAGGGTCAGGCGTGAGCGAAGCGTTCTACGAAGAAGACCAGGAAGGTCAAGGCGGCGGCGCTCGCCATCCGATGGCCGAGCGTTTCCGCGGTTACCTGCCCGTCGTGGTGGACGTTGAAACCGGCGGTTTCAATAGTGCGACCGATGCCTTGCTGGAAATCGCCGCAGTCACCATCGGCATGGACGAAAAGGGCTTCCTGTTCCCTGAGCACACCTACTTCTATCGGGTCGAGCCCTTCGAAGGGGCCAACATCGAGCCGGCAGCCCTGGAGTTCACTGGCATCAAGCTGGACCACCCGCTGCGCATGGCGGTGAGCGAGGAAACGGCGCTCACCGACATCTTCCGCGGCGTGCGCAAGGCGTTGAAAGCCAATGGCTGCAAACGGGCCATCCTGGTCGGGCACAACAGCAGTTTCGACCTGAATTTCCTCAATGCCGCCGTGGCGCGCACTGACCTCAAGCGTAATCCGTTCCACCCGTTCTCCAGCTTCGACACGGCCACTCTGGCCGGCCTGGCCTACGGCCAGACCGTACTGGCACGGGCCTGCCAGAGCGCCGACATCGACTTCGACGGTCGCGAGGCCCACTCGGCCCGCTACGATACGGAGAAGACCGCCGAGCTGTTCTGCGGCATTGTCAACCGCTGGAAGGAAATGGGCGGCTGGCGCGACTTCAACGATTGAGTTCGAACCCGACGCATAAAAAAACCGGCCAAGAAGGCCGGTTTTTTTATTCGCGTGGCAATTACAGCTTGCCAGCGTTCTCGCTCAGGTAGGCAGCGACGCCTTCTGGCGAAGCGGTCATGCCTTTGTCGCCTTTCTTCCAGTTGGCCGGGCACACTTCGCCGTGCTCTTCGTGGAATTGCAGGGCGTCGACCAGGCGCAGCAGTTCGTCCATGTTACGGCCCAGAGGCAGGTCGTTGACGATCTGCGAACGGACAACGCCGTTCTTGTCGATCAGGAAGGCGCCACGGAAGGCCACGCCGCCTTCGGACTCAACGTCGTAGGCCTTGCAGATGTCGTGGGCAATGTCAGCTGCCAGGGTGTACTTGACTTGGCCGATACCGCCTTTGTCGACTGGGGTGTTACGCCAGGCGTTGTGGGTGAAGTGCGAGTCGATCGACACGCCGATCACTTCCACGCCGCGCGCCTGGAAGTCAGGGATGCGGTGATCCAGAGCGATCAGTTCGGACGGGCAGACGAAGGTGAAGTCCAGCGGGTAGAAGAATACCAGGCCGTACTTGCCTTTGATGGCCGAAGCCAGGTTGAAGCTGTCGACGATCTCGCCGTTGCCCAGTACGGCTGGAACGGTGAAGTCAGGGGCTTTTTTACCAACGAGTACGCTCATTCGTGATCTCCTGAGGGTGGTGAAATACCGATGCCTGGGTGGGCGGGGCCGCCCGGCATCCAGCAAAGGTCGCCCATCATACACGGCTTCTGGTGACAGGCCGAATCCAACCACCGGTCGCTCAAGCCCGGCGCTTGCCGAAAGTTCTTTGACACGCATTCTCATTACCATTAAGCTCCATCCCATCGAGCCTAACCAGCGATGGTCTCCCCTATGTATGTGTGTCTTTGTGTCGGCGTCACCGACGGACAGATCCGCGATGCGATCTTTGAAGGATGCTGCAGCTACAAGGAAGTCCGAACCGCCACCAATGTGGCCAGCCAGTGCGGAAAATGCGCCTGCCTTGCCAAGCAGGTAGTTCGCGAGACGTTGACCGAACTTCAGGCCAGCCAGCACGCCGCCCTGCCCTACCCTGTTGAATTCAACGCAGCCTGAAAACACCCAATCAAGAAGAGCCGGACCAAGTGTCCGGTTTTTTTATGCCCAGAATTCAAGAAGTTAGCGTTCTAACGCGGTTCACAAACATTCTTATTTCTATTAATTTTCACTTACTATTCAATAACTTAGGTTTGACAGAGGCCGTTAGCGGGATCAGACTTCTTGCATTGACACACTTCAACAAGGGCAGGAACCCGACATGAAAGGCGACGTAAGCGTCATCCAGCATCTCAACAAGATCCTCGGAAACGAGCTGGTCGCAATCAACCAGTACTTCCTGCACGCACGTATGTATGAAGACTGGGGCCTGAACAAACTCGGCAAGCACGAGTACAAGGAGTCCATCGATGAGATGAAGCACGCTGATAAACTGATCAAGCGTATTCTCTTCCTCGAAGGCATCCCCAACGTGCAGGACCTGGGCAAGTTGCTGATCGGCGAACACACCAAAGAAATGCTCCAATGCGACCTGAAGATCGAGCAGAAGGGCTTGGCTGATCTCAAGGCCGCGATCGCTCACTGCGAGACCGCAGGCGACTTCGGCTCTCGGGAACTGCTCGAGGATATCCTCGAGTCCGAGGAAGAGCACATCGATTGGCTGGAAACCCAATTGGGTCTGATCGACAAGATTGGCATCGAGAACTACCTGCAATCGCAGATGGGCGAAGAATAAGTTTCGCCAGTAATGAAAAAGCCCCGCCATGTGCGGGGCTTTTTTCATACCTGTCAAACCTTGTCAGCCCCGCCGGATCTGTTCGGTCGCGGGGCTGGCGGCAGGATCAGGCTTCGGAGGCCTTGGCCTTGGCGGCGGCTTCCTTGATCAGGGTCTGCAGCTCACCCTTCTCGAACATTTCGAGCATGATGTCGCTGCCGCCGACCAGCTCACCACCAACCCACAGTTGCGGGAAGGTTGGCCAGTTGGCGTACTTGGGCAGGTTGGCGCGGATTTCCGGGTTCTGCAGGATGTCGACGTAGGCAAACTTCTCGCCACAACCCATCACGGCCTGCGCAGCGCGCGCCGAGAAGCCGCACTGCGGGGCATTCGGCGAGCCTTTCATGTAAAGCAGAATGGTGTTGTTGGCGATCTGCTCTTTGATTGTTTCAATGATATCCATGAAGCACCTCGGCTGAACTTTCCGACGCGATCGTCGGCACGGTGACGCATTGTAACGGAAAGCCGAGCAGCATGCTCGGCCTTGCCGGCACCGCAGCGGCCTTCACGTGTGTATCGACGCCGCGCAATGCCTTGAACATCCTCCGACCTGTGGCGCGCGATTCGCGACAAGGGGTTTGCCAAACCGCCGGCAAGCCGTGTACAACCCCTGTAGAAAATAAAAAACAGCTGCCCTACAAGGGGTTATGACATCCGCAGTAATAGAGCAGCTGTTTCCCCTCTTGGTTTGAGGCGACATTTAATTATAGTATTGCGCCTTCCCCTATTCCGTCCGCCTCGTGCGGCTTACGCCGCAGGTCACTCCCGTTGTCAACAAAACCATACGGTCGACCTGCAAACCGTTGCAGATAAGGTAGTCAATCATGAGCGCTAGGCACTTTCTCTCCCTGCTGGATTTCACCACCGACGAATTGCTCGGTGTGATCCGCCGAGGCATCGAGCTGAAGGACCTGCGCAAGCGAGGCGTGCTGTTCGAGCCACTGAAGAATCGCGTACTGGGAATGATCTTCGAGAAATCGTCGACCCGTACCCGCGTGTCCTTCGAGGCCGGCATGATCCAACTGGGCGGCCAGGCGATCTTCCTTTCGCCGCGTGACACCCAACTGGGCCGTGGCGAGCCAATTAGCGACAGCGCCATCGTCCTGTCGAGCATGCTTGACGTGGTGATGATCCGCACCCACGCCCACAGCACCCTGACCGAGTTCGCTGCCTATTCGCGCGTTCCGGTGATCAACGCCCTGTCCGACGAGTCGCACCCGTGCCAGTTGCTGGCCGACATGCAGACTTTCCTCGAGCACCGCGGCTCGATCCAGGGCAAGACCGTGGCCTGGATCGGCGATGGCTTCAACATGTGCAACTCCTATATCGAAGCCGCCCACCAATTCGACTTCCAACTGCGCATCGCCTGCCCGGAAGGCTATGAGCCCGATCCGCGCTTCCTCCAACTGGGTGGCGAGCGCGTGACCATCGTCCGTGACCCCAAGGAGGCCGTGCGCGGTGCACACCTTGTGACTACCGATGTCTGGACTTCCATGGGCCAGGAGGAGGAAACTGCACGGCGCCTGGCGCATTTCGCGCCCTACCAGGTCACCCGTGAACTACTCGACCTGGCGGCACCCGACGCCCTGTTCATGCATTGCCTGCCCGCCCACCGTGGCGAGGAAATCAGCCAGGACCTGCTCGACGACCCACGTTCGGTCGCCTGGGACCAGGCTGAAAACCGCCTGCATGCGCAGAAGGCCCTCCTGGAATTCCTTGTAGAACCGGCTTACCACCACGCATGAGTCATCCGCTACTGATCAACCTGCGCAACCTGGCCTGTGGCTATGGTGACCAGCGCATCGTCCAGAACCTAAATCTGCACCTGAATGCAGGCGACATCGGTTGCCTGCTGGGGTCGTCAGGTTGCGGCAAGACCACCACACTGCGCGCCATCGCCGGTTTCGAGCCGGTGCATGAGGGCGAGATCCAGCTGGCCGGCGAGGTCATTTCCCGCGCAGGCTTCACCCTGGCGCCGGAAAAACGCCGCATCGGCATGGTGTTCCAGGACTATGCACTGTTCCCCCACCTGACCGTCGCGCAGAACATCGCCTTCGGTATCGGCAAGCACCCCCGCCAGGGCGAGGTGGTCGACGAAATGCTGGAGCTGGTCAAGCTCAGCGGCCTGGGTAGCCGTTACCCCCACGAGCTGTCCGGTGGCCAGCAGCAACGGGTGGCCCTGGCCCGGGCCTTGGCCCCGGAACCCCAGTTGTTGCTGCTTGACGAACCCTTCTCCAACCTGGACGTGGAGCTGCGTCGCCGTCTGAGCCATGAGGTGCGCGACATCCTCAAGAGCCGCGGCACCAGCGCCATCCTGGTTACCCACGACCAGGAAGAGGCCTTCGCCGTGAGCGATCACGTGGGCGTGTTCAAAGAAGGCCGCCTGGAGCAGTGGGATACCCCTTACAACCTCTATCACGAACCGCAGACGCCGTTCGTCGCCAGCTTCATCGGCCAGGGCTACTTCATCCGTGGCCAGATGAGCAGTCATGATGCGGTCAATACCGAACTGGGTGAGTTGCGCGGCAACCGTGCCTACACCATGGCGCTGGGCAGCTCAGTGGATGTGCTGTTGCGTCCGGATGACATCATCCACGCGCCGGACAGCAGCTTGCGGGCAAACATCATCGGCAAGAGCTTCCTCGGTGCATCGACGCTGTACCGCCTGCAGTTGCCCACCGGCAGCCAGCTCGAGGCGATCTTCCCGAGCCATATCGACCATCAGGTCGGTCAGGATGTTGGCATCAGCGTAGCGGCAGACCACCTGGTCCTTTTCCCGGTACCAGGCAGCGTCGCGGCACAGTTGCCACGTCAGGAGAACGGGGTTCGCCGCTACAGCTCGGCAACCTGAGCCATCCGAAAGGGGCCGTTGGTCGGCCCATTTCTCGCTGTCGCCAAGCGCCTGCTTCCCTCCATCAAATTCGCTGAGGCTCAGCCTCGCCCGATCCCGGCGAACGTCCCTTGGGTGTGCTCGGCCAGCACCGTCGCCGCCAGTTCCACTTCAAGCCCGCGTCGGCCGGCGCTCACATGAATGCTTTCGAACTGCTGCGCAGAATCGTCGATAAAGGTGCGCAGGCGCTTCTTCTGGCCCAGCGGGCTGATCCCACCCACCAGGTAGCCCGTGGCACGCTGCGCCGCCATCGGGTCGGCCATCTCACATTTCTTAACCCCTGCCGCATGGGCCAACGCCTTCAAATCCAGCGTACCTCCCACCGGCACCACCGCCACCAGCAATTCGCCTTTTTCACTACTGGCCAACAGGGTCTTGAACACCCGCTGCGGGTCGAGCCCGAGCTTCTCTGCGGCCTCCAGACCGTAGGAGGCTGCCTTGGGGTCATGTTCGTAGCTGTGCACGCGGTGTTCGGCACGCGCCTTCTTCAAAAGATCGAGGGCGGGGGTCATGTACGGCTCCAGTCGATGGCAAGTCGCCGCGTACTTTAGGACAAATCCCACAGAGCGACCAGCGAACCGACCTCGATCGTGTCTGGCACGCGGATTCACGCTTGATACAGGCGGTCAGATTGTGAATGACAGTTCACTTTCGACCTTTGACATCAGCGTTTCTTGTCTATATTTTTTCGTTTTTGAATAAATGACGCCCTTTAAAGGTGCATTTCCTACATTCGCCCGGGTTTATGGGGATAGACACCGAGCATTTTGTCGAGCGCCCAGTGCCTCACAACAACAAGAAACGAGGTTTCACATGACGACTGCTCTACGACAACCCACCCTTTCAAGCCAATGCCTGGCCGAGTTCCTCGGCACCGCCCTGCTCATTTTCTTCGGTACCGGTTGCGTCGCCGCGCTCAAGGTTGCCGGCGCCAGCTTCGGTCTCTGGGAGATCAGCATCATCTGGGGCATTGGCGTCAGCATGGCGATCTACCTCACCGCCGGCATTTCAGGTGCTCACCTGAACCCCGCCGTGAGCATCGCCTTGAGCCTGTTCGCCGATTTCGACAAGCGCAAACTGCCCTTCTACATTCTCGCCCAGGTCTGTGGCGCCTTCTGTGCCGCCGCGCTCGTATACACGCTGTACAGCAACCTGTTCTTCGATTTCGAACAGACCCACGCGATAGTACGTGGCAGCCAGGCCAGCCTGGAGCTGGCCTCGGTGTTCTCCACCTATCCACACCCTTCTCTGTCCATTGCCCAGGCCGTGGTGGTCGAAGTGGTGATCACCGCCATCCTCATGGCCGTAATCATGGCGCTGACCGACGACAACAATGGCTTGCCCCGAGGAGCCATGGCACCGCTCTTGATTGGCTTGCTGATCGCGGTGATCGGCAGTGCCATGGGGCCGCTCACCGGCTTTGCAATGAACCCGGCGCGGGATTTCGGGCCCAAGCTGATGACCTTCCTGGCCGGCTGGGGCGAAATCGCCTTCACTGGCGGACGTGACATCCCCTACTTTTTGGTTCCGGTGTTCGCACCGATCCTGGGCGCGTGCCTGGGCGCCGCCCTGTATCGAGGCCTGATCGCCCGCAATCTGCCGACGGTACACGCCGCGAACCTGCAAACAGACGATAATCCTCAGGGCAAGACCCAGGTTTCCTGATGCCGCCGGGCCGATTGCCCGACCAGCCCTGACTTCCCCCAATTTTGTGCAAGGCCACCGACATGACAGATACCCAGGACAAGAACTACATCATCGCCCTGGACCAGGGCACCACCAGTTCGCGGGCCATCATCTTCGACCGCGACGCCAACGTAGTCGGCACCTCGCAGCGCGAGTTCGCCCAGCACTATCCTCAGGCTGGCTGGGTCGAGCACGACCCGATGGAAATCTTCGCCACCCAGAGCGCGACCATGGTCGAGGCGCTGGCCCAGGCAGGCATCAGCCATGCCCAGGTGGCAGCGCTGGGCATCACCAACCAGCGTGAAACCACGGTGGTCTGGGACAAGGAAACCGGCCGTCCGGTGTACAACGCCATCGTCTGGCAGTGCAGGCGCAGCACCGAGATCTGCGAACAACTCAAGCGCGATGGCCATGAGGCTTACATCCGCGACACCACCGGGCTGGTCACCGACCCCTATTTCTCCGGCACCAAGCTCAAGTGGATCCTCGACAATGTCGAAGGTGTCCGTGAACGTGCCGAACGGGGCGAACTGCTGTTCGGTACCATCGATACGTGGCTGATCTGGAAATTCTCGGGTGGCAAGGTGCATGTCACCGATTACACCAACGCCTCGCGCACCCTGATGTTCAACATCCATACCCTGCAATGGGACGACAAGCTGCTAGAGATCCTGGGTATTCCTCGCCAGATGCTGCCTCAGGTACGCCCATCGTCCGAAATCTATGGTCATACCAAGAGCGGTATCGCCATTGCCGGTATCGCCGGTGACCAGCAGTCGGCCCTGTTCGGCCAAATGTGCGTCGAACCCGGTCAAGCCAAGAACACCTATGGCACGGGCTGCTTCCTGCTGATGAATACCGGCAAGCAGGCGGTGAAGTCGTCCCATGGCCTGCTCACCACCATCGCCTGCGGCCCGCGGGGGGAAGTGGCCTACGCCCTGGAAGGCGCCGTGTTCAACGGCGGCTCCACCGTACAGTGGCTGCGCGACGAGCTGAAGATCGTCAACGATGCCCATGACACCGAATACTTCGCCAGCAAGGTCAAAGACAGCAATGGCGTCTACCTGGTACCCGCCTTCACCGGCCTTGGCGCCCCTTATTGGGACCCCTACGCCCGTGGCGCGCTGTTCGGCCTGACCCGTGGGGTCAAGGTGGATCACATCATTCGCGCAGCCCTGGAATCGATCGCCTTCCAGACCCGCGATGTGCTCGATGCCATGCAGCACGACTGCGGCCAGCGCCTGAGCGAACTCCGCGTCGATGGTGGTGCAGTGGCCAATAATTTCCTCATGCAGTTCCAGGCCGATATCCTCGGCACCTGCGTCGAACGGCCGAAGATGCGCGAAACCACGGCCCTGGGCGCCGCCTACTTGGCAGGCTTGGCCTGTGGTTTCTGGAGCGGACTGGACGAGCTGCGGGACAAGGCCATCATCGAGCGCGAGTTCAGCCCACAACTGGACGAAGCGCAGAAAGAAAAGCTCTACAAAGGCTGGCAAAAGGCAGTGGAGCGCACCCGCGACTGGGAAGAGTAAGCTGCAAGCTGCAAGCTGCAAGCTGCAAGCTGCAAGCTGCAAGCTGCAAGCTG
>NZ_JBEGDO010000024.1:0-73771 GCF_051913525.1 Pseudomonas sp. PKS | reverse complement strand
GGGGCGCAGCGGCTTTGGTTACTTTGGCCAAGACCAAAGTGACCCGCCGTAAGGGCGCAAAGGTGACTAACCGTCGCCAAATCAAACGGATAAGCCCACAAACCTCAAAACCAACAACCAACAACCAACGCCAAATCAAATCTCGTGCGCCGCAAGCAACTCCATGAGCACCTCGGCCAACGCCCGAACCATCCCATCCGCCGTAGGCCGATGCACCACCACGATCTCGTAGCTATCGACCTCCGGCAGCCCTTGCTCCACTCCCAACACCCGGTGCTCCCCCGTCGCCGCCCGCGGCGGCAGCAGGCTGATCCCCATGCCATCGGCCACTGCCGCCTGTATCCCACTCAAACTGGAGCTGGTAAAGCTGATACGCCAACGCCGCCCCATCCCCTCGATCGCGGTAATCATGTCATCGCGATACAACCCCCGCGGCGGAAAAGTCACCAGAGGGATCGGGTCGAGTTCGAAGGCCGGTGTCCGGGCACTGTCGATCCACTGCAATCGCTCAGGCCAGCAAGCCACCCCTTCCCTCGCATTACGCCGCTGCTTGAGCAACACCAGGTCCAATTCGCCATTGTCATAGGCCTGGCTCAGGTCTCGGCACAACCCGCTGGTAACTTCCAGCTTGACCTGCGGATGGCGCCGACTGAATGCCGACAAGGCATTGGTGGTGCGACCACCGACGAAATCCTCAGGTACTCCCAAGCGCACCGTCACGCCAACCATCGCCCCCGCCAGGGCTTCGAGCATCTGGTCATTCAGCGCCAGCATGTGCCGGGCATAACCCAGCAGTGTCTGCCCTGCGTCCGTGGGCAGCACGTCGCGGTTGCCTCGCACCAGCAGGCGGTGCCCCACCATGTCCTCCAGCCGGCGTACTTTCTGGCTGATGGTCGACTGGGTGGAATGCAAGCGCGTCGCCGCCGTGGTGAAACTGCCACAGTCGGCCACCACGACAATGGCGCGCAGCAGGTCGAGGTCGAACAGGGCCCTATTCGGTTTAACGCTGATAGACATCGGTGTATTCAACTTCTGAATGGCAGACCCGACTTCTAGCACGCCCATTCACCGCCGGCAACCGCACGCGCAAGCGCCTCAGTCGCCCAGCGCCGTCCCTTCACGTCGGGGATCGGCACCCGCCGACCAGCCGTCAGCGGTGCGCTGGATGATCTGCGTCCCACTGGTCATCGTCATCGGTGTCACCTCATGGCCGCGGGCTTGAAGCGCCTGTATCAGGGCTGGGCTTGCCAACCCCGCTTCCACCTCGGTGCCGAGGTTGCGACTGCCGAAGTTGGGCAGGTTGATGGCCGCCTGGGGGTCGAGCTTCCAGTCCAGCAGGCCGATCAATGCTTTGTTCACGTAACCGATGATCTGCGAGCCGCCGGGTGAACCCAGACTGGCCAGCAGTTCGCCGGACTCACGCGTGAACACCAATGTCGGCGACATCGAGGACAGCGGTCGCTTGCCGGGAGCAACCGCGTTGGCGACAGGCTTGCCGCCTGCGCTGGGCACGAACGAGAAGTCGGTCAGGTGATTGTTCAGCAGGAATCCTTTGACGAACAGGTGCGAGCCAAACGCAGCCTCGACGGACGTGGTCATGGCAATCGCACCGCCCAGATCGTCGACGGCCGAGACATGGGAGGTGGCGATGCGCAAGGGCGAACGATCAGGCGACAGGGCCAGGTTGCTACCCGGCGGTGTACCGGCCTCGGCGTGCTTCATGCTGCTCGGGCCAATCAGCCGGGCACGACTCGCCAGGTACGCCTTGTTGGTCAGCCCTTGGAGATTCACCGCCACATAGTCGCTGTCAGCCAGATACTGAGCGCGGTCGGCGTAGGCCAGGCGCTCGGCCTCGGCGATCAGGTGAACCGCCATGGGCGCAGGTTCCAGACCTGCCACCGACAGTGCCTGCGTTGGAGCCATGCTGGCCAGGTCCAGCGACGGCGTGGCCGACTGCAGGGCTTCGAGGATCCCCAGGGTCTGCAATACCGCGACGCCACCGGAGGATGGCGGCGGCATGCCGCAAATGCGCCAGGTCTTGTAGGGCCCGCAGACGGGCGTGCGCTCCTTGGCCTGGTAGCGGCGCAGGTCTTCGAGCGACAGCAGGCCGGGGTTGGCATGGCCGCGCACGGCCTCGACCATCGCCTGGGCAATGTCGCCGGTGTAGAACGCATCAGGCCCCTGCGTGGCGATCAGTTCCAGGGTCTGTGCAAGCTCGGGGTTCTTCAGAAGCGTGCCGACCGCCAGGGGCTTGCCTTGGGCATCGAGAAAATAGCGGGCCATGCCGGGCGAGCCGGCGACATAGGGGTCCGCTGCCAGTAGTGTGTGCAATCGCTTGGACATCGGGAAGCCATCGCGGGCCAAGGCGATAGCCGGGGCAAACAGGTCGCGCCATGGCAGTCGACCATGCTGTTCATGGGCCAAATACAAGGCGCGCAGCACGCCGGGTACGGCCACTGAGCGGCCGCCGATCTGGGCGTCCCGAAAGGCCATGGGCGTGCCATCAGACTTGAGGAACAGGTTCGGCGTAACGCCCGAGGGCGCGGTTTCACGACCGTCGAAGGCCTGGACCTGATGCCCGTCCCAATAGAGGATGAACGCCCCACCACCGATACCACTGGACTGAGGTTCGACCAAGGTGAGCACCGCCTGCATGGCGATGGCAGCGTCGATGGCGCTGCCACCTGCGCGCAATACCGAGCGCCCTGCCTGACTGGCCAAGGGATTGGCTGCGGCAGCCATGTGCCGGCTGGCATGAGTCGGCTGCAACCCGGCGCGGTAGCCGGAGTCGAGCTCGGGTGGCAGCGGTGTGGTCGAGGGCGTCCCGGCCGTTCGCTCGCCCCAGCCACAACTGGTCAAGGTCACCAGGCAACACAGGGCCGTGACACGCACCACAACGGGTAAAGGCCTTTTCAAGAAGGACATCCTGTAATTCGAAGGTAGGCGCATGGCGCCAAAACCGCGATTTTAGCCGAACCTGCGCGAAAGCCAGAAAACAGGGTGTATCCAGAAATGCACTGATGCTCATGCGGAGAATTAACTTCAAGCACTCAAGGGTATTTCCTAGGATGAAGACCGGTCATTCAGGAGCCCTTCCATGCGCATGCCGTTCGCCGTGCTCTTCACCTTGCTCATCAGCGTTGTCGCCCACGCCGAGACCATTGCCATGGATACCCAACTGCTCAATGCCGCCCAGCGTGGCGATGCTTCTGCCGTACGCCGTCTGCTCGATGAAGGCGCGACCGTCGATGCGCGGGACGCTCAGCGCCGCACCGCGCTGCTGGTGGCCACCCACGCCAATGAGGTCGCGACAGCCAAGGTCCTGATCGAAGCTGGCGCCGACGTCAATGCCAGGGACGACATCCAGGACAGTCCTTATTTGTATGCCGGGGCCCGTGGTCTGAACGCGATCCTGCGCCTGACCCTGGATCACGGTGCCGACCTCAAGAGCACCAACCGCTACGGCGGCACCGCGCTGATTCCCGCCGCCGAGCGCGGCCATGTGCAGACCGTGCAGATGCTGATCGACGCAGGCGTCGACGTGAACCACCTCAACCGCCTGCACTGGACCGCGCTGCTCGAGGCGGTGATCCTGGGCGATGGTGGCCCACGTCATGTGGACATCGTCCGCCGGCTGCTGGCGGCCGGGGCGGACCCGACGATCGCCGACAAGGACGGCGTGACGGCGCTGGAGCACGCGCAGCAGCGGGGATATCGGGAGATCGTGGCGCTACTGGAAAAATGAGGGCGAGCATCTACCCGTGAATGGAGCCGCCCGCCCTACTCCACCGCCTCGAACGGCAACCCCACATAGTTCTCGGCAATGTTCACCAAGCCTGCCGGCGAGCTGAGGTAATACTCCCGGTCGGCCTCCTGCATCTTGCGGTCCCAGTCATCCTGATGCTCGCCGAAGTCATGCAGCAACTGGGTCATGAACCAGCTGAAGCGCTCGCCCTTCCACACCCGGCGCAAGGCCAGGGGCGAGTACTGGGCCAGCAGGTCGGTACGCCCTTCGCGGTAGACCTTGACCAGGATCCGGTAGAGGTAATTGACGTCCGACGCCGCCAGGTTCAGCCCCTTGGCGCCCGTGGGTGGGACGATGTGCGCGGCATCGCCGAGCAAAAACAGCCGGCCGTACTGCATGGGCTCGACCACCTGGCTGCGCAGCGGTGCGATGCTTTTCTCCAGCGCCGCTCCGGTGACCAGTCGCGCCGCCACCTCCTCTGGCAGCCGCGCCTTGAGTTCATCCCAGAAGCGCTCGTCGCTCCAATCTTCCACCCGCTCTTGCAGCGGCACCTGCAGGTAGTAGCGGCTGCGGGTGTGGGAGCGCTGGCTGCACAGCACGAACCCGCGCTCATGGTGGGCGTAGATCAGCTCATGGTTGACCGGCGGCGTATCAGCCAAGAGGCCCAGCCAACCGAACGGATAGACACGCTCGTATTGCTTGAGCACGCCTGCGGGGATGCTCTGGCGCGACACACCGTGGAAACCGTCGCATCCGGCAATGTAATCGCAATCCAGGCGCTGGCGTTGGCCGTCCTGCTCGAAAGTGACAAAGGGCTGTGAAGTGTCCAGCCCGTGCACCTGCACCTGGCTGGCCGAGTAGATGATCGGCGCACCGCTGGCCTGACGGGCCTGCATGAGATCACGGGTGACTTCGGTCTGGCCGTAGACCATGACCGTCTTGCCGCCGGTGAGGGCCTTCAGGTCAAGGCGTTGGCGACGGCCGCCGACCAGCAGCTCGACGCCCTCGTGCACCAGCCCTTCACGATCCATGCGTTCGGCGACACCCGCCTCGCGCAACAGGTCTACCGTGCCCTGCTCCAGCACACCGGCACGGATGCGCCCGAGCACGTAGTCGGGTGTCTGGCGTTCGAGGATCACGGTGTCGATGCCAGCCTTGTACAGCAACTGGCCAAGCAGCAGGCCGGACGGACCGGCCCCGATGATTGCAACCTGAGTCTTCATTATTGTTGTCTCGTCGTGTCGATGCCGGCACTGGCAACACATGCCCTGGCATCTGCTGATTTGGGTTTGCACCTGCATTTTTACTGGCCACTGCCAGGCAAAAAGTGTGAAATCCCATGCATTAACTGCACTTTTGCAAATTTCGTTCGATTAACGGACAGATATGCCATGACCACTCGACTTCCCGGAGTGCCGCTGTTCCAGCTCTACGGCGAAAACCAGGCCTGGCCCGGTACCGACCTGCTGCATTGCGAGTCGATCCCTGCGCGCAGCCGTTTGCACCACTGGGAAATCAAGCCCCATCGCCATGCCGAACTGTTCCAGCTGCTTTACGTGCAACGGGGCCAGGCGCAGGTACAGATCGAAGGCCAGCACAGCGAAATCCGCGAAGCGGCCATCCAGGTGGTCCCTCCGCTGACCGTGCATGGGTTTCGTTTCAGCGCCGACATCCAGGGCCACGTGCTGACGTTCGGCACCGCCCTGGTGGCCGATCTGGAGCAGCGCCTCGGTGCGCCCTTGGCAGTGCTGACGTCGGTGGGCTGCTACCCGCTGGGCAAGGACCGCATCCGCCTGCACGGCCTGATCGATACTCTGCAGCAGGAATACCAGGGCCACGCGCCAGGCCGGGCAGCCATGCTGCAGGCGCTGCTCACCGCGCTGATGGTGTGGATCAGCCGTCGCCAGCAACTGGGCCAGGCCCCGCGCAATCGAGATGAACGCGACCGGCAACTGCTCAGCCGATACCTGCGCCTGGTAGAGGCCCATTACCGCGAGCACCTGTCGGTCGAAGACTTCGCGGCGAAGCTGGGTGTCTCCAGCCTGCGTCTCAACCAACTGTGCCGGGACCTGGCTGGGCAGACCGCTCTGCAAGTCGTTCACCAGCGCCTGTTGCTGGAAGCCCGACGCAACCTGGTGTACACGCGCATGAGCATCGGCCAGCTGTCGGACCGCCTGGGCTTCACCGATCCGACCTACTTCGCCCGGTTCTTCAAGCGCCTGTCCGGCCAGACGCCAAATGGCTTCCGGCGATCGGCCCAATCCCAAGGGCCGGCAGCGCCTGCTTGACGTTTACGTCAAGCAGCCTTTAGGTTAGCGGCTATCACCTCTTCCGAGCCCAAGCATGAGCAGCCAGACCTACAGCATCTCCGACCTGTCCCGCGAGCTGGACATCACCACCCGCGCGATTCGCTTCTATGAGGAGCAAGGCCTGCTGAGCCCCGAACGCCGAGGCCTGGAGCGCATCTATTCGGCGCGCGACAAGGTCACCTTGAAGCTGATCCTGCGCGGCAAGCGCATCGGTTTCTCCCTGGCCGAATGCCGGGAACTGATCGAGCTGTATGACCCCACCAGCGGCAATCTCAAGCAGCTCCACAGCATGCTGGCCAAGATCGCCGAGCGCCGCGCCCAGCTGGAACAGCAGATGCTCGATATCCAGCAGATGCACCTGGAGCTGGACACCGCGCAGGAACGCTGCGAACAGGCCCTGGCCGCCACCCTCAACCAGCACAATCACAATAACCGTTGACCTGACACAGGAACCCCGCCATGTCATTGCCCGAGAAAGTCCGCCTGGTCGAAGTCGGCCCGCGCGACGGCCTGCAGAACGAAGCCCAGCCCATCAGCGTCGCGGACAAAGTGCGCCTGGTGGACGAGCTCACCGAGGCCGGGTTGTCCTATATCGAGGTGGGCAGCTTCGTCTCGCCCAAATGGGTACCGCAGATGGCCGGCTCAGCCGAGGTGTTCGCCGCCATCAAGCAACGCCCGGGCGTGACCTACGCCGCCCTGGCGCCCAACCTGCGCGGCTTCGAAGACGCTGTGGCGGCTGGCGTGAAAGAAGTGGCGGTATTCGCTGCCGCATCCGAGGCCTTCTCACAGCGCAACATCAATTGCTCGATCAGCGAGAGCCTCAAGCGATTCGAGCCGATCATGGAGGCGGCACGCAGCCATGGCGTGCGAGTGCGCGGTTATGTGTCGTGCGTGCTGGGCTGCCCTTACGAAGGCAGGGTCAGCGCCGAGCAGGTCGCGCCGGTGGCGCGGGCACTGCATGAGATGGGCTGCTACGAAGTGTCTTTGGGCGACACCATCGGCACCGGTACCGCCGGCGAAACACGCCGTTTGTTCGAGGTGGTCTCAGCCCAGGTGCCACGTGAGCAATTGGCCGGGCATTTCCATGACACCTATGGCCAGGCCCTGGCCAATGTCTACGCCAGCCTGCTCGAAGGCATCCAGGTCTTCGACAGTTCCGTGGCGGGCCTGGGCGGCTGTCCGTATGCCAAAGGCGCGACCGGCAACGTCGCCACCGAGGATGTGGTGTACCTGATGCAAGGCCTGGGTATCGACACCGGCATCGACCTGGAGCGCCTGATTGCGGCCGGTCAGCGCATCAGTTCGGTGCTGGGCCGCGTGACGGGGTCGCGGGTTGCACGGGCGCGTAGCGCTCAATGAGTCATACGGGTGTCACATATGTGTGGGTGAGTGTTACCTCACCCCCGTTTGCCAGAAAAAAATCGGGTAACAGGGAAACAAATCGACAGATTTTCAGGTGACCGGATTTTTGCATATTTCGACAAACCATTGATTTTAAAGGATTTTAAAAAGTTGGCATGGCATCTGCTTTATCTCTGGCATAACAAGAACAAAAACGTGACACCCAATAAAAACAACAGGTAACGGCTCTGACATAACAAGAACAACACGGCAGAGGCGTAGCAAGCAGATTTTTTTGGAGTAGGCACGCTTTTCAGAGGGTTCGCCCTCGCGGTCTGACACAGAACAATAAAACTACCTGCAAGGTAGCGGCAGTCAGCATCGGATCAGCAATGATGAAAGCAGGTCAGCGCTCAAAAAAATACGTTTGCTCTTGTGCCCCGAGTGGGGGCCACCCGCAGTACCGAGGCAACGGCTGACAAAAACAACAACAGGCCAGTCTCCAATAATAAAAAAAGAGCAGGCAACAACGCTTTGAGGGGAGCTTCGGCTCCCCTCAGTGCTTCCTGTCACTCTCCTCCTCCTGCTTCCCTTCATCCTCGCCTTCAAGCTTCTCCACCAGCAGCGGCATGCTGCCCAGCACCAGCAGCGCCAGCACCGTGCTGATCACGGCGGTGGCCTCACGCCCCACACCGGCGGCCGTGCCGATGGCGGCGGTCATCCACAATCCGGCGGCGGTGGTCAGGCCTTTCACATGGCTGGTCTCCTGGCCGTTCCCTTTGAGAATCGTCCCAGCGCCCAGAAAACCGATCCCCGCGACGATCCCCTGGATCACCCGACTGAGCGCCTGCTCGTCAGCGCCGGCCATGCTCGGTGCCAGGACGAACAGCGCCGCCCCCAGGCACACCAGCATGTGCGTGCGCACGCCTGCGGACTTGCCCTTGTGCTCGCGCTCGAAGCCCAGCACCGCGCCCAGCACGGCGGCCATCAACAAGCGCACCAGGATCTGAGTGACCTCGCGCAGGTCGGCGATGTCGGCGAACTCGGCTTGTATGGCCAGCCATACCGTGTGCCACCAAGGGTGCATGTCAGACCTCCAGGTCGTGGGAGCGACGCTCGAACCTCTCAAGGGATGGACCGTTGGGCTTGCCGGGAGTGCAACCGAATCCGCTGAGCGCAGCGATGCAGCAACCACCGGTTTGGTGCGGTCACAACTGCAGACCGCCAACCAAGAGGACATCGCCATGCCCGTAGAAATCGACGAAAGCACCCGCCGCTGCACGTTGATCGGCGAAGACCTGCGCCTTGAGGCCGAGGGGCCGGACATCGAGATCGTCACGGATGAGCAGTTGCGCATGTCGGTGGCCCTGCTCGCCAACCAGCGCGTCCCCATCACCGAGGCCGAGGCCGACGCGCTCACCGTGGCCGGTGCGGTGGATAGCCGCAGGCATCTGAAGGCAAGCACGCCAGGCTCCGTGATCTAAGGCCTGCGCGATACCAACAGGTCATCTGATACGGTTTTTATCGCGACACCTGAGTCTGTGCTGAAAACAGATCGCGCCCCATAGTGACCGGGCCTGATCGAGACTCAAGAGCACAAGCCATGAGCGATAGAATCCCGTACCGCGTGATCGACGTTGCCGCGCCCGCCAGCCCGCACAAGCGCCTGGGCGACAGCGGCATCCATACCCGCAGCTTCACCGGCCTGTACCGCAATCTACGCATTGGCTTTGCCGGTGCGCTGTTCGTGCTGTTCTTCGGCACCGCCTGGCTGAGCTGGAACGGTCGCCAGGCCGTGCTCTGGGATCTTGCTGAAAGCAAATTTTATATCTTCGGCGCCACCTTCTGGCCCCAGGACTTCATCCTGCTCTCGGCGCTTTTGATCATCTGCGCCTTCGGTCTGTTTGCCATCACGGTGTTCGCGGGCCGCGTCTGGTGCGGCTACAGCTGCCCGCAAAGCGTATGGACCTGGCTGTTCATGTGGTGCGAGAAGGTCAGCGAAGGTGACCGCAACCAGCGTATCAAGCTCGCTGCAGCCCCCTGGAGCCTTGAAAAGCTTGCCCGCCGCACCCTAAAGCACAGCCTGTGGTTGGCCATCGGCGTGCTCACAGGGTTGACCTTCGTGGGTTACTTCACGCCCATCCGCCCTTTGGCCGAGGCGCTGTTCACCTTGCAGTTGGGCGGCGTGGCGCTGTTCTGGGTGGCGTTCTTCACCGCCGCCACCTACCTCAACGCCGGCTGGCTGCGCGAAGCGGTGTGCATGCACATGTGCCCCTACGCGCGTTTCCAGAGCGTGATGTTCGACAAGGACACCTTGTCGGTGGCTTACGACCCTCGCCGCGGCGAGGCCCGTGGCGCACGCAAGAAAGGCAGCGACCCCCGCGCGCAGAACCTGGGCGACTGCATCGACTGCACCCTGTGCGTGCAGGTGTGCCCCACCGGTATCGATATCCGCGACGGCCTGCAAATGGCCTGCATCGGCTGCGCCGCCTGCATCGACGCCTGCGACAACGTGATGGACAAGATGGGCTATGCCCGTGGCCTGATCGGCTACAAGTCCGAACACACCCTGCAAGGTGGCAAGACGCACTGGCTGCGCCCACGCCTGCTAGGCTACGCCAGTGCCCTGGTGCTGATGATCGGTGCCTTGGTGGTGGCCCTGAACCTGCGCCCGATGGTGTCGCTGGATGTGATCAAGGACCGCGGCCTGTTCCGCGAGAACGCTCAAGGCCAGATCGAGAACATCTACCTGCTCAAGGTCATCAACAAGACCCAGTCCCCCCAGCACTACGAACTGCGTCTGGTGGACGCCGAGGGCTTTGCGCTGAACGGCAAGACGGCCTTCGTCATCCCCGCCGGAGAAATGAGCGAGCTGCCGGTATCGGTCGCGCTGCTGGCCGACCGCCCCACCAGCAGTGCCCAGCAGATCACCTTCGAAGTCCGCGACAGTGATGAGCCGACGATCTACAGCCGCGCCGACAGCCGCTTCGTCGCACCACTGAACCGCTGATCCCTTACACTGACTTGTCACCTTGACTGCCGAGCCACGATGAAACGCTACGAACGATTCGCCGACGACATTGCCGAACTGATCCGCTCCGGCGTACTCGGGCCCGGCCAACGTGTACCTTCGGTGCGCTACGCCAGCCAGACCCACGGTGTAAGCCCGTCCACGGTGTTCCAGGCCTACTACCTGCTCGAGCGCCGTGGCCTGATTCGCGCCCGACCGCGCTCAGGCTACTTCGTCAATGCCCACGCCCCCCGGCCGTTCAGCGAACCCCAGGCCTTGGCACCGGTCAGCGAATCCACCCAGGTGGACGTCAGCGCGCTGGTGTTCTCCATCCTCGACTCGATCAAGGACCCGCACACCGTGCCGTTCGGCTCGGCCTTCCCCAGCCCGGAACTCTTCCCCCTGCAGCGCCTGTCGCGCTCGCTGGCCAGCGCCAGCCGAGCCATGGACCCGCGCATGGTGGTCACCGACCTGTCGCCGGGCAACCCGCAACTGCGCAGGCAGATCGCCCTGCGCTACATGGTCGGTGGGCTGATGCTGCCCATGGAGGAGTTGCTGATCACCAACGGCGCTCTGGAAGCGCTCAACCTGTGCCTGCAGGCGGTCACCGAGCCCGGCGATCTGGTCGCGATCGAAGCGCCGGCCTTCTATGCCTGCCTGCAGGTGCTCGAGCGCCTGAAGCTCAAGGCCGTGGAAATCCCGGTGCATCCACGTGAAGGCATGGACCTGGGGGTACTGGCGCAAACCCTGGAGAAACACCCGGTCAAGGCCGTCTGGTGCATGACCAACTTCCAGAATCCGGTGGGCGCAAGCATGCCCGAAGCGAAGAAGCAGGAACTGGTGGAGCTGCTGCGCCGTCATCAGGTGCCGCTGATCGAGGACGATGTCTACGCCGAGCTCTACTATGCCCAGCAAGCGCCCAAGCCGGCCAAGGCCTTCGACACCGAGGGCCTGGTGATGCACTGCGGCTCCTTCGCCAAGAGCCTGGCACCGGGCTATCGCATTGGCTGGGTCGCTGCCGGGCGCTTTGCCCAGAAGATCGAGCGGCTCAAGCTGATGACCTCGCTGTGCGCCTCGATGCCCGCCCAGGCCGCCATCGCCGACTACCTGCAACACGGCGGCTACGACCGCCACCTGCGCAAGCTGCGCTACGCCTTGGAAGGCCAGCAGTTGAGCATGCTGGCCGCCATCGCCCGACATTTCCCGGCGCAGACCCGGGTCAGCCACCCCAGCGGTGGTTACTTCCTGTGGCTTGAACTGCCGGAGCAGATGGATGCGCTCAAGTTGTTCCACATGGCCCTGGCCCAGGGCATCAGCATCGCCCCAGGGCCAATCTTCTCGCCCACGCGGCGCTTTGGTAACTGCATCCGCCTGAACTACGGCAGCCCCTGGAATGAAGGTGCCGAGCAGGCCATGGAGACGTTGGGGCGGATCGTGAGGTCGTTCTGATCGCGTAGCAGGGTCTGCTTCGCAGCCCATCGCGGCGCGCGTACCCCGGCTACTTAGCGCCCGCCGCCCAGGTCAATGAAACTACCTGTCGAATAGGACGCCTTGTCCGACAGCAGCCACAGGATCGCCTCGGCCACTTCCTCCGGCCGTCCACCACGCCCCATGGGCAAACCCGGTTCGAGCTTCGATACCCGGTCCGGGTCGCCACTCAACGCATGGAAACCTGTGTGGATGTAGCCAGGACGTACGCCATTGACCCGTACGCCCTCGCCTGCCACTTCCTTGGCCAGGCCGACAGTGAAGGTGTCCAGCGCGCCCTTGGAGGCGGCATAGTCGACGTATTCGTGGGGAGCCCCAAGGCGCGCCGCCACAGACGATACATTGACGATCGCCCCGCCCTGCCCGCCATGACGGCGGGCCATGCGCAGCAATGCGTGCTTGGCGCACAGCATCGGGCCGACCACGTTGGTCTTCATCACCTTGAGCAGGCGGAATTCGGACATCTCCTCCACCCGACTCTGCTGGCCGATGGTGCCGGCGTTGTTGACCAGCGCGGTAACCGGGCCAAGCTCCTGGTCGACGCGATGGAACAGCTGCGCCACTTCATCTTCGACACTGGCATCGGCTCGCACGGCGATGGCCGTGGCCCCGAGCGCACGCACCTGGGCCAGCACCTGTTCGGCGGCCTGGTCGTCGGCATGGTAGTTGATGCAGATGCGATAACCCTGCTGTGCCGCCAGCAAGGCGGTGGCGGCGCCGATGCCACGGCTGGCACCGGTGATGACGATGATGTTCTCCATGAATCTGCCAATTGCCTGGAAATGAACGTTCGACAATAGAAGAAAGGCAGATGATTGTGAATGCCCGCTTGAGCGTTATCGGTTACACGCGTGCATAGTCCCAATCCGCGAAGAAGCCGTTGCATCAATGTCCGGCCGATGCAGGCCCCGCCTTGGCGGTAAACGGCGGCCGTGCGAGCCATACCAGCAGGATCAGCCCCGCGAACACCCAGGTCATCAGGGTGAAGTATTCCACCGTCGACATCATGTAGGCCTGGCCGTTGAGGATCCGCTCCAGCTGCGCATAGCTCTGCGGGTTGGCCCCGCCCAACTGCTCCAGCATGTGCTGGGTGGAAGGATCGTACTGACTGATGTGCTCGCTCAGGTACGCGTGGTGCTGGTCGGCGCGGCGAATCCAGATCCAGGTGGTCAGCGAGGCGGCGAAGCTGCCCCCGAGGGTGCGCAGGAAGGTCGCCAGCCCCGAGCCATCGGCGATCTGGTGAGGCGGCAGGTCCGACAGCAGGATGCTCAGGGTCGGCATGAAGAACAGCGCCACACCGATGCCCATGAACAGTTGCACCAGTGCCACGTGCTGGAAGTCCACCTCACTAGTGAAGCCGGCGCGCATATAGCAGCTGGCGCCGATCGCCAGGAACGCCAGCCCTGCCAGCAAACGCAGATCGACCCGGTGCGCATACTTGCCCACGAATGGCGACAGGATCACAGGCAGCAGGCCGATCGGCGCCACCGCCAAGCCCGCCCAGGTGGCGGTGTACCCCATCTGGGTCTGCAGCCATTGAGGCAGGATCAGGTTGATGCCGAAGAAGCCCGCATAGCCAAGTACCATCACCAAGGTGCCGACACGGAAATTGCGGTGCGCGAACAAACGCAGGTTGACCACCGGATGGCGATCGGTGAGTTCCCAGATGATGAAGACCGCCAGGAACACCACCGAAATCAGGCTACCGATGACGATGAACGAGGATTCGAACCAATCCAGGTCGTTGCCTTTGTCCAGCACCACCTGCAATGCGCCCACGCCAATGATCAGTGTCAGCAGGCCGATATAGTCCATCGGCTGACGGCTGGTGACCACTGGTCGCGTGCGCATCTGCTGGCGCACCACGGCCGCGGCGAACAGGCCGATGGGCACGTTGATGAAGAAGATCCAGGGCCAGCTGTAGCTGTCGGTGATCCAGCCACCGAGGATCGGCCCGGCAATCGGCGCCACCACCGTGACCATGGCCAGCAAGGCCAGCGCCATGCCCCTTTTGGCGGGCGGGTACACGGCGATCAGCAGGGTCTGGGTCATCGGGTACAGCGGCCCGGCGACCACACCCTGCAGCACGCGGAAGGCCACCAGCTCCGGCATCGACTGGGCGATGCCGCACAGGAACGAGGCCAGCACGAACAGCAACGTGGCCCAGATGAACAGCTTCACCTCGCCGAAGCGCCGGCTCAGCCAGCCCGTCAGCGGCAAGGCGATGGCATTGCTCACCGCGAACGAGGTGATCACCCAGGTGCCCTGCTCGTAGCTCACCCCCAGGTTGCCGGAGATGGTCGGCAAGGCCACGTTGGCGATGGTGGTGTCGAGCACCTGCATGAAAGTCGCCAGCGACAGGCCGATGGTCGTCAGCAGCAGGCTCGGCGGAGTGAACTGCGCGGGCGCGTCGTTGCTCATCGCTGGGCCGTCTTGCCGGTGGCGCTGTTCTCGTGGATCAGCCGGGCGATCAGGTTGTCGGCTTCGACCAACTGACGGTCATACACCTGGGTGGTGTAGCTGGCCTGTTGTGGCGGCTGCTGGGCCAGCGCCGGGCCGCTCTGGTCATGCAGATCGACCTCGACAACGGTGGACAGGCCGATACGCAGCGGGTGGTCCTTGAGCTGTTCGGGGTTCAGGTGAATACGCACCGGCACCCGTTGCACGATCTTGATCCAGTTGCCGGTGGCGTTCTGCGCCGGCAACAGGGCAAAGGCGCTGCCGGTGCCGGCGCCCAGGCTATCCACGGTACCGCTGTATTTCACGTCGCTGCCATAAAGATCGGCGGAGATTTCCACCGGCTGACCGATGCGCATGTCGCGCAGTTGGGTTTCCTTGAAGTTGGCGTCGATCCAGACCTGATCCAGCGGGATCACCGCCATGGTCGCAACACCCGGCTGCAGGCGCTGGCCCAGTTGCACGGTGCGCTTGGCCACGTAGCCGGTGACCGGTGCTACCAATGTGGTGCGGGCGTTGTCGAGGTAGGCCTGGCGCAAGTCGGCGGCGGCAGCCATTACCTCGGGGTGTGAGGAGACCACGGTGTCGTCGACCAGTGCAGTGCTGGTGTTGAGTTGCTGGCGGGCGCTGTTCAGGGCGCTCTGGGCGACGGTCAGATCGTCGCGAGCGTGGGAGATTTCCTCAGCGGCGATCGCCCCACTGTCGGCCAGCACCTTGCGCCGGTTGTAGTTGTCCTGGGCTTTCTGCAGCTCAGCCTGACGCGTCTGCAACTGCGCCTTGAGCGCATCGACGTTGCTGTACAGCCCCCGGACCTGGCGCACAGTGCGCGCCAGCTTGGCCTCGGCGGCCTGCAAGGCGACCTCGCTGTCGGCCGGGTCGAAGCGCAGCAGCACCTGGCCTTCGTGCACCAAGTCGCCATCATCGGCACCGATGCTGGTGACAGTACCGGTCACCAGCGGCGTGATTTCCACCACGTTGCCATTGACGTAGGCGTCGTCGGTGCTTTCATGCCAGCGCCCGACCAGGGTGTACCAGCCCCAGGCGGCGGCACCGGCAAGGATCAACACCAGCAGCAAGCCAAGCAACCAGGCCTTGCGCTTGCCTGTGTTGTCCGGCGCCGGTGCTGGGGTGGAGGTGTCAGCGGAAGTGGCCATGACAATACCTTGGATGAGTCGTGAGGGATCAACGGTCAGCGAAGCGGCTGATCGTCAGGGGGTCGCCGGCGCTGATCAGCACCTTGGCCAGCAGGCCTTCAAGGGCCTTGAGTTCTTCAGGCTCGAGCACACCGACCAGCTCGTTCATCGCCGCCGCGCCGATCTCCGGCAGCCGATCGGCCAGGCGCTGGCCCTCGGCGGTCAACGCCAGGCGCACCTGGCGGCGGTCTTCGGGGCAGCGGTTGCGCACGATCAGTTCCTTCTGCTCGAGGCGATCGAGCATGCGGGTCATCGAGCCGCTGTCCAGGCCCAGGTAGCGACACAGCTCGGCCGGCGTGTCCACCTGGTACTGGGTGACGATGATCAGCACCTTGAACTGCGCGGCAGTGACGCCGTCGGCTTCGAGATGAGAATCGAGGATGCGGTCCTTCAGGAGCGCGGCACGGCCAAGCAGCAGGCCGATGGTGCAGGTCTGGAAATTTTCCGGAGAAAAATGGGACATGGCAGGCTGCTCAGGCAATTGTTTAAAAATATTACTGCCTAGGCAGTGAATGTCAAAGCCTTAAATAGCCTGCTATGTAAATTTTCGTACAGAAGCCCTCAGGGCTCCTGTAATCCCAGCGCCGCAACCTGCCCACAAGCGATGGCCATGCCCACCAGCTCAGGAAGGCTCGCAGCCTGCAGGCGCTTCATCACCCGCCCGCGATACAGGTCCACGGTCTTGACGCTGACGCCCAGTTGCTCGGCGATTTCCCGGTTGCTCAGCCCTTGGACCAGGGGAATGAACACGTCACGCTCACGCGGCGTGAGCCCGTCGATGCGCGCTTGCACGGCGGCCAGGGCTTCGCTGCCCTGCTGCCGGCGACGGACCTGATCCAAGGCGGCTTGCACGCTGTCGAGCAGCAATTGGTCGTTGTAGGGCTTTTCGATGAAATCGCAGGCACCGGCCTTGAAGGCCCGTACCACGATGGGCACATCGGCGTGGCCGCTGACGAAGATCACCGGGATGTCGAGCCCGCGCTCACGCAGCGCCGCCTGCACCGCCAGCCCGCCCAGGCCTGGCATACGCACATCCAGCAGCACACAGGCCGGCTCGCGGTCATCGCAGACATCGAGAAACGCCTGCCCTCCAGTGAACGGCAGCGCCCGCAGGCCTACCGACTCCAGCAACCAGACCGTCGAGTCGAGCATGCCCTGGTCGTCATCGACCACATACACCTTCGCTTGCACCACTGGTCCCTCTCCTTATCCGTTGTTCGCCGGCAGACGACAGCACAGCACCAAGCCACCCGCCTCGCCCGGCCGCGCCTGCAGGCTGCCACCAAAGCCCTCGACAATGCTCCGACTCATGCTCAACCCCAATCCCAGGCCATCGGCCTTGGTCGTGGTGAACGGCGTGAAGATCTCATCCAGGCGCTCGACCGCCACGCCCGGGCCCTGATCGCAGACCTCCACCAGCAGCCCGTCGCCCAGGGCCTTGGCGGTGAGCAGGATACGCGAGGCCTGCGTCCCGTGCTGCTCGCGGTTGGCGTCGATGGCATTGCGCAGCAGGTTGAGCAGCACCTGCTCGAGCAATACCCGGTCGGCGTACACCTTGGGCAACTGCGGCCCCAGGCGCTGTTCGATACGCACCTGGGCCTGCCCGGCTTCCCAGGCGCACAGGCGCAACACCTCACCCACCACATCGGCGATATCCAGCGCCTGAAGGTGACGCGGCCCCTTGCGCAGGAAGGCCCGTAGGCGACGAATCACCTGCGCGGCATGGGTGGCCTGGGCGTTGATGCGTTGCAAGCCCTGAGCGATGCGTTCACGGGCCTGGGGGTCATGGTCGAGGTTGTGCAAGTAGCGCAGGCTGGCGTTGCTGTAGTTGAGCACCGCCGCCAGCGGCTGATTGATTTCGTGGGCAATGCCCGAGGCGAGTTCGCCCAAGGTGGCGACGCGGGCGCTGTGGGCCAGGGTCTCCTGGGCTTCGATGCGCAACGTGATGTCGCGCGAGACGGCGACGACTTCCACCACCGTCCCGGTATAGGTCTCGCGGATCGCCCGACAGGCAATCTCGAACCAGCGGTAACGGCCATCGGCATGGCGCACCCGGCAGGTCAGCGTGTGGTAGCCCTCCACTTCCAGCGCCGCACCGGCCTGCAGCAGCACCTGTCGCCGCTCGCTGGGGTGCAGCAAGGTGTGCACGGCGCTGCCGCGCAGTTGTTCAGGCCACAGGCCGAGCAAGCGGAACGCCGCCGGCGTGGCATCGAGAAAACGCCCGTCCGGGCTGTGCCGGGAAATCAAGTCGGTGGTGTTTTCGGTGATCAGTCGGTACAGACGCCGGGCACGGCTGGCCTCGCGCGCCTCGCGACGTTCATCGCTGGCGTCGCGACAGCGGGCCAGTACCTGCTGGCCGTTGTCGTCGGGAATGAACGTCCAAAGCAGGATGCGCTCCCCAACCTCGGCCTCCACTTCGACGATGGCACGGCGTTGACGCAAACACGCCCGCACCAGCGCCGCCGCATTGGTGGGCAATACCTGCGTGTTCTCGCCGAACAGCGTCTGGAATGCGGGGTTGAATGCCAACGGGCGTGCGTCGGGGGCCAGCAAGAGGCTCGGTTGCGGGTCCTTGGCCAGCAAGGGCGATAGGGTCGTATTCACCGTAGAAGGCTCTTTTTATAGTAGTTTTACTATATTGCTATAGTCGATCTTCCAGCTACCATAGCGGTTCGCGTAAAAATGCGACAGGGGCAGCAGCCAACGGCCTGCTCCCCTTCCCTGATCAGAGCTAACAATCAGCCACCGGGGGCCATGCGCACAGGCTGCGTCTGCCTCCTTACAGGACCACCGCATGTCGATCTATTCCCAGGGCCTGATGCCCACTGCTGTCAATCATGTCGCCCTCACCCCCTTGAGCTTCATCGAGCGAACCGCCGCGGTGTATGGCCGCTATCCGGCGGTGATTCACGGCGCCATCCGTCGTGACTGGGCCCAGACCTACGCCCGTTGCCGACGCCTGGCCAGTGCCTTGGCCGGGCGCGGTATCGGCCGTGGCGACACCGTCGCGGTGATGTTGCCGAACATTCCGGCAATGCTCGAAGCGCACTTTGCCGTGCCGATGATCGGCGCGGTGCTCAACACCCTCAACGTACGTCTGGACGCCGAGGCCATCGCCTTCATGTTGCAGCACGGCGAAGCCAAGGTACTGATCACCGACCGCGAGTTCCACAGCGTGATCGAAGGCGCCCTGGCCCTGCTCGAACACCCTCCCCTGGTGGTCGATGTGGACGATCCTGAGTACGGTGAAGGCCGTGCTGTGAGCGATCTGGATTACGAGGCGTTGCTGGCCGAAGGCGATCCGGCGTTCGCCTGGGAATGGCCCGATGACGAATGGCAGGCGATTTCCCTGAACTACACCTCCGGCACCACCGGCAACCCCAAAGGTGTGGTGTATCACCATCGCGGCGCCTACCTCAACGCCCTGGGCAACCAGATGACCTGGTCCATGGGCCAGCACCCGGTGTACCTGTGGACCCTGCCGATGTTCCACTGCAACGGCTGGTGCTACCCCTGGACCGTCACCGCCTTGGCCGGCACCCACGTGTTCCTGCGGCGGGTCGACCCGCAGAAGATCCTCAACTTGATCCGCGAACACCGGGTCAGTCACCTGTGTGGCGCGCCCATCGTGCTCAACGCCCTGGTGAACGTGCCCGACGCCGACAAAGCCGCCATCGGCCACCCGGTGCAGGCAATGGTCGCGGGCGCTGCGCCACCGGCCAAGGTGATCGGTGCGGTCGAGCAGATGGGCATCCGCGTCACCCACACTTATGGCCTGACCGAGGTCTACGGCCCGGTCACCGTCTGCGCCTGGCACGAGGAGTGGGATGAGCAGCCGCTGGAGCAGCGGGCGCGGATCAAATCCCGCCAGGGTGTGCGTTATCCGACCCTGGATGGGCTGATGGTGGCCGATCCACAGACCCTGCAACCAGTGCCACAGGACGGCACGACCCTGGGTGAGATCTTCATGCGCGGCAACACGGTGATGAAAGGCTATCTGAAGAACCCCGAGGCCACCGCCGAGGCCTTCCGTGGTGGCTGGTTCCATACCGGCGACCTGGCCGTCTGGCATGCCGATGGCTATGTCGAGATCAAGGATCGGCTCAAGGACATCATCATCTCCGGCGGCGAGAACATCTCCACCATCGAAGTCGAAGACACCCTCTACAAGCATCCGGCAGTGCTCGAAGCCGCCGTGGTGGCCCGCCCGGATGAAAAGTGGGGCGAAACGCCCTGCGCGTTCGTCGCCCTCAAGGCAGGGCAAGCCAGTACCCGGGAGGCAGACATCATCCAGTGGTGCCGCGAGCACCTGGCCGGCTTCAAGGTGCCCAAGACCGTGGTCTTCGGCGAGTTGCCCAAGACCTCCACGGGCAAGATCCAGAAATACGTCCTGCGCGACCGGGCCAAGGCCCTCTGACTATCCACGCGAGCCTCGACATGACTGATTACAACGCGCCCCTGCGCGACATGCGTTTCGTCCTGCACGACGTCTTCGACGCGCCAGCCCTGTGGGCACGCCTGCCCGCCCTGGCCGAGCGGGTCGACGCCGACACCGCCGATGCCATCCTCGAAGAGGCGGCAAAGATCACAGGCCAGTTGATCGCCCCGCTCAGCCGTAACGGCGATGAACAAGGCGTACGCTTCGACGACGGCCAGGTGATCACCCCTGACGGCTTCCGTCAGGCCTGGCAGACCTACCGCGAAGGCGGCTGGGTCGGCCTGGGTGGCAACCCTGAACATGGCGGCATGGGCATGCCGAAGATGCTCGCCGTGCTGTTCGAAGAGATGCTCTACGCCGCCGACTGCAGCTTCAGCCTGTACTCGGCGCTGAGCGCCGGCAGTTGCCTGGCGATCGATGCCCATGCCAGCGACGACCTCAAGGCTATCTACCTGCCACCGCTTTACAGCGGCCAGTGGGCGGGCAGCATGTGCCTGACCGAGCCACACGCCGGAACTGACCTGGGGCTGATCCGCACCCGCGCCGAACCCCAGGCCAACGGCACTTACCAGGTCAGCGGCAGCAAAATCTTCATCACCGGAGGCGAACAGGACCTGACCGAGAACATCATCCACCTGGTACTGGCCAGGCTGCCGGATGCGCCGGCCGGGCCAAAGGGGATTTCGCTGTTGCTGGTGCCCAAGTTCCTGGTCAACCCGGACGGCTCGCTCGGTGCGCGCAACGCCGTGCAGTGCGGCTCGATCGAACACAAGATGGGCATCAAGGCTTCGGCGACCTGCGTGATGAACTTCGACGGCGCCACCGGCTACCTGGTTGGCGAGCCGAACAAAGGCCTGGCGGCGATGTTCACGATGATGAACTATGAGCGCCTGTCCATCGGCCTCCAAGGTATCGGTTGCGCCGAAGCCTCGTACCAAAGCGCTGCGCGCTATGCCAAGGACCGCCTGCAAAGTCGGGCCGCCACTGGCCCGCAGGCCAAGGACAAGATCGCCGACCCGATCATTCATCACGGCGACGTACGGCGCATGTTGCTGACCATGCGCGCCTTGACCGAAGGCGGGCGGGCTTTCGCCACCTACGTGGGCCAGCAACTGGACCTGGCCCGCTATGGCGAGGACGCGGGCGAACGGGAGCAGGCCGTGCGTCTGGTGGCGCTGCTGACGCCGGTGGCCAAGGCGTTCTTTACCGACAACGGCCTGGAGAGCTGCGTGCTGGGCCAGCAGGTATTCGGTGGCCATGGCTATATCCGCGAATGGGGCCAGGAACAGCGCGTGCGGGATGTGCGGATCGCGCAAATTTACGAAGGTACCAATGGCATCCAGGCACTGGATCTGCTCGGGCGCAAGGTGCTGGCTGACGATGGCCAGGCTCTGGCCGGTTTCGTGGCAGAAGTGCGGGCCTTCTGTGCCGACGCACCGGCGCACCGGGACGCCTTGCAGGACGCCCTGGACCGCCTGGAACACACCAGCCAATGGCTACGCGCCCAAGCACCCAATGATGCCAATCTGGTCAGTGCCACTGCCGTGGAATACCTGCACCTCTTTGGCCTTACCGCCTACGCCTACATGTGGGCACGCATGGCCGCCGTTTCCCTGCGCAACCTCGAACAAGACCCTACCTTCCATGGGTCCAAGCTGTCCTGTGCGCAGTTCTTCTTCCAACGCCTGCTGCCGCGCAGCCTGGCCCTGGAGGTCAGCATCAAGGCTGGCAGCGCAAGTCTGTACGGCATGACACCTGAGCAGTTCTGAACCGACAAGGGGCGCCACGCGCCCCACTTATCTGCTTATCAGCGCGAGAAGTCGGCTGATGCCGACAAAAAACCCCACAACTGATAGTCATTCGCCATTATCTCGGTTCTCGACACCCCCCCGTGGAGGGTAGAATGCCGCAAAACCGGGAGCCACGATGAACCAAGACCACCTCAACCCAGACGATGCCCTCGCCGATGCCGCCGCGCACTGGTGCATGCGCGTGCATGCCGACGACTGCACGCCAGCCGAGCGCGAGGCGTTCAGACGGTGGCTGGCGGCCGACCCAAGGCACCTGGAGGAATACGAGGCGATGCTGGAGATCTGGCAGACCGCCGAATTGCTGCCTCGCACCGCCACGGTGGTCGACTTCAATCCTGGCGCCCATCGACCGGCGCGGCCGCGCAACTGGCGCCCTCTGGCCTCGGCGGCGGCGATCGTCCTGCTGGCCCTGCCCCTGGCGGGCTGGGTCGGCTGGGAGCAAGGCTGGCTGCCCAATCGCTACCAGCACGTTCAAAGCACCGACCAGATGCGCCAGGTCACGCTCAGCGACGGCAGCGTGGTCGAGCTCAACCTGCACAGCGAACTGCGCTACCTGAATTACAAGGATCAGCGCCAGATCACCCTGGTCAAGGGCGAGGCGTTCTTCAAGGTCACACACGACAGCACCCACCCATTCATCGTTCGGGCGGGCACGGGCCAGACCCGGGTCACCGGCACCCAATTCAACGTCTGGAAGTATGAAGATCAGGTCAAGGTGACCTTGGTGGAAGGCTCGGTGCTGGTCAGCAGCAACGGCAACGATGGTGGCTACCGATTGGGCCCCGGCATGCAGGCCAGCTACCGCGCGGGCGACTTCGAGCCGGCGCTTGCCCAGAGCAACGACTCAGGCAACAGCCTGGCCTGGCGCAGCGGCAAGTTGATTCTCGACAACCTGAGCCTCGCCCAGGCCCTGCCGGTGATCAACCGCTACCTGGACACCCCCCTGCAATTGGCTGACGAGAGCACCGGCACCATTCGCGTCAGTGGCGTCTACAGCATCCATGAGGTCAAGCGATTGGTGGACAGCCTACCCAAGGTTCTGCCGATCTACCTGACCCGCAGCGAGGACGGCAGCACCGTCCTCAATCGTATTTCCCCGCCGCCTGGACGCGGCTGACGCTGCAGCGAGCCAGCGTAGCCCTGTAGGCGCTGGCCAAGCCTGCGATGGGCTGCAAAGCAGCCCCGGGGTTCTTCAAAGCACCATCGCCGCCAGCCAGCCAAAGGCCAGCAACGGCAGGTTGTAATGGATGAAGGTCGGCACCACGGTGTCCCAGATATGGTGATGCTGGCCATCCACGTTGAGGCCCGAGGTCGGGCCCAAAGTCGAGTCCGATGCGGGCGAACCGGCATCGCCCAGCGCACCGGCAGTACCGACGATGCACACCGTGGCGACCGGGTCGAAGCCCAACTGCACGCACAGCGGCACGAAGATCGCTGCCAGGATCGGCACCGTGGAAAACGACGAGCCGATGCCCATGGTCACCAGCAGCCCCACCAACAGCATGAGCAAGGCACCGATGCCCTTGCTGTGGTCGATCCACTGCGCCGAGGTCTCCACCAGGCTCTTCACCTCACCGGTCGCCTTCATCACCTCGGCAAACCCCGAGGCGGCAATCATGATGAAGCCGATCATGGCCATCATCTTCATGCCTTCGGTGAACAGGTCGTCGGTGTCCTTCCAGCGCACGATGCCCGAGAGCGAGAAAATCAAAAAGCCCACCATCGCCCCGATGATCATCGAGTCCAGCCACAGCTGGATGATGAATGCCGCGGCGATGGCCGCACCTGCCACCAGCAAGGTCAAGGGGTTGTAGCTGACGCTGACCTGCTCGACCTGTTCGATACGGTCCAGGTCATAGTCGCGCTTCTTGCGGTAGCTGAAGAACACGGCCAGCAGCAATCCGGCCAGCATGCCGGCGGCCGGGATGGCCATGGCATGGGTGACATTCACCCCACTGACGTCCACCCCCGCACGGCTGACGTTGGCCAGCAGGATCTCGTTGAGGAAGATGTTGCCAAAGCCGACCGGCAGGAACATGTACGGGGTGATCAGGCCAAACGTGATCACACAAGCGATCAACCGGCGGTCGATGCGCAAGCGGGTCAGCACATAGAGCAGCGGCGGCACCAGCAGCGGGATGAAGGCGATATGGATAGGCAGTATGTTCTGCGACGATATCGCCACCACCAGCATCAGGCCGATCAGCAGCCACTTGAGCCCACCAGCGTTGCCATGCCCCTGGCGATCGACCATCGCCAGGGCGCGATCGGCCAGGGCGTGGGCCAGACCGGACTTGGCGATGGCGACGGCGAAGGCCCCCAGCAGCGCGTAGGACAGCGCCACCGTGGCGCCACCGCCCAGGCCACTGTTGAAAGCCTTGAGCGTGCCTTCGGTGCCCAGGCCTCCGACCAGGCCACCGGCCAGGGCACCAATGATCAGGGCGATGACCACATGCACGCGGGACAGGCTCAGGATCAGCATGATGCCGACCGCGGCAATGACAGCATTCATTGTGTGGGTTACCTCGTAACGACGGACAAATAGCGGACGCGCCGGCGACAGGCTGCCTCAAGGCAGTGGCCGGGCCAGGGGATATTGTTATGAAGGGCGCACACTCTGAAGCACGCCCGGTCGCTTGTCAAAGCGCTCAAGGTCGCGCCCTGCGCCAAACGCCTCAGGCAATACGACTTTTTATTGAACGCTTGAATAAAGAAAGCCTGCGAGGCGCCGACACAGAAGGCAGACCCCGATTTATAACAAGGGATTCGCCCGAAAATGCCTCTGCGACAACTCTCCATCCAGTGGAAGATCACCCTGCTGGCCGGGCTCTGCCTGGCAACCATCGTCACGGTACTGATCGGCCTTTCGCTTTACCGCATGGACCATAGCTCGGACCTGGTCAAAGCCAGCAGCATGCAGATGCTCACCGAGTCGGCCCAGGCGCGCATCGAGTCGCAAGGCGAGGTCCAGGCCTTGAACATCCGCCGCCAGTTCATGGACGCGTACCAGTACGGGGCAGGGTTTGCCCGTCAGGTGCTGTTCCTGCGCGAGCAGGCCGAAAAGCGCTTCCTGGACGCCTACGACCTGCGCGAAGACATGACCCGCCAGGTGCGCGCTGCCCTTCAGGCCAACCCCGACCTGCTGGGCCTGTCGCTGGTGTTCGAGCCTGACGCGCTGGATGGCAAGGACAAACTGTTCACCGGTCAGGCCGAACTGGGCAGCAACGAAACCGGCCGCTTCGCCCTGTACTGGTCGCAACCGCGTGCCGGCCAGCTGACCTCCATGGCCCTGCCCGAACAGGACATGGCCAACACCGAGATCGGCCCAAGCGGCGAGCCGAACAACACCTGGTGGGTCTGCCCGCGCAGCACCGGCAAGGTGTGCGTGAGCGAGCCGTACTTCTACACCATCGAAGGCCAGCAGGTGCTGATGACCAGCATCGTGTTCCCGCTGATCGTCGCCAACAAGGTGATCGCCACCTTGTCCATCGACATCAACCTCAACAGCCTGCAGGCCCTCAGCCAGGATGCCAGTCGCAACCTCTATGAAGGCCGCACCACGGTCGGCATTCTGAGCCCTGCGGGCCTGCTGGCCGGCTACAGTGCCGATGCCAGCAAACTGGCCCACCGCTTCGACCAGGTCGACACCGCCCAAGGCGCCAGCCTCGTGGGCAAGCTGCCCGAAGGCAAGCTGCAGATTCTGCGCAACGAGCAGCGTCTGAAGGTGCTGGCCGCGTTCGAACCGATCCCTGGCGGCAAACCTTGGGGCGTGTTGCTCGATGTGCCGGAAAGCGCCCTGACAGGCCCGGCCGAGGCGCTCAAGCAGGAGCTCGACAGCCTCAACACCAGCGGCACCCTGCTGGAGCTGGGCCTGGGCCTGGCCGTGGCGATTGCCGGGCTGTTGCTGGTGTGGCTGATGGCCCGGGGAGTCACCCGGCCGATCCTGGGCGTGGCCGCCATGCTCAAGGACATCGCCAGCGGTGAAGGCGACCTCACCCGTCGCCTGACCTACGACAAACGCGATGAACTGGGCGAGCTGGCCGGCTGGTTCAACCGTTTCCTCGACAAGCTGCAACCTACGATTGCCGACGTCAAAGCATCGGTCCAGGCTGCCCGTGGCACCGCCGACCAGTCCGCGGCCATCGCCGCCGAAACCAGCTCCGGCATGGAACAGCAGTACCGCCAGGTCGACCAGGTGGCCACTGCCTCCCACGAGATGAGCGCCACCGCCCAGGACGTCGCCCGCAGCGCGGCCCAGGCGGCCCAGGCCGCACGCGAGGCCGACCAGGCGACCCGCGAAGGCTTGGCGGTGATCGACCGCACCACCACCAGCATCGACGCCTTGGCCGCCGACATGAGCGGCGCCATGGCCCAGGTCCAGGGCCTTGCGCAGAACAGCGAGAAGATCGGCTCGGTGCTGGAGGTGATCCGCTCGATCGCCGAACAGACCAACCTGCTGGCCCTCAACGCCGCCATCGAGGCGGCCCGTGCCGGCGAGGCCGGGCGTGGCTTTGCCGTGGTCGCCGACGAAGTGCGCAACCTGGCACGCCGCACCCAGGAGTCGGTGGAAGAAACCCGCCAGGTGATCGAAGCCCTGCAGGCCGGGACCCAGGAGGTCGTCGGCGCCATGGACAACAGCCATCGCCAGGCCCAGGGCGGCGTCGAACAGGTCGGCCAGGCAGTCACCGCCTTGCAGCGCATCGGCCAGGCCGTGACCGTGATCACCGACATGAACCTGCAGATCGCCTCGGCGGCTGAGGAGCAAAGCGCGGTGGCCGAAGAGATCAACAACAATGTCGCGACCATTCGCGATGTCACCGAGTCGCTGTCCGGCCAGGCCAACGAGTCGGCGCGGGTGAGCCAGTCGCTCAATGACCTGGCCAACCAGCAGCAGCGACTGATGGACCAGTTCCGCGTCTGAATCCTGCATCGCCGGGGCCGTTTAGCGGCCCCTCGCGAGGCAGCCGCGCCCCGTAACCGCCCTGCTGACTTGCAGGGCCCCGCTGTACCTGTGGGCACGGGTTTACCCGCGAAAAGGCTAGCCACAGGCCCTGGCAACCTCGTCGTCTACACTTGCCCCAAACCCAAGGACCGGCAACCGACGAGGCGCTAATGAAACGAATTCCAACGCTGCTGGCCGGCCTGCTGCTGGCCGTGGGCCTGGCCAGCACAGACAGCGCAGCCGCCGAGGAGCGCGCGCCGATTCACTTCGGCGCCATTGGCTGGGAAAGCGGCGCCCTGACCACCGAGATCCTGCGGCTGATCGTCGAACACGGCTTCGGCTACCCCACCGATACCCTCCCCGGCAGCACCGTCAGCATGGAAGTGGCCTTGGCGCGCAACGACCTGCAGGTAATCGCCGAGGAATGGGCCGGACGCAGCCCCGCCTGGGTCAAGGCCGAACAGGCCGGCCAGGTGTTCGCCCTGGGCGACACGGTGAAAAATGCCGAAGAAGGCTGGTGGGTACCGGCCTATGTGATCAAGGGCGACCCGGCCCGCAACCTGAAGGCACTGGCCCCGGATCTGCGTAGCGTCGAAGACCTCAAACGCTACCCCCAGGTGTTTCGCGATCCGGAAACACCGGAAAAAGGCCGCTTTCTCAACAGCCCCAGCGGCTGGACTTCCGAAACAGTCAACAGCCAGAAGCTCAAGGCCTATGGCCTGGACACCCTCTACAACAATTTCCGCAGTGGCTCCGGCGCCGCCCTGGATGCCGAGATAGGCTCGGCGATCCGTCGCGGCCAACCTGTGCTCTTCTATTACTGGAGCCCTACGCCGCTGATGGGCCGCTATGACCTGGTCCGACTCGAGGAGCCGCCGTTCGACGCCGCAGCCTGGGCGACCCTCACCGACGCGAAAAACCCACACCCCAAAGGCAGCCGTTCGCTGCCCGCCAAATTGTCGATCGGTGTCTCGGCGCCTTTTCGCGAGCACTACCCGGACCTGGTGGCGGTGTTCGAGAAAGTCGACCTGCCCATCGACCGCCTGAACAAAGCCCTGGCCCACATGAGCGAAACCCGTCAGCCGCCGCGTGACGCTGCCTTGATGTTCCTGCGCGACAACCCGGCGGTCTGGAAGGCCTGGCTGCCCGCCGAGGTCGCCGCCAAGGTCGAGGGCGCGCTGTGAGCGCTGGGTTTCCCGACGCCCTGCAATTCTCCTTCGCCGAATGGGTCAACCACCTGGTCGACTGGCTGGTGCTGCGCTATGGCGATCAACTGCGCAACTTGTCCGACCATTTGCTGCAATTGCTGGTGGGCCTGGAAAGCCTGTTGCGCTTGCTGCCCTGGTGGCTGCTGCTCCTGCTGGTCGGCCTGCTCGCCTGGCACGCCAGCCGCAGCCTGACACGCGCGCTGGCGCTCAGCGCCCTGCTGGCGCTGATCGGCATGCTCGGGTTATGGGACAAGCTGCTGCAAACCCTGGCCCTGGTGCTGGTCAGTACCGGTTTGTGCGTGCTGATCGGGGTCCCTCTCGGGGTCGTCCTGGCGACCCGCCCCTTGGCGCGGCGCCTGGTGCTGCCGGTGCTCGACGTGATGCAGACCCTGCCGGCTTTCGTGTACCTGATCCCGGTATTGATGCTGTTCGGCCTGGGCAAGGTCCCGGCCGTGTTCGCCACCTTGGTCTACGCCCTGCCCCCCTTGGTACGCCTGACTGAGCTGGGCCTGGCGCAGATCGACCCAACACTGCTGCAAGCGGCCCACGGCCTGGGCGCCAACCGCTGGCAGCGCCTGCGCCGCATCGCCCTGCCCTTGGCGTTGCCGAGCATCATGGCCGGGCTCAACCAGTCGGTGATGATGGCGCTGTCGATGGTGGTAGTGGCCTCGATGATCGGCGCCCGAGGCCTGGGCGAGGATGTGCTGTCCGGGATCCAGACACTCAATGTAGGCCAAGGTGTTGAGGCAGGGCTTGCGATCGTCGCACTGGCCATGGTCATCGACCGCATCAGCCAGGCCTACGGGCAACCACGGCGTTGAGCAATGAGGCCGCGAGCGGCCCCAAGGCGTGAAACTCAACGCTTCATGCAGCGCTGGTAACGCTCATCGACCCTTCCTGCGAACCATGCAGTGGTCAGCTTGCGAGTGATCTTCGGGCTCTTGAGTTCGATACCCGGCAGCACCGCACGCGGTAACGGCTTGCCCGCCTTGGCATCCGCCAGGGCGAACACGCCTTGGTACAGGTCGGTGTCCTCGAACGCCAGGCTGTCACCCTTCTCCAGCTGGCTGCGGATCTGCGGGTTGCGCAGCCCAAGCTTGACGCCCAGCTTGCGCGCCGCCTGCTCCGTGGTGCCCGGCATGATCGAGCCCGGCGCAATCAGGTCGCCATCGAGCGCCAGCGTCACACCACTCGCCCGGCTGAGCGCCGCTTGGAACGCCGCGTTGCGGCTGGCGTACCAGCCCGCGTTGAAATCCGCGAAGCGATACAACTGGCGTTGATAGTGGCTCGGATACCCCAGCAGGTGGGCGATACCGAAGTACAGGCCGCCACGGCGGGTGAACACTTCCTGGCGAATCGTGCCCTCGTAGCTGTAGGGATAATCCTTGGCATGGCGCTCGGCGAAATCGATGCTGACCTGCATCGGCCCACCGGTACGGACCGGATTCAGACCGCCCAGCAGCGTACGCCCCAGCGGCAGGCCGGCGATGAAGTCATCGAACAGGCCGCTCAGCTGCTTTTCGCTGCGCACGGCCATCAAGCGCTGCTGGTAGGTCTTGCCATTGCCCGACGGGGTTTTCAACGCCCCATCGACCAGCAATTTGGGAATGTGCAGCCGCGCGGCACGCCGATCGATCTCTTCGCGGGCGATGCGGCCCAGGTTCGGCACCTGAGGATCGGCATTGAACGTCGACTCCTGCTCGGTCACCGCCAGCACTGCGCACAGGTTGCTCTTGCTCGGATTAATGCGCTGGGCAGCGAAGGCGGTCTGGATATCCCGGGCCCAGCCGTCCCTGTCCTTGATCGATGCCGGCAGCAGGCGCTTGACCTGAGCCTGCACCTGGGCCGGATCGGCCTCGGAAACTTCAGGCGAGGTCGTACACCCCTGCAATACCCCCAGGACCACCAAGCCCAGTGCGGCCAGCCTGCCGCTCGTCCTGGCAGTCAAGGCTGTTCGCCCACCAGGTAGGTCTTGCTGAGGTGGCGGAACAACGGATGACCGGCACTGCCCATCAACTCGAACAACACCATCTCGCGGGTCACCACCTGCGCGCCGGCATCGCGCATACGGGCCAGGCCCGCCGCCTTGCTGGCGGGGGTTCGGCTGTCGCAGGCATCCTCGACCACGAACACCTGCTTGCCCAGGCCCAAAAGGCCTAGCACGGTCTGCAACACACAGACGTGGGTTTCCATGCCACAGACGATCACCTGCTCACGCGCCATCAGGCTGGCCGGCAGGCACTCGGCGGCCACACAGGAGAAATGCTGTTTTTCCACGATCTGCGCCGCCGGCGATGCGGCCTTGAGTTCGGCCAAGGTCGGGCCAAGGCCCTTGGGGTACTGTTCGGAAATCACCGTCGGCAGCTCCAGCTCGGCGGTCGCCGCCAACAGCCAGCGCGCCCGGGCACGGGTGCCTTCGGGGTCGCTCATGGCGTTGATGAGTTTTTCCTGGATATCGACGACCAGCAGCGTGGCCTTGCGAGGATCGATCAGCATTGTCTGCCCCTAGCCTGGGAAAGTGGGCAGCCCGGCGTGGGCTGCAAAGCCCACTAGGCTGGCCGAGGCAAAGGGCGACGTCAATCAGGCACAGCGTCGAAGCGGCGCCAAGGCATCGGCCAAGAGGCCAAGTACCCGGTCTTCGTGCTGATGAATGAAGAAATGGCCACCAGGGAAGATATCAAGGGTAAACGCGCCCTGCGTCTCTCGCCCCCAGGCCTGCAATTGCTCCTGGCTCGCCCGGTCGTCTTCGCCTCCCAGCACATGCAGCGGGCAGCTCAAGGCCGGACGCTGGCGGTAGACATAGCGCCCACACAGCAGAAAATCCGCACGCAAGATCGGCAAGGTGAGGCTCATCAGTTCCTGGTTGGCCAGCACCTCTTCGGGCGTGCCCTGCAGCTTGCGCAGTTCTTCGATCAGTTCGTCGTCGCGCCGAGGTTCACGCCATTGCACACCGTCATAGTCCTCACGGCGGCTCGGCGCCGCGGTACCGCAGGCAAACAACGCGAGCGGCGGCGGGCAACCCTGGGCCTGCAGCGCATGGGCAAGCTCGAAGGCCAGCAAGGCGCCAAGGCTGTGGCCCAACAAGGCATAGGGGGCACGGGCCGATGCGCAGTGTTCAGCGGCCAGTTGCCGGGCCAGGGCCTGCATGTCAGTCTGCAAGGGCTCGCCCAGGCGCATGCCGCGACCGGGCAGCTCTACCGGGCACACCTGCAGCCAGGCCGGCACCTTGCGACGCCAACGGCTGTAGACCATGGCGCTGGCGCCGGAGTATGGCAAGCACAGCAGATTCACTGCATCCACAGGCAACGCCTCATTGAACCTGGGCTTGGGCCATCTTCTGGCGCAGGCTCAGCGGCCGCATGTCGGTCCAGACTTCATCGATGTAGGCCAGGCAGTCTTTTTTCAGGCCGCTCTTGCCCACCGCACGCCAGCCGTTAGGGATCGCCTTGTAATCAGGCCAGATGGAGTATTGCTCTTCGTGGTTGACCACTACCTGGAACACGATATCGTCGCGGTCGAATACGGACGTCATTGCCTATCTCCTTGAATGATGAAGGCCGCTGCGCGTTACGCAGGGCGGCTATCCATCAGACGAAGGGTCGACTGCGAAAATTAGTCGCTGTCCGTGCTTTGCAAGCAGCGCGCAGGGTGGCATAAATCCAGATCCCCCTTTGGCGATGCCTATTTCGGAGACTCCCCCATGCTAGGCGTGACCGACTACGGTGCTTTCGTTGTTGCGTTCCTCATCCTCCTGGCCATCCCTGGGCCTGGCAACTTCGCGCTGATCACCGCCACCGGCAAGGGCGGCATCAAGGGTGGGCTGACCGCGACCCTGGGCGTGATCCTGGGTGACCAGGTCTTGATGTGGTTGGCGGTGGCCGGCGTCGCCACGCTGCTGGCGGCCTACCCTGCGGCCTTCCATGTGGTGCAGTGGGCGGGGGCGGCCTACCTGGCCTGGCTCGGCCTGCGCATGGTGCTGAGCAAGCCGGGAAGCGCCCCGCGCGAGAGCCGCATGGCCAGCGGGCACTATCTGCGCCAGACGATGATGATCACCCTGCTCAATCCCAAGGCGATCATGTTCTACATGGCGTTCTTCCCGTTGTTTGTCGACCCGGTGCACCACCAAGGCGTGGTGACCTTTGCCTTCATGGCGGTGACCGTAGCCGCGCTGACCTTCCTGTATGGCCTGATCGCGGTGCTGTTGACCCATCACCTGGCCGAGCGCATGCGCGCCAACCCACGGGTGTCCAATCTGCTGGAGCGTCTGGCCGGCGCCTGCCTGGTGGGGTTCGGGATCAAGTTGGCGGCGATGCGCTGAGGATCAGGCGTCGCGCAGCAGGTCGTGGGCATCGAGCAGACGGAAGGCCACCTGCGGGTTGCGCTCAAGGCCTCGGCGGATGGCGGCCGGAATGGCCTGGCGGGTCTTGCGACACAGCCCGGGCTGTTCCTCCAGTTCGATACTGATACCGCGCATGGTGCGGACCTCGTTGTAGCCTGGGGCGATGCGCACGCGGATCCCCAGTTGCTCGTACAGGCGCACCTGTAGACGCTCCAGATCGTCCAGGTCCTTGAGGTGCTCCAAGCGCTCAAGAAGGCGCTTTTCTTCCTGGCGGGTCAACAGCAGGATCCGCTGGGCCTGGGGTGGGCTTTCGTGCAGCCGCTCGCGCCCGCAATCGCAGAGGCCCGGCGGGCAGGGTTGGCGAAGGGGAAGCTCGGTGATGGTCATGGAGCAAGCATAGATCTTTCCCTGTCCAACTTCATGAGTGCGTTGCAATCGGCGGGTCGCACCGACACCGCACTTTTCGGGCAGCCAGGGGTCTACCCCCTCTTTTGCCGTACGCAATCGATTGCCGGCCGTTTTCCCGCCCTGCACAAAGCGGGGCCAAACGCCGTGTGCTTGTGTAGGATGGGCAGCTAGGCGCTGCCAGTCATAGGGAGATTTTCATGCGCGTCCTGTCATCCGTTGCCCGCTTTGCCGCCCTGACGCTGGGCCTTGTCGCCTCCACCGGTGCCTTGGCCTTTACCGGTGAAGAAGGTCAACTGATCGAGTCGATCAATGCCTATCGCAGCCAAGCCCAGCGCTGCGGCGGCGAGGCTTCGCTGGAACTGCCGCCGCTCAACAGCGACACCCGCCTTGCCCTTTCGCCGGAAGGCACCCGCGACCTGCAACAGGCCATGAGCCGCGCCGCCTATCCCATGGTCAACGTCCAGGCCATCAGCCTGTCCGGCCCACGCGATGCCCGGGCGGCGATGAATGCCATCGAGGAAAGCTTCTGCCAGGTGGTCCTTGACCCACAGTTCGTCGACATCGGTGTCAGCCAGGAAGGCCGTGACTGGCGCATCGTCCTGGCCCGCCCCCTGCTCAGCGGACGCCTGGGTGACTGGCAGGCCGAAGGCCAGAAACTGCTGCAGGCGATCAACGCTGCACGCAAGGCGCCGCGCCAATGCGGTGGCCAACCCTTCGCCGCAGCCCCTGCCCTGAGCTGGAACAACACCTTGGCCGGCGTTGCCGCCAACCACACCCGGGCCATGGCCAACCAGAACTTCTTCGACCATATCGACCGCGACGGCCGCACCCCCGGCGACCGGGCGGAACTGGCCGGCTACCTGTACCGGCAGATCGGCGAGAACATCGCCGCCGGCCGTGACACGGCAAACAAGGTGGTCGATGGCTGGATGGCCAGCCCCGGCCACTGCGCTACCCTGATGAACCCCGACTTCACCGAGCTGGGTGCAGCCTATGCGGTGGACCCCAAGAGCGATGCGGGGATCTACTGGACCGGGTTGTTCGGGTCGCCGCAATGATTGCCGTGGGTGTGCTTGCAACGCCGGGGGAGACTCACTCCCCTAGCCTTCCCGAGGCGCGCAGCGCCAACGCGGTACAGCCAAACCTGCGGCGTACACACTTGCCCAGGTAACTGACATCCCCCAACCCCACCTCATCGGCGATCTGCGCCAAGCCGTGACTCGAGTTGAGCAACCGCCAGCGCGCCTGCTGCAGGCGCATCTCGAGCCACCAGGCCTTGGCCGTCATGCCGTGGCTGGCCTGGAACTGGCGGTCCAGCTGACGCCGACTGATGCCCAGTTCTGCCGCCAGTTGGTCAAGGGTCAGGCTCGAACCCAGGTGATGACGCATCAACGCGGTAGCACGCTGCACCGCACGCCCCTGCCCAGGCCCCTGCTCCAGCGAGCGCAAGGCATGGCGACTGTCGCGGGTCTCGTCCACGAGCATGTCAGCCAAGCCCTTGAGTGCCCGCGCCCGGCCACAGGCACGCGACAACAGCTCCACCGCCAGGTCGATGGCCGCCGTGCCCCCAGCACAGGAGATCCGCGCGCCATCGAAGCAATACAGCTGCTCGGGCAGCACCTGCACGGACGGGAACGAGGCGCGAAACTCCGCCTCGTGGCGCCAGTGCACCACCACCTTGTGGTCATCGAGCAAACCACAGGCCGCCAGTAGAAACACCGCATTGTCGACGCCTACCAGCTTCACCCCCGCCCGGACAGCGCGCTTGAGCAAAGCCTGGTAACGCGGAGCCAGCGCGGCCGTCGCCGCGGCGTTGCGCCCGCCGAACAGCACCAGGTAGTCATGGCCCTTGAAGTCCACCGATTGCGCCGTGGCCTGCACCTGAACCACCGCGCCGCTGCTCGAGGGCACGGGATCGGCGGTCAAGCCCAGCAAAGTCCAACTGCAGTAGCGCTGGCGACTGTAGTCCTCGTCGTCGGCGCTAAAGCGCAGTTTGTCGAGGAAGGCCCCGAATGGCAGCAAGGCGAATTCCGGCAGGGGAACGATCAACAGGCGAATGTCAGGGGTCATGCACATACGTCCAGATATAACTTCAGAAAGTCCAGATATTACCTTAGGAATCCCGGCGCTTACCCTAGACTGGCGCTCTTCACACCCAAAGGCTTCCTCCATGGCACTGGATACTTGGCTCATCTACCTGCTGGCCAGCATCGGCTTGTCTCTGACCCCAGGTCCGAACAGCCTGCTGGCCCTGACCCACGGCGCGCTCTATGGCGCCCGTCGCACCCTGTTCACCATCGTGGGAGGCGTGTTCGGTTTCAGCGCACTGATTGCCTTGGCAATGTTCGGCCTCAGTGCTCTGCTGCACACCTCGGCCTCGCTGCTGCAGGTGCTCAAATGGGTGGGTGGGGCCTATCTGCTGTGGCTGGGCATTCAGCTCTGGCGTAGCCCGGCGATGCGCCTGGAGCTTGCCGAGGGCGCCACGCGTCTGGGCAACCGCGGGCTGTTCCGCCAGGGCTTTCTGTCGGCCATGGCCAACCCCAAGGTGTTGTTGTTCTATGGCGCCTTTTTGCCGCAGTTCATCGACCCTCAACGCGGGCTGGCGATGCAGTTCGTGATCATGGCGGCGACCTTTGCCAGCGTGGAGTTCGTGGTCGAATACCTGCTGGCGCGCCTGGCCTTCCGCGTGCGCCCTTGGCTGGCGAAGGGGGGGCGTGGTTTCAATCGCTGCTGCGGGACGCTGTTCGCGCTGATCGGCGTGGCGCTGCCGCTGGGGCGCTGAGCCGATCTACACTCAGGGGCCTCACTGGCTTAGCACGCGAGGCCCCCAATGCCCGACAACCTGTTCACCGCCCTTCCCCCGCTCGCCCCCCAGGCCAGCGAGCAATTCGACGAGCTTCTGCACCGGCCGGGCCTGCGCATCGAGCGCATCGTCTCCAGTGGCCAGGCCAGCCCGCCTGGCTTCTGGTACGACCAGGCCGAAGGTGAATGGGTAGTGTTGCTCAGCGGCAGCGCCGGGCTCAGGCTTGAGCATGAGCCCCACGAGCGGGTGCTACGCCCCGGCGATCACCTGGACCTCCCGCCCCATTGCCGGCACCGGGTAGAGTGGACCGAGGCCGGCGTGGCGACGGTCTGGCTGGCAGTGTTCTACGGCAGTTGAGACTGAACCACACCTGTCGGGCCACCCTGCAACTGGTAGAAGCGCCAAGGCAGCAACACCGCTGCCACCGCCAGGCCGCAGGCAAAACCGACCCAGACCCCGACCGGCCCCAACGGCGAGTGGAACGCCAGGCCATAGCTGAGCGGCAATGCCAGCAGCCAGTAGCTGACCAAGGTCACGCCCACCGGCCAGCGATAATCCTGCAATCCGCGCAAGGCCCCCAGGGCTGTGGACTGCAAACCATCGGCGATCTGCATGGTCGCGACCACCACGAACATCGGCACGGCAATGGCGATCACCTGAGGGTCGTCACTCATGGCCTCGGCGATCGCCCGGCCAAACACCACCAGCAGCAAGGTACTGGCCACCATCCAGGCACTGACACTGATGAAGGTGGCGCTGCCAATGGCCTTGATTCGCGCACGCTCGCCCCGGCCCTGGGCCTGGCTGATGCGGATGCTCACCGCCGCAGCCATGCCCAACGGCAGCATGTACAGCAACGAGCCGATCGACTGCACCACCTGGTTGGCGGCCAGCGCCGCAGTGCCCAGCCAGCCAAGCATCCAGGCCGCAATCACCACGGCGCCAGCCTCGGCCAGGTAGCCCAGCCCCAGCGGCCAGCCCTCTCCCATGAGCGTGCGCCAGGCCAATCGTGGGCCCAGGGAGGCTCGCCGGTAGACCGACAGCGAAGGCGCCAGACGCCAATAGGCAAATGCCAGCAGCACGGCCAGGGACTCGGCCAGCACGCTGGCGATACCGGCGCCCAACAAGCCCAGGGGCGGCAGGCCGAAGTGGCCGTGGATCAGGCCATAGCTCAAGGGAACGTTGAACACGACTGCACTCATCACCACCAGCACCGCAACCCACGGGCGACCGATGGCTTCCAGCACGTCCTTGAACACCACGGCCAGACAGAACGGGATCAAGAACACCGCCATCGCCTGCCAGTACGGTGCCAGCAACTCTACGTCCGGCAACGGCACGCCGGCCCATTGCAGCACCGGCAGGATGCCCAGCATTGCCGAGCAGCCAAGGGTGCCGACCAACAGGCCGTAACCCAGCCCCGCACGCAGTGTGCGCCCCACGGCCTCGGCATCGCCGGCACCGAAGGCATGGCCCACCCGCACACTGAGGGTGGCGAGCATCCCGTAGAGCCCGGCATGGAAGATCAACCCGGCACTGGCCGTGAGCGACACGCAGGCCAGCACCAGCGTCCCCAGCGAGGCCAGCATCAGGGTGTCGGTCAGGCTGATCAGCTCACTGGCCGAGAGCCCCAGCACCAGCGGCAAAGCCAGGCGCAACAAGCCCGGCAGCTCGGCAAACCACGTGCGTTGAGGGTACGGCAGGGACGCGGACATGAGACAAATCTCCATTTAGCATACGCCGCGTATGCTAATACCCCTTATTGACATACGCAACGTATGCTAATTTGCATCCATCGTTATTTCCCAGGAGTTGCCGATGCCCGCCCCTCGTCGAACCCGAGCCGCCATGAGCGCCGAAACCACCGAGCGATTGATCGCTGTCGCCCGCCGCCAGTTCGCGGAGAAAGGCTTCACCGCCGTGGTCATGGACGAACTGTGCGCCGAGGCTGACCTCACCCGGGGCGCCTTGCATCACCATTTCGGCGGCAAGGCCGGACTGTTCACCGCCGTGGTGACACACCTGCTCGACGAGATCAACCAAGCGCTCGATGTGCGTTTCGCCACCCACACCGATCCTTGGGAGGGCTACCTGGACACCTGTCTGCACTACTACGACCTGCTCCATGACCCCGCCCTGCGCCGCATCCTGCTGCAGGATGCCCCGGCCGTGCTCGGCCCCCGCCTGCGCGAACTCGAGGAAGAAAGCTACATCGGCCCCATGGCTGCCGGATTGATGGAGTTGCAGCACGCTGGGGTGCTGCGTGAATTCGACCCGGTGGCGATGGCGCACCTGATCAACGGCGCCATGGGCGACAGCGGCATGTGGGTGATTGCCCAGGACGACCCGCAAACGGCGGCAGAACGGGTCAAGACAGCCCTCAAATGCCTGCTGGAAGGGCTTCGCCGCCCCGAACCAACGGTTTCACAATGAGCAGCCGATACGCCGGAGCAGGTCTTTTTTTAGCGATCTTTGCCTCATGATCTAAGCTTTTCAGCGTTATTGGAGTGTTCAGGCCCTGCGACAATCTGCCCTGAAAAACTATGTACTAACTTGTTAATTAGCTTGCTAAGGGCCTAAACTGCGCGCAGTCCCACCTGCGAGATCCCTGGCAATGACACAAACACCTCGCGCCTCTGGCGCCTCAACCTTCATCCTGGTCGGGCTCGGCGTGATCATCGCCCTGCTCGGCCTGCTCCTGGCCGGCGGCGGCATCAAGCTGGCCATCCTTGGCGGCTCCTGGTACTTCCTGCTCGGCGGCCTGGCCATGGCCATCGCCGGCGGGCTCATCGCCCGGCGCAAGCCCGCCGGCGCCTGGCTGTTCGCCGCTTTCCTGGTCGGTACGGCGATCTGGGCCGTGCTCGATGCGGGCCTGACGTTCTGGCCGCTGTTCTCGCGGTTGTTCATGTTCTCGGCCATCGGTCTGGTGGTGACACTGGTCTATCCGATGCTGGTACGCGCCAGCGGTGGCAGCACCGGTCGTGGCGCCTACGCCGTGGCCGGCGTGCTGGCACTCGCCTTGGCGATTGGCGTTGGCAACATGTTCGTCGCCCACCCCGGCGTCGCCCCTACCGGCAAAGGCCCAGGCATGACCCCGGTCGAACCCGACCAGGCACAGAAGGACTGGGCCCACTACGGCAATACCGAAGGCGGCAGCCGCTTCGCCGCGCTGGACCAGATCAATCGTGACAACGTGAACAAGCTCAAGGTCGCCTGGACCTATCACACCGGCGATGTGGCGCTGAGCGACGGCAACGGTGCCGAAGACCAACTGACCCCGCTGCAGGTCGGCGACAAGGTGTTCATCTGCACCCCGCACAACAATCTCATCGCGCTGGACGCGGACACCGGCAAGGAGCTCTGGAAGAACGCGATCAACGCCCAATCCAAGGTCTGGCAGCGTTGCCGCGGCATGGCCTACTTCGATGCCACTGCCCAGATCGCCCAGCCGACCCAACCCAACAGCTCGCCGATCGCCGCCGTCAAACTGCCCGCAGGCGCCAACTGCCAGCGCCGTCTGCTGACCAACACCATCGATGGCCGCTTGATCGCTGTCGATGCCGACACCGGCGCGTTCTGCGAAGGCTTTGGCAACAATGGCCAAGTCGACCTCAAGGCCGGCCTGGGCGATGTCCCGGATTCCTACTACCAGCTGTCCTCCGCTCCACTGATGGCCGGTACCACCGTGGTGGTCGGCGGTCGAGTGGCCGACAACGTCCAGACCGACATGCCAGGCGGCGTGATCCGTGGCTTCGACGTGATCACCGGGCAAATGCGCTGGGCCTTCGACCCAGGCAATCCAGAGGACCGCAACGCTCCGCAAGGCAACAGCACCTACGTGCGCAGCACCCCCAACAGCTGGGCGCCGATGTCTTATGACCCGGCGATGAACACGGTCTTCCTGCCGATGGGCAGCTCCTCCACCGACATCTATGGTGTCGAGCGCAGCGAACTGGACCACACCTATGGCGCGTCGGTATTGGCCCTGGACGCAACCACCGGCAACCAGAAGTGGGTGTTCCAGACCGTGCACAACGACCTTTGGGACTTCGACCTGCCCATGCAGCCGAGCCTGATCGACTTCACGCGGGACGATGGCAAGACCGTCCCGGCTGTGGTGATCGGCACCAAGGCCGGGCAGATCTACGTGCTCGACCGTGCTACCGGCAAGCCACTGACCCAGGTCGACGAGGTGCCGGTCAAACCGAGCAACATCCCTCACGAGCCGTACTCCCCGACCCAACCCAAATCAGTGGGCATGCCACAGATCGGCGCACAGACCCTGACCGAATCGGATATGTGGGGCGCCACCCCGTATGACCAGCTGCTGTGCCGCATCGACTTCAAGAAAATGCGCTATGACGGCCTGTACACCGCGCCAGGCACCGACCTGTCGCTGAGCTTCCCAGGCTCGCTCGGGGGCATGAACTGGGGCAGCATCTCCACCGATCCAGTGCATGGCTTTATCTTCGTCAACGACATGCGTCTGGGCCTGTGGATTCAGATGATCCCCTCGCAGAACAAGGGCCAGGCCACCTCCGGCGGTGAAGCGCTGAACACGGGCATGGGCGCCGTTCCCCTCAAGGGCACACCCTATGCTGTGAACAAGAACCGCTTCCTGTCCGTGGCCGGCATTCCGTGCCAGGCGCCGCCCTTCGGTACCCTGACCGCCATCGACATGAAGACCCGGCAGATCGCCTGGCAAGTGCCGGTCGGCACCGTCGAGGACACCGGCCCACTCGGTATCCGCATGCACCTGCCGATCAAGATTGGCCTGCCGACCCTGGGCGGCACGCTGTCCACCCAAGGCGGCCTGGTGTTCATCGCCGGTACCCAGGACTTCTACCTGCGCGCCTACGACAGCGGCAACGGCCACGAGATCTGGAAGGCTCGCCTGCCCGTCGGCAGCCAGGGCGGCCCGATGACCTACGTCTCGCCCAAGACTGGCAAGCAGTATGTGGTGGTCACTGCCGGCGGTGCACGGCAATCCCCTGACCGTGGCGACTACGTGATGGCCTATGCCCTGCCGTAAACCGCGCCGTCTTCTTCACGGGTAAACCCGCTCCTACAGAGACCGCGTCGCCCCCTTCGCGGGCCACCGACTCCCACAAAGACTCCGCGCAGCCTTTGTGGGAGCCCGCGAACGGGCCCTCACAGACAACCCCGAGACTTCGTAATGCCCCGCGTTATTCGCATCACCCCCGCTCTTGCGCTGGCCCTGGCCAGCACCACCGCCCTGGCCGACGGCGACCTGATGACCCGCAACACCCTGACCGGCGACTGGGGCGGGTTGCGCCACCAGCTTGAGGAGGATGGCATCAGGTTCACCGGCGACTACAGCGGCGAAACGGCCTACAACGCCCACGGCGGCCTGCACCGTTCGGCACGCTATTCGCAGAACCTCAAGCTCGGCGTGCAGTTCGATCTCTCGAAGCTGTACGGCCTGGACAATGCTGGCAAGGTCCAGCTGACGGTCAACGACCGCCGCGGCAACAGCGCCTCCGAGGACCTGGTAGGCAACCGCCTGCCGATCCAGGAAAACTACGGCGGCCTCTACACCCGCCTGACCGAGCTCAGCTACGAGCGCACCCTGTTCACGCCGGCACTCAACGTCAAGCTGGGCTACATGGCAATGGGCAACGACCTGGGTGGGCTCGACAGCGGCATCCTGTGCAACTTCATGAACGCCGGTTTCTGCGGCCACCCGCTGAACATGTCCGGCGGCAGTGGTTGGACCAACTACCCCAACGCGCATCTGGGCGTGAGGGTCAAATATGACTTGTCGCCAGCCTGGCAGGTGCGTGTGGCAGCGTTCAACGTCGACCCCGAGAGCAACGGCAACGCCAGCCGCGCCTGGCACCTGGGGCCCAAGCACACCACCGGCACCGTGGTCCCGGTCGAGCTGGTGTACAAACTGCAAGGCCAGCTGCCTGGCGAGTACAAGCTCGGCTACTACTACGACAGCTCCGACGCCAAACGCATCGGCCGTAATGACGAAGTGTCCGGGCGCGGCGGCCATTACCTGCTGGTCGACCAGGCGGTGTGGAAGGACCCTGCCCTGCCGGGCCGAAGCTTGCACGCCTTCGGCCAGTACTCGGCCTCGAGCAAAGCGGCCTCGCCATTCACCCAGTGGTATGGCGCAGGCGTCGTGCTGTACAAGCCGTTCGAAGGGCGCCCGCGCGACACCCTGGCGCTGGGCTACGGCCGCGCCGTGCCAAACCCGCGCAGCCGCGATGTACTCGAAGACGCCGCCCAGACTGCCGGCCAGGAGTTCCCAAGCCTGGACAGCGCCGAACAGCTGGTCGAGCTGAGCTACGGCTACCAGGCCACGCCCTGGCTGAACCTGCGACCGGATGTGCAGTACATCATCGAGCCGGGCGCATTCTCCGGGCAACGCATCGACAATGCGTTGGTGGTGGGACTGCAGGTCAAGGCGAGCTTCTGATCGCTTGCTCCTCGGCCCGCAGCAGACACTTGTGTCGCGAAAAGGGGCGCAATGCGCCCCCAGGCTCTATCGAGTCTCGCTCAAGTGCGCCACCAGGCGAAGCAACATGGCATCGCAGGCCTTCAACTGCTCGACACTGACGAACTCATCGGGCTTGTGCCCCTGATCCATGCTGCCAGGCCCACAAACCACTGTCGGAATGCCCGCCTGATCGAACAGCCCACCCTCGGTACCGAAGGCCACGGTGCCAAAATCGTCCGAGCCGCTGAGCATCGCAACCAGCTGCGCCGCCTCGCTGTCGGCCGGGGTCGCCAATCCAGGGTAGGCACTGAGCGGCTGCAGGCGAATGTCGCTGCCTGCGCTGACCGCACGCATGCGTGGCAACAGTTCGGCCTCGGCGTAGGTCTGCAACTGGTCGGCCACGGCCTGGGCCTCGAAGCCCGGCAAGGCGCGCACCTCGAAGTCGAACTCGCACTCGGCCGGGACGATGTTCAGCGCCCGCCCCCCTTTGATCACACCGGTCTGCACCGTGGAAAACGGCGGGTCGAAGCGCTCATCGTGGTGCTCGGGGCGCGCCAGGCCATCGCCGATCTCGCCGAGCTTGCCGATCAGGCGCGCGGCGTATTCGATCGCATTGACCCCATAGGGCGCGTACGCCGAATGGCACGCGGCGCCGTGCACCTGGCAACGCATGGCCAACTTGCCTTTGTGGCCCAGCACTGGCTTGAGCTCGGTAGGCTCGCCGATCAGGCACAGGCGCGGTTTGTGGGGACGTTGCTCAAGGGCAGCCAGCATAGAGCGCACGCCTAGGCAGCCGACCTCCTCATCGTAGGAAAACGCCAGATGCACCGGCCATTTCAACGGCTGCGCGAGAAACGCCGGCACCGCCGCCAGCACCGAAGCGATGAAGCCTTTCATGTCCGCCGTACCGCGCCCGTAAAGACGCCCGTCACGTTCGCTTAACGCGAAAGGCTCGACGGTCCAGGCCTGGCCATCGACCGGCACCACGTCGGTGTGGCCGGACAACACCACCCCACCACGGTCCGAGGGACCAATGGTGGCGAACAGGTTGGCCTTGGTGCCCTCTTCGTTGTGGAACAGCTCAGAGTCCACACCCAGCCCGGCCAGGTAATCACGAATGAAGCCGATCAGCTCCAGGTTGGACTCGCGGCTAACGGTGGCAAACCCCACCAGCCGGGCCAGCAGTTCACGACTGCTCGACTCACTCATCGCCAGGCACCCCATAACTTGGCGCGGCGGTTGGGTTCAACGCGCGCGTCACGTAGTCCTGCATCTGGGGGCGGTAGTCCTGCCACAGTTTATCCAGGGCGCCGATAGGATCCTCGTCCGCCCAGTCCACCCGCAGGTCCACCAGCGGCCAGGTCAGCTCACCGGCAATCTTCATCGCAGCCGAATGCACAGGCCCCGCCTCGCCACCGGCGGCCATGGCCGCGTGCATCGCCGCCAGCAGACGATCAGCCAAGTGCCCGGCCGTTTGCTCGAAGGCCGCGACCATGGCCTCGATCACCTGGATCGAGGACAACAGGTTGCCTGCTGCCGCGCACTGCTCGCCAGCCACTGCGTTGTGCACGCCAAGTGCTTCCTTGCCAGTGAACAATGCCACCTGCCCCTTGCTGTCGATCACCGTCACCTGGCGGTACTCGCTCCAGCCATTGGCCGTGAGCACACGATCCAGCGCCGCCGCCGGCAGTTGCCCTTGCTCCAGGGCATCGAGTATTTGCGGGCCCAACGCGGGCAAGGTGATGTTCTGCGTGGCCACCGCGCCGACACCTGCACGTACCCAAGGACAACGCGCGCCTACCGCGATGCTGGATGAACTGATGGCGATACCGAGCTGGCCGGTTTCCTGGCAACGGCCGATGATGGAAAAGGTCATGTTCTGTGGCTCCTGAGGGTCTGTCCAATGCACAGCGAAAACAACTTTTCGCGCGAATGGGAGCATTCTGGGCAGAAGCCATTGACCCACGAAACCAACTTTTTCCTAGGACCAGAAAAGGAAAAAACTAAGGCCATAAAACATCAATAAAAATGGCACTTAAATAAACAGAAAACATAGCTCAACGCCGCGCCGATCAAGGCCTTCGGTAATTTATAGGCAATCATTAGCTAAATAATATTTTCGCGTTGCAAAGCACATCCCTAGTCTGGCCCCAGGCAAAGGCGGTACCCCACCGACCTGAATAAAACCGCCTTCCAAGAAGGGCTCAGACATGACATTGAACAACATCGAAATCGACACTCTCGTGGTCGGCGCCGGCCAGGCTGGCGTGGCCATGAGCGAACACCTGAGCAAACTCGGCGTGCCGCACCTGGTGCTGGAGCGCAAGCGCATCGCCGAGGCCTGGCGCACCGGACGCTGGGATTCGTTGGTGGCCAACGGCCCGGTCTGGCACGACCGCTTCCCGGGCTTGGAATTCGACCTCGACCCGGATGCCTTCGCCGGCAAGGACCAGGTCGCCGACTACTTCGAGACCTACGTGCGCAAGTACAACCTGCCCGTACGGACCGGCATTGAAGTGAAGAAGGTAGTACGCAACGCCGACTGCCCAGGCTTCACCATCGAAACCAACGAAGGCGTGATCCGCGCCAACCGCGTAGTGGCCGCCACCGGTCCTTTCCAGCGTCCGGTAATTCCGGCCATCGCCCCGAAGGACGAACGCCTGCACCAGATTCACTCGGCCGCCTACTACAACCCCGAGCAACTGCCCGAAGGCGCTGTGCTGGTGGTGGGCGCCGGCTCCTCCGGCGTGCAGATCGCCGAAGAGCTGATGCGCGCCGGGCGCCAGGTGTACCTTTCGGTCGGCGCCCATGACCGTCCGCCACGGGCCTACCGCAACCGCGACTTCTGCTGGTGGCTGGGTGTGCTGGGCGAATGGGACGCCGAGATCGCCAAACCGGGCCGCGAACACGTGACCATCGCCGTCAGTGGTGCCCGCGGTGGCCATACCGTGGACTTCCGCGCCCTCGCCCACCAAGGCATGACCCTGGTCGGCCTGACCCAGTCGTTCGAGAACGGTGTGGTGCGCTTCCAGGACGACCTTGCCGACAACATCCGCCGTGGCGACGAGAACTACCTGGCCCTGCTGGATGCCGCCGATGCCTACATCGAGCGCAACGGCCTGGACCTGCCGCAGGAGCCAGAAGCCCGCAAGCGCCTGCCTGACCCTGAGTGCGTCAGCCATCCGCTGCGCGAGCTCGACCTGGCCAAAGCCGGCGTCAACACCATCATCTGGGCCACCGGCTACGGCGTGGATTTCAGCTGGCTGCAGGTCGACACCTTCGATGCCAACGGCAAGCCGCAGCACCAACGCGGTGTGTCCCGCGAGCCAGGTGTGTACTTCCTCGGCCTCCCTTGGCTGTCGCGCCGCGGCTCGTCGTTCATCTGGGGCGTCTGGCACGACGCCAAGCATGTGGCCGGCCATATCGCCACCCAACGCACTTACCTGGCCTACCGTGATCGCGAGCAGCGTGAAGCGGATGCCGAGCAGTCCCCCACCTCGATCCAGAAAGTCAGCACCCTCGGAGCGCACTGATGCCTACCCATACCCGTATCCGCATGTTCAACACCAAGGCGACCTACCCCAATCAGTCGCTGGACAACGACCTCTGCCAGGCAGTACGCGCCGGCAACACGATCTATGTGCGCGGCCAGGTCGGTACCGACTTCGAAGGTCGCCTCGTAGGCCTGGGCGATCCTCGTGCCCAAGCCGAGCAGGCAATGAAGAACGTCAAGCAGTTGCTTGAGGAAGCCGGTTCGGACATGTCGCACATCGTCAAGACCACCACCTACATCACCGACCCCCGCTTCCGTGAGCCGGTGTATCAGGAAGTCGGCAAATGGCTCAAGGGCGTATTCCCGATCTCCACCGGGCTGGTGGTGGCGGGCCTGGCCCAGGCTGAATGGCTGATGGAGATCGATGTGATCGCCGTGGTGCCTGACCAGGCGTAACATCCTGGCGTTTGCGGGGTTGCTTTGCAGCCCCTTCGCGGGCAAGCCCGCTCCCACTTGGGCGACAAGGCCTTGGGGGAGCGGGCTTGCCCGTTCAGGGCTCATGGAAGTTCATAGCTTGGCCAGCTCCTCCCGGCAGAATTCGACGAACAACTGTGCAGGTTTGGTGAGTTGGACCCGCTTCAACCGCGCCGCCGCCAGCCCCGACAGGGCCACCGGCTCGGCGATGTCCAGCGTCACCAGCCGCTGTCCATCGTAGGTGTATTCGGAATGTGGCCGGGTCACCAGCAACGAAAACCCGAAACCCTGCCCAACCATCCCCCGCACCATCTCGATCGATGGCGAACTGAAGACAATGTTCGGTGTCAGGCCCATCTCATTGAACAGGCTGACGAAATAGGTGCGGCTCGGCGCGACGTCGAGCAGGATCATCGGCTCCGGGCACAAGTCACGCAGTGACACCTGAGCCTGACCTGCGAAGCGGTGCTTCTCAGGAAGCAACACGTAGGGCTTTTGCGGCGGCATCAAGGGTTCGGCCTCGATGGTGCCGTCCAGGTCATGGTCGTAGAGAAAGGCCAGATCGAATGTGCCGGCGGTCAGGCCCTGGATCAGGTCCTGCTGCTCGCCATCGCGCAGACGGATGTCAACGCCCGGATAACGCTCACGAAAGCCTGCGATCAACCTGGGCAAGTACAGCGGCGCCACCGTCTCGAAGCAGCCGATATCGATCTGCCCGGCCACGGTGTCGTTGTCGGCCAAAGCGTTCTGTTCGAACTCGTGGGTCATCTGCAGCAAGGCCTTGGTCTTGGCATAGAAGCGCTTGCCACTGGGGGTCAGCGAAACACCCTGAGCATGATGGCGGATGAACAGCTGGACGCCGAAGCTCTCTTCCAGACTTTTGATGGCCGTGGAGATTGAGGGCTGCGCGATATACAACTGGCGCGATGCCTCGGCAACACTACCGGCCTCCACCGTGGTGACGAAATACTTGAGTTGACGCAAGGTATAGGAAGCCACAGGCACCTCTCTGACGCCGCGCGCGGCGCACCGGATTTTTCCTGCCACCTTACCTTAGCGCTGGCCCCACAGGCGCCTCGGTAAGCAAGGATTTGCCTATGGGCTGAAGATATTTTTCATGGCACGAGCGCAGCCGTGAGTTTCAGCGCTGTGCCTGTGGAAGCCGGTTTACACGCGAAAGGGCCGCATAGCGGCCCCGGCATCCGAACGCCCTGACTGTTCAAGGCGGTTGCGATGTCACATTGCGTACACCCGGAATGTGCTTACTGCACCACCCCGCACGCGACCCGGGCTCCGCCACCGCCCAGTTTTTCAGGATGGTCGCTGTGGTTGTCGCCCCCGGCATGCACCATCAGGGCATGCCCCTTGAAATCCTCCACCTTGAGCCGGGGCGCCAGCACCGGAGTCGTGGCCTGGCCGTCGGCACCGACGTACAACGCCGGCAGGTCGCCGCGATGGCCGCCTGCGTCATACGGGCCCTTGTGAGCGTTGGTCGCCGCCGGGTCCCAGTGGCCTCCAGCGGCGCCGGCCGGCACGGGCTTGCCGTGCTCCTCGACCGGGTCGCACGACGGGCGCTGGTGCAGGTGGAAGCCGTGCACACCGGGCGGCAGGTCGGCAAGATCCGGGGTGAGCAGCGCCCCATAAGGGGTCTGCGCGAAGGTGACCATCCCGATCGACTTGCCGGGGCCATCCGGGCCGGCAAGCTTCAATTCCACCTTTTGGTCGGCCTGGACAAGGCCGGCAGTGACCAGCAAGGCGGTCATTACCAGTGCTTTCATGCGATTTCTCCTTGGTTTGGAACAACGGGCGTCGTACATGCAGGACGCGCCACCTGACAGGTGGACTGCATACGCTGCCAGCGATTCCATCCGATCACAGTCAGAAGTGCTTCTGTCTTGTGTAAGGAACCTCTACGGGGCTTGCGTTTTCTACCCTGCATCCACTCAAGGAGGGCCGCACCATGCTCGATCCTGCAACCGGCATGCAACCGGGCGAACGCTATACCGTCGACAACGAGGAGCGCACCTGGCAATTCTCAGGTTTCTTCCTCGATGGCAAGTACTATCTCGACACCGACCTCAACATCGCGGTCGGCTGGTTGGAGGGTATCCGGTTCTATTACGACGACGTCGACCCGGATGGCCAGCCGATCTTTGCGGATCAACTGGCCGGCACCATCGAGGATCTGGTGTTGACCCTGGTCGATGGCGCGACGCTCAAGCTCGAAGGCTCATTGCAGGGTCATCCGAGCGACGCACGCAAAGGCCTCTGAGCCGCTTGAGGTCTGGAGGATCAGTCGAAGTCCCAGTAAGGCTGGCAGTGCCCGACTTCGGTCCAGCCCGTGCCCTCCGGGCACTCGGGTTGAAACTCCCAGTAGCTGAGCAGGGTATCGCCGACGATGGCGCCGGTCTGGGCAAATGGAGACGGCGCAGAAGCCCTGGAAGCGGACTCGGTGCTGTGGGCGAACTGGGCCAGGCCGGCGGTGAACAACAGCGCGATTAGAGCATTTTTTTTCATATCGTTTTCTCGAGTATTTCTGGCTTGAATGGAGCAGGTGAATCGTTTCAACCCCCTGCAGACCGGTGAGGGACCTTGTCCGCCACGCCCTCACTTTCGCCCGGCAATGATCCGTCCACCATCGGGAAATACTCCCGGTCATCCTGCTGGATTGAGGGTGCGCTCGAACTCCGCCCTACGGCTGCCTTCAAGATATCGCTCAGATTTTTCATACCACCGACTGCACCGAATCGGCGAATTAGCCACGAGATCAGTTGGAGCATTCATCCTTCACCCAGCCTCGTTCGACCGTTGAGCCCCACTCAAGGCGCATCACCTCCCAACATCCCACGCTCTACGATGAAATCGACCACCGCCTGCAACCCCTCCCCCTTCTTAAGATTGCTGAAAGTCCACGGCCGCTCGGGGCGCATGCGTCGGGTATCGCGCTCCATCACCTCCAGCGAGGCGCCGACATAAGGCGCCAGATCAGTCTTGTTGATCACCAGAAAATCCGACTTGGTGATGCCTGGTCCCCCTTTGCGGGGAATCTTCTCGCCTTCAGCGACATCGATGACATAAATCGTCAGGTCAGCGAGCTCGGGACTGAACGTCGCACTGAGGTTGTCGCCTCCGCTTTCGACGAAAATCACATCGAGGTTGCCAAACTTGCGCGCCAGTGCTTCCACGGCAGCCAGGTTCATCGAGGCGTCTTCGCGAATCGCCGTATGCGGACAGCCACCGGTTTCCACCCCGACGATACGCTCAGGCTCCAGGGCGCCGGCCTCGGTGAGAATGCGCTGATCCTCCTTGGTGTAGATGTCGTTGGTCACGACCGCGAGTTGGTAGTGATCGCGCATGGCTTTGCATAGGGCTTCGAGCAATGCGGTCTTGCCAGAGCCGACCGGCCCGCCGACGCCGACGCGCAGGGGGTTTTGATGATTTTGCATGAAGGTCTCCCTCAAGAACGGAACAAACGGGTGTATTGGGTTTCGTGACGGGACGAGGCAATGGCGAGCAAAGGCAGGCTGCCGCCGAGCTGGTCATCGTCCAGCGCCAGTGCGCGGTCGAGCACAGCAGGCAGCGCCGCCCCCAGGTCACGCAGCAGCGTCTGGGCGGCCTGCTGGCCGAACGGCACCAGCTTGACACCGGCCATCACCGCGCTTTCGAGCCAGGCAAAGCCGTGGCCCAAGGCCAACTGACGCAACGGGATGGACCAATGCGCGCCAAGCCAGGCCATGCCGCTCAGTTGGCTCAGTTCGAGGCTGCCCCGCCAGTCCGGGGCCTGCCCCAGCTGCCAGCCATCGAGCAGACGCGCCAGCGCACTGCCACGCTGCTGTTCTTCCAGCCGCAACTCGGCAGTCTCGCGGTTGGCCAGCACGAAGCGGCTCCAACGCGCGAACGCGCCGGCATCATCGGCCTGGCAGGCGTGATAGAGCCGTGCCAATACTGGCCAATCGAGGTAGCCGAGGGTGTCGTTCAATTGCTCGCGCTGCCAGGCCGCGAAGGTTGCAACGTCGCGCACCCAACCGGCCTCCACGGCCCATTCCAACCCCTGGGAGTAGGTGAAACCGCCCACGGGCAGGCCTGGACTGGCCAGTTGCAGTAAGCGCAGCAGCGCCAGGTCGACGTCCATCAACCGGCCAGCACCAAGGCCGCCCCCGCCAGCATCCCGCCACCGACGGCCTTCTGCAGGCCCGAGTGACGACGCAGCAGGCAACCCACGGCAAAGCCCACTGCCAGCAGCAGCGCACTGACAAGGACGAAACCTGAACCGAACAGCCAGAACGCGCTGGGAGTCGCCTCCACGCCATGGGCCCAGCCATGGAACAGCGCGAACATCGGCATGATCACTGCCAGCAGCCTTTGCCGACTGGGCAGCAGCAAGGCGCCCGCGATCACCCCTATCGACACGACGATCATCGCCTCCATGCCCGGCACGTCACCGAACAGATGCCCGCACACCGCACCACCGACCATCGCCGTCAAGGTAGCCAGCGGCAGGGCCAGGCTTCGGCGCGTCAAGGCCGCCAGCACACCGGTCCCCAGCAACATCAGCAAATGATCGAGGCCGGTCAGTGGATGCAACAGGCCGTCGCGCAAAGGGCTGCCGTCGTGGCCAGGGTGGGCGAAGGCCGGCAGGGCCACCAGCAGCAGGACAACGGCTAACGTCTTTTTCATTGAAAACTCCCAGGATGGCTCAGCAATGGGCAGGCAGGCGCACGAACTGATGGTCGTGGCCGTGATGATGGGGCGCGCTCTGGTAGGCCCCGGCTTCGGGTTCGAAAGGTGCCCGCTCGGTCACCACGCTCAAGCCCAGGCCGCGTAGCATCTCGTCCAGGACATGGTCGTGCTGGAAACGCAGCAGGCCAGGTTCGATCTGCAACGGCACATGGCGGTTGCCCAGGTGGTAGGCCGCGCGGGCCAGCAGCAGCGGGTCGGAGCAACGCACCGTAGATACCTGCTCGGGCGCGGCAAGCACCCGCACCACATGGCGACCTTCGGCATCACCGAGCAGCTCGCCGCCTCGCAGCAGGTGACCGCGCTCAAGCATCAGGCCTGCCTCACGGCCGTCGTCCAAGGTGATACGCAGGCGGCTTTTGATGCGGCTATCCACGTCCAGGGTAACGGTGCCGGTCACAACGCCGGCTTCGTTGAGTCGACGGGTCAGGACAATCATGGGTTTTCCTCAGAACAGAAAATAACGCTGGGCCAACGGGAGTTCGCGGGCCGGTTCGCACACCAGCAGCTCGCCGTCGGCGCGCACCTGATAGGTCTGGGCATCCACCTCGATAAGCGGTTGCAGGCTGTTGTGGACCATGTCGGCCTTGCGTACCCGCCGACAGCCGCGGGCCACACCGATCAGACTGCGCAGGCCAAGCGTCTCGGCCAAGCCCCCGTCCATGGCCAATTGCGGCAGGAAGGTCATGCGTGTGGCGTGCCGGGCCGCACCGAGGGCGCCGAACATCGGCCGGTAATGCACAGGTTGCGGCGTGGGAATCGAGCCATTGATATCGCCCATGGGCGCCGTGACGATCATTCCGCCCTTGAGCACCAGGGCTGGCTTGACGGCGAAGAAGGCCGGCGACCAGAGCACCAAGTCAGCAAGCTTGCCCACCTCCACCGATCCCACCTCATGGGCGATACCATGGGTCAGGGCCGGGTTGAGGGTGTACTTGGCGATGTAGCGTTTGACCCGGAAGTTGTCGCTGTAATCGCTGTCAGGCGACAGCGGCCCGCGGCGTAGCTTCATCTGGTGCGCCACCTGCCAGGTGCGCAGCACCACCTCGCCCACCCGCCCCATGGCCTGGGAGTCCGAAGAGGTCATCGCGAAAGCCCCCATGTCGTGGAGGATATCCTCGGCGGCAATGGTCTCGCGGCGTATGCGCGACTCGGCGAAGGCCACGTCCTCGGCAATGCTCGGGTCCAGGTGATGGCAGACCATGAGCATGTCCAGGTGTTCGTCGACGGTGTTCACTGTATAGGGCAGCGTCGGGTTGGTCGAAGATGGCAATACATTGGCCTGCCCGGCTGCGCGGATGATGTCCGGCGCATGACCGCCACCGGCACCTTCGGTGTGGAAGGTGTGGATAGTGCGATCACCGATGGCGGCCAGGGTGTCTTCGATACACCCGGACTCATTGAGCGTGTCGGTGTGGATCGCCACCTGGATGTCCAGCGCCTCGGCCACGCCCAGGCAGCAGTCGATGGCAGCCGGCGTGGAGCCCCAGTCTTCGTGCAGCTTCAGGCCCACCGCTCCGGCGGCGATCTGCTCCTGCAAGGCTTCGGGCCGCGAAGCATTGCCTTTGCCCAGCAGGCCGATGTTGATCGGCAGGCTGTCGGCGGCCTGGAGCATGCGCGCCAAGTACCAGGGGCCGGGCGTGCAGGTGGTGGCATTGGTGCCGGTGGCCGGCCCGGTGCCGCCCCCAATGAACGTGGTGACGCCGCTGGTCAAGGCCTCCTCCACCTGTTGCGGGCAGATGAAGTGGATGTGCGAGTCGATGCCGCCGGCAGTGACGATCTTGCCCTCGGCGGCAATCACTTCAGTGCCCGGCCCGACGGGGACGGTGACCCCCGGCTGGACATCAGGATTGCCCGCCTTGCCGATCGCGGCGATACGCCCATGACGCACGCCGATATCGGCCTTGACGATGCCCCAGTGGTCGATGATCAAGGCGTTGGTCAGCACCAGGTCCATCGCCTCGGCGGCGAGCATCTGGCCCTGGCCCATGCCGTCGCGGATCACCTTGCCGCCACCGAACTTGACCTCCTCGCCATAGACCGTGAAGTCTTTTTCCACCTCGACCCACAGGGCGGTATCGGCCAGGCGTACACGGTCGCCGACCGTCGGACCGAACATGTCGGCATAGGCCTGCCGGGATATCCGACTCATGCCCTACCCTCCAGTGCGCCCATGACCTTGCCCTGGAAGCCGTACACCTCCCGCTTGCCGGCATAGGCCACCAACTGCACGGTGCGGGCCTGCCCGGGTTCGAAGCGCACCGCAGTGCCGGCCGGAATGTCCAAGCGATAGCCCCGGGCCACCTCACGCTCGAAGACCAGGCAATCGTTGACCTCGTAGAAGTGATAGTGCGATCCGACCTGCACCGGGCGGTCGCCGTGGTTGGCCACACTGACGCTGACAGTCGGGCGGCCCTTGTTGAGTTCGATGTCGCCGTCGGCGACCTGGATTTCTCCGGGGATCATGCTCGGCTCCTCAGACGATGGGGTCATGCACGGTCACCAGCTTGGTGCCGTCGGGAAAGGTCGCCTCGACCTGAACGTCATGGAGCATCTCGGCCACGCCCTCCATCACCTGCGCTCGTCCCAGTACCTCACGTCCCAGGCTCATCAGCTCGGCGACACTGCGCCCATCACGGGCACCTTCGAGCACAGCGGCGCTGATCAGCGCCACCGCCTCCGGGTAGTTGAGCCTCAAGCCACGGGCCAGCCGCCGCTCGGCCAGCAACGCTGCGGTGAACAACAGCAGTTTGTCTTTCTCTCTTGGGGTCAGCTCCATGGCCTCTCTCTCAGGTGGCCCAGATGCGCGGCGGGCACGGCGCCAGGCCCAGGACAGCCGGACGCAGCAGGTGCCAGAGGCGCTGCAGGGTGGATTGCAGGTGTTGGTTGTCATGGTCGAGCAGGCGGATCACCAGCAAGGGCCCCAGCAAGGTAGCGCCAGCAGGATTGCCCAAGCCCTCCAGTGCCTGGCGCACGCGCTCGAGCAGGGCCGGGTCGGCGGGTGCTGCGCAAAACGTGGCGACAAGGGGGTGGCCGCCAAGCTTGTCCAAGCCCCCGCCTTCGATGCGCAAACGCTCCTGCAGCCCAGGGTCGTCTGCCAGCTCGATGCGCAGGCTGCTGTCGAGTGCGCCTTGATCGAAGCGTTCGCCCATGACCGGTCGCCCCAGGCACAGGGTCTCCCAGGCCAACAACCGGGCACCGGGCTCGAGCGTGAAGCGGCTGTCCAGCCTGGCACGCGCGCCGTTGAAGAAGATGCTGTCCTGGGGCAGCCATTCCAGCGTGCTGCCCGCCGCGAGGTGGAACCGCTGCGTGAGCCGTGCTGTAGGCCCGATGCTGCGGTAGAACTTGCTCGCCCCCGGCATGGTCAGCAGTGCGTGGCTGCCAGGCTCTAGATGAACCTCCAACTCCAGCCGGTCACCGGCGACGATGCCACCTGGCGGATGCAGGACATAGACATGACAGGGTGCACCTTCGGGATGGAACGGACGCTGCACCAAAAGAGGACCGAAGTGCCGTCGCGCACCAAGGCGGGTCACCCCTTCGCACTGGGTGAAGCGCAGTTGAAGGCAGGCGCTCCAGCCGGGTTGCTGTTCGAGTTGTTCCTTGCGCTGCGCCAACGACATCCACCAGCCCCCGAAAACACACGGCCTTGTGGCCGCGACGCGGGTCAGATGCAGCGCTGGGCGCCCTGCAGGCCTGACCACTTGATCAAATTCTTTGGCAGGGACATAGCAGGTAACGGGCCAACTCTTCGCTTGAGGCTGAATGAAAAGATTCAGCGCACCGCGTCTTCGCAAGGGCTGACCAGCCGGTCGCCCGTCTGGGCAATTCATGACTGGACGTTTCGGATCCGCGGCGGATGTATTATCGTGGCGAGGTGCGCATATAAAAGCAGCCTGAGCGATCAGGCCCTAGGCATTACAAGAGGGTGTCATGAGTAACGAGAGCATTAACTGGGACAAGCTGGGCTTCGACTATATCAAGACCGACAAGCGCTACCTGTCCGTATGGCGCAACGGCGAGTGGGACAAAGGCACCCTGACCGAAGACAACGTGCTGCACATCAGTGAAGGCTCCACCGCCCTGCACTATGGCCAGCAATGCTTCGAAGGCCTGAAGGCCTATCGTTGCAAGGACGGCTCGATCAATCTGTTCCGCCCTGACCAGAACGCCGCCCGCATGCAGCGCAGCTGCGCCCGCCTGCTGATGCCGCAAGTGCCGACCGATGTGTTCATCGAGGCCTGCAAGCAAGTGGTCAAGGCCAACGAGCGCTTCGTGCCTCCGCACGGCAAAGGCGCCCTTTACCTGCGTCCGTTCGTCATCGGCACCGGCGACAACATCGGCGTGCGCACCGCGCCGGAGTTCATCTTCTCGATCTTCGCCATCCCGGTCGGCTCGTACTTCAAGGGCGGCATGAAACCGCACAACTTCACGATCTCCAGCTATGACCGCGCCGCCCCGCAAGGCACCGGCGCCGCCAAAGTCGGTGGCAACTATGCGGCCAGCCTGATGCCAGGCGCCGAAGCGAAGAAGAACAACTTCGCCGATGCCATCTACCTGGACCCGCTGACCCACAGCAAGATCGAGGAAGTCGGTTCGGCCAACTTCTTCGGCATCACCAAGGACAACGAGTTCGTCACCCCGAAATCGGCCTCCGTCCTGCCGGGCATCACCCGTCTGTCGCTGATGGAACTGGCCGCCTCGCGCCTGGGCCTGAAAGTGGTCGAAGGTGACGTCGAGATCAACAACCTCGATCGCTTCGTCGAAGCCGGCGCCTGCGGTACCGCCGCTGTCATCACGCCGATCGGCGGCATCGAGTACAACGGCAAGCTGCACGTCTTCCATGACCTGGAGAAGGTCGGCCCGGTCACCCAGAAGCTCTACAACGAGCTGACCGGCATCCAGAGCGGCGACGTCGAAGCGCCAGCCGGCTGGATCGTCAAGGTCGCCTGAGGCTCCGTCCTCCCCTGAAAACGGGGCATGCCAGCAATGGCATGCCCCGTTTTTCATTGGCCATTCCCTTGTTTACCCGCGAATGCACCCGCCCATTCACCGAAGGTCCAAGGGTGATCTCGGCCCCGTAGACACAGGCCGATCAGGTCTTGATGCAGCAGATGAATTTTTCTTAAATCGCGCAGTGTCTATTCTTTGGCACAATCAAGTCTCCAATCGCTGCCCAGGTACTAGCATGCCCCGCGTACTGACCATCGAAGACGACGCCGTCACCGCCCAGGAGATCGTCGCCGAACTGTCCAGCCATGGCCTGGAAGTGGACTGGGCCGACAATGGCCGGGAAGGCCTGTCCAAGGCCATCGGTGGTGGCTACGACCTGATCACCCTCGATCGCATGTTGCCCGAGGTCGATGGTTTGACCATCGTCACCACCCTGCGCAACCTCAAGATCGCCACCCCCATCCTGATGATCAGCGCCCTCTCCGATGTCGATGAGCGCGTGCGCGGCTTGCGCGCCGGCGGCGACGACTACCTGACCAAGCCGTTCGCCTCCGACGAGATGGCCGCACGGGTCGAGGTGCTGCTGCGCCGCAACAGCGTGCCTATGACCCAGACCCGCCTGCAGGTCGCCGACCTCGAGCTGGACCTGATCAGCCACGAAGCACGCCGCGGCGAGCAGACCCTCAACCTGCTACCGACTGAATACAAGCTGCTGGAATACCTGATGCGCCATGCCGGACAGGTCATCACCCGGATGATGATCTTCGAAGAAGTCTGGGGCTACCACTTCGACCCTGGCACCAACCTGATCGACGTGCACATCGGTCGCCTGCGCAAGAAGATCGACCCGCCTGGCCAGAACCCGCTCATCCGTACCGTGCGGGGCTCCGGCTATGCCATTGCCGAACCCGTCTAAGGGCTGGAGTTCCTCGACCAGCCGCCTGCTGGCGCTGTACAGCTTCCTGTTCGTGGCCTGGAGCAGCATCCTCATGGGGGTGCTGTACTTCGAGGTCTCCAGCTACCTGAACAAGCTCACCCGCCATTCCATGCTGCAACGCCAGCACCTGTTCTCCCACATGAGCGGCAAACAGCTCGACGACGCGCTGATCGCAAGCCAGGCGTTCGAGGAGCGCGGTTTCGACGCCTACGGCCTGTTCGACGCCCAGCTCAACCCCATTGGCGGACGCGTGCGCTTCATCCCGCCGGAGCTCGGGCTCGATGGCGAAGTCCACGAACTCAAGCGATGCCTGGATGCCGACGACCCACTCCTGCCCCGCGACAGCTGCGACGCCGTGGCGATCCACATCAAGGATGGTCGCTGGCTGGTGCTGGTCCGCGACAACGGCTCGCTATTCGTGGTCACACGGATCATCCTGCATGCCTTGCTCTGGGGCATCTCCCTGACCTTGATCCCCGGTTTCGCAGGTTGGTACCTGCTGCGCAGGCGGCCACTCAAGCGTATCCGGGCAATCCAGGCCCAAGCCGAGTTGATTGTTGCGGGCGACCTCACCCATCGCCTGCCGCTTTCGGCGCGGCGTGACGAGCTGGACATGCTGGCGGCCATCGTCAATGCCATGCTCGACCGCATCGAACGGCTGATGCACGAGGTCAAAGGCGTCTGTGACAACATCGCCCATGACCTGCGCACGCCCCTCACTCGCCTGCGTGCGCAGCTTTACCGGATCCGCCAGCAAGGCGGTGACAACGCGCCCGAGGCCCAGGCCCTGGAGCAGGCGATTGCCGAGACCGACACGCTGATGGCGCGCTTTCGCGGCCTTTTGCGCATCAGCGAGCTGGAGGACCGTCAGCGCCGCGCCGGGTTCGTCGAGCTCGATCCCCACGCCTTGCTGCTGGAGCTGTACGACTTCTACCTGCCGCTGGCCGAAGATGGTGGCATCCGCCTGACCCTGGAACAGCCCGCGCAGCTGCCAGCGCTGCACGGGGACCGGGAACTGCTGTTCGAGGCGCTGGCCAATCTGGTGGGTAACGGCATCAAGTTCACACCGGAGGGTGGGCAGGTACGGATCCAGGCGCGTGAGTATGCCAGCGGCCTGTACATCGCCGTCGAGGACAGCGGGCCGGGGATTCCGGAGCAAGAGCGTGCGGCGGTGTTGAAGCGTTTCTATCGCAGCGAGGAAGGCCATCGCCATCCGGGGTTCGGACTGGGGCTGTCGATCGTCGCGGCGATCGTCGACCTGCATGGGTTCCGGCTGGAGGTGGGAAGCAGCGAGCTGGGAGGGGCGAAGCTGATGCTGCATTGCCCATTGGCGGGGCTAGCCAAGTAACAACTGGGGCCGCCTTGCGGCCCTTCGCGGGTTGACTCGCGAAAGGCTGCAAAAGCAGCCCCAATCAGCACATCGATCAGTCGGCCAAGCGCCAGGTGGTACCACCCTTGCCGTCTTCCAGGACCACGCCCATGGCGGTCAGCTGGTCACGGATACGGTCGGACTCGGCCCAGTTCTTGTCCGCACGCGCCTGCAAGCGCGCCTGGATCAGCGCTTCCACTTCAGCGGCGTCGACCTTGCCCTCGGCACCGGCACGCAGGAAATCGTCGGCGTCCAGTTGCAGTACACCCAGCACATCTCCCAGCTCACGCAGACGACCCGCAAGACCGGCAGCGGCCTCAGGGTCGCTGTCACGCAGGCGGTTGATCTCGCGCACCAGGTCGAACAGCACGGCGCAGGCCTCCGGCGTACCGAAATCGTCGTTCATCGCCACGCTGAAACGCTCGACGAACTCCTCGCCCCCCTTGGCTTCGACACGCGGCAGACCGCGCAGCGCGTGGTAGAAGCGTTCCAAGGCACCCTTGGACTCACGCAGGCTGTCCTCGGAGTAGTTGATGGCACTGCGATAGTGGCTGGCCACCAGCAGGTAGCGCACCACCTCAGGGTGATACTTGTCGAGCACATCGCGGATGGTGAAGAAGTTGTTCAACGACTTGGACATTTTCTCGCCGTTGATACGGATCATGCCGCAGTGCATCCAGGCATTGGCGTAAGGCTTGCCGGTGGCCGCCTCGCTCTGGGCGATCTCGTTCTCGTGGTGCGGGAACTCCAGGTCGCTGCCGCCGCCGTGGATGTCGAAGCTCTCGCCCAGGCAGCAAGTGGACATCACCGAGCACTCGATGTGCCAGCCCGGACGGCCCGGGCCCCATGGCGACTCCCAGCTCGGCTCGCCCGGTTTGGCGGCTTTCCACAGGACGAAGTCCAGCGGGTCCTGCTTGGCCTCGCCCACTTCGATCCGCGCGCCGATGCGCAGGTCTTCGATCTTGCGCCGCGACAGCTTGCCGTAGCCGACGAACTTGCCGACCCGGTAGTACACGTCGCCATTGCCCGGTGCGTAGGCATAGCCCTTGTCGATCAGGGTCTGGATCATCGCGTGCATGCCAGGGATATGGTCGGTGGCACGGGGCTCCTGATCCGGTGGCAGGATGTTCAGACGGCGCTCGTCTTCGTGCATGGCATCGATCATGCGCGCGGTTAGCTCATCGAAGCGCTCGCCGTTGTCATTGGCGCGGTTGATGATCTTGTCGTCGATGTCGGTAATGTTGCGCACATAGGTCAGCTCGTAGCCGCTCTTGCGCAGCCAACGGGTGATCAGGTCGAAGGCGACCATGCTGCGGCCGTGGCCCAGGTGGCAATAGTCGTACACGGTCATGCCGCACACGTACATGCGCACCTTGTTGCCGTCCAGGGGCTTGAAGGCTTCCTTGGTCTTGCTCAGGGTGTTGTAGATGGTAAGCACGGCGATTCCTTAGCTGCCCCAGGAGTCACGCAGGGTGACGGTGCGGTTGAACACCGGACGGCCCGGCTGGCTGTCCTTGAGGTCGGCGCAGAAGTAGCCTTCGCGCTCGAACTGGAAGCGGTCCTCAGGCGCGGCCTGGGCCAACGACGGCTCGGCACGGCAGCCGGTCAGCACCTGCAGCGAATCCGGGTTGATGTTGTCCAGGAAGCTGCCACCCTCATCGGTCTTCTCCGGGTTCGGCGAACGGAACAGACGGTCGTACAGGCGCACTTCGCATTCCACACTGCCTTCGGCCGGCACCCAGTGGATCACGCCCTTGACCTTGCGGCCTTCGGGGTTCTTGCCCAGGGTGTCCGGATCATACGAGCAGCGCAGCTCGACGACATTGCCGTCCGAATCCTTGATGGCCTCGTCGGCACGGATCACGTAGCTGCCGCGCAGGCGCACCTCGCCAGCAGGCTCCAGGCGCTTGTAGCCCTTGGGCGGCTCTTCCATGAAGTCGTCGCGGTCGATGTACAGCTCACGGGAGAACGGCAGCACGCGCACGCCCATGTCTTCTTTCGGATGGCGCGGCAGCTCGAGTTGCTCGACCTTGCCTTCCGGGTAGTTGGTGATGACCACCTTCAGCGGACGCAGCACGCACATGGCTCGCGGCGCGGTGCGGTCGAGGTCGTCACGGATGCTGAACTCGAGCATGGACATGTCGACCACGCCGTCGGAGCGGTTGGTGCCGATCATCTCGCAGAAGTTGCGGATCGAGGCCGGCGTGTAGCCGCGGCGGCGGAAGCCCGACAGGGTCGACATGCGCGGGTCGTCCCAGGCGTCGACATGCTTTTCGTCAACCAGTTGCTTGAGCTTGCGCTTGGAAGTGATGGTGTAGTTGAGATTCAGGCGGCTGAACTCGTACTGGCGCGGACGCGCTGGAACCGGCAGTTTGTCCAGGAACCAGTCGTACAACGGACGGTGGCTTTCGAACTCCAGGGTGCAGATCGAATGGGTGATGCCCTCGATGGCGTCCGACTGACCGTGGGTGAAGTCGTAGTTGGGGTAGATGCACCACTTGTCGCCGGTCTGGTGATGGTGGGCATGACGGATGCGGTACAGGATCGGGTCGCGCAGGTTCATGTTAGGCGACGCCATGTCGATCTTGGCGCGCAGCACACGCTCGCCATCCTTGAACTCACCGGCCTTCATACGCGCGAACAGGTCGAGGTTTTCCTCGACGCTGCGGTCGCGGAACGGGCTGTTGCGGCCTGGCTCGGTCAGGCTGCCGCGGTATTCCTTGGCCTGCTCGGGGGTGAGGTCACAGACATAGGCGTTGCCCGACTTGATCAGGTCCACGGCCCAGTCGTGCAATTGGTCGAAGTAATCCGAAGCGTAGCGCACCGGGCCTGCCCACTCGAAGCCCAGCCATTTGACGTCACGCTGGATGGAGTCGATGTACTCCTGGTCTTCCTTGGCCGGGTTGGTGTCGTCGAAACGCAGGTGGCAGACACCACCGAACTCCTGGGCCAGCCCGAAGTTCACGCAAATCGACTTGGCGTGGCCGATGTGCAGGTAACCATTGGGCTCCGGCGGGAAACGGGTGACGATGCTGCTGTGCTTGCCCGAGTCCAGGTCGGCCTGGACGATCGGCCGCAGGAAGTTTGCAGGGACGGCGGGGGCGCCTTTGGCAGCGGCGTTGGGCGCGTTTTCGGCAGTGGGCTTGCTCATAGGATCCTTGAATGCTGGTATCCGGCCTGGGTAGGCCGATTGAATCAAAGGGCCTATCATAGCCGAAGCAGTCAAGCTGCTGACAGCCGGGCACCGACAAACTGGCGCGATTTGTCGCAAGCCATGCAAAATGGCCGACGCGCGCCTTGTGTCGCGGTCGCCCGATCCTGCGTCAGGTGACAGTACGCGCCCTGCGCAGCCCATTTCCCGAATGCCTTTTAAAGAGCGAATTCAGCATGTCCAAAGTCAAACTGAGCACCAACCACGGCGACATCGTCCTGCAACTGGATGGCGAAAAGGCACCGAAAACCGTCGAAAACTTCGTTCAGTACGTCAAGGACGGTCACTACAACGGCACCGTGTTCCACCGCGTTATCAACAACTTCATGATCCAGGGCGGCGGTTTCGAAGCGGGCATGAAGCAAAAGCCAACCCGTTCCCCGATCCAGAACGAAGCCGACAACGGCCTGAAGAACGCCAAGTACAGCATTGCCATGGCCCGCACCATGGAGCCACACTCCGCCTCGGCGCAGTTCTTCATCAACGTCGCCGACAACGATTTCCTCAACCACAGCGGCAAGAACGTCCAAGGCTGGGGCTACGCCGTATTCGGCGAAGTGATCGAAGGCCGTGACGTGGTCGACGCGATCAAAGGCGTCTCCACCGGTTCCAAGGCCGGCCACCAGGACGTGCCGAAGGACGACGTGATCATCGAGAAAGCCGAGATCATTGAGTGATCCTGCTGATCTCCGATCTGCACCTGCAAGAAGAACGCCCGGACATAACCCGGGCGTTTCTTGATCTGCTCGACGGCCGTGCCCGGCATGCCAAGGCGCTGTACATCCTCGGCGACTTCTTCGAAGCCTGGATCGGCGACGATGCCATGACGCCTTTCCAGCAGTCGATCTGCCAAGCCCTGCGCCGGCTGAGCGACAGCGGCACGGCGATCTACCTGATGCACGGCAACCGCGACTTCCTCATCGGCCAGGCCTTCTGCGAAGCGGCAGGCTGCACCCTGCTGGCCGACCCCAGCGTGGTGCAACTCGGTGGCGAGCCGGTGCTGTTGATGCATGGCGACACCCTGTGTACCCGCGACCTGGCCTACATGAAGTTGCGTCGCTACCTGCGCAACCCGCTGAGCCTGTGGATCCTGCGTCATCTGCCGCTGTCCACCCGGCAGAAGCTGGCACGCAAGCTGCGCAGCGAAAGCCGGTCGCAGACACGCATGAAGTCCACCGAGATCGTCGACGTCACGCCCGAGGAAGTCCCCAAGGTGATGGCAGCCCATGACGTGCGCACCTTGGTGCACGGCCATACCCACCGGCCAGCGCTTCACAAACTGGTGGTCGAGGGTCAGCCGGCCCGACGCATCGTGCTGGGTGACTGGGACCGCCGTGGCTGGGCATTGCAGGTCGACGAACAGGGCTTCCAACTGGCCCCGTTCGACTTCCCTTGATTCGGGGCTGCCTTGATTGGGGCGCAAAGCGCCCCTTCTTGGCTCAATGACCTGTGCCGGCCACCACCGCCTTGTCCCCCTCGCGGATCACATACTGCCGATACTGCGGATCAGCCTTGATCTGCGCCTCGGTGAACGGGATCGGCGCCAGTTGCTTTGCAGAGAACGCACGGGTCTGGTCACTGGCATAGGGCGATGCGGCCTCGCTTGACTGCGAAAACGCCAGCAACCCAAACGCCTGCGGCCCCTGCCGGGTGAAGCTGACCAACTGCAGATAGCTGGTGCCACTGACTACCTGCTGTCTGCCCGCACCCGCAGGGACGCTGTACATCGCGTTGTACACCCCAAGCTCCTGAGGCCCGCCCGGCACGGGTGTGCCATCGGCCGCCTGCTGGATCTGTCCCCACTGGCGATCGGCACTCACACCCGCCTCGCCCATCCTTGCCAGCGAAGCCAGCGCTGCTTCATGTACACGCTTGCTCACAGACGCCTGCTCCACCGCCAACCCGCGCGGCGTATGCTGCGGATCAGCCGGGTCGAAGGCCACACGCCAGCTTTCAGGGTGGTCGGCCATCGCCTCGACAATATTGGCAAAGTGCAGCAGGCCCACGCCGCTTTCCAGGTCGGCCTTGCCATTCCAGGCGCCCAGACTTGCGCATACGTCGTGCACATCGGCCGGCGCCGCCTGGCACCAGGCCAGCAGGTCCGGGAGCACGAGGCTTGCGGCGTACACCTCATCATCCAGCACCATGCGTTGCAGCTCGGCCATCCCGAGTTTGCCGGGCCCTTGCAGGCGTTGCAGGGCAAAACGGCTGCGCAGGCCCAGCGGCAGGCCGTCGCGGCTGACCAACGGTGAGTAACCAGTCAACGGTTGCGCAGGGTTGGCCAGCCAGGCCGGGTCGTTGGAGTTCTGCACGAAGTCGCGGCGCTCCAGGCTTGGCAGACGCCGCGCCGGGAAGATACCCGGCTGAGCCGCTTGCGTATCGCTCTTCCATTGGCACACGCTGCGCGAGCCATCCAGCACCACCAGTGGCTCGGTTGCCGCCGGATCGCCACAGTGGGTCAGCAGCGCCTGGTCCACATAGGGCACCACTGACTGGTTCAAATACGCGGCACGCCCTGCGGCATCGACCGCCAGGGTGTTGACCCACGGAATGCCCTGAATCTGCCCCACTGCCTGCTTGAGGCTGTCCAGGCTGTCGGCACGGTTGATCGCATCCCACTGCTGCAACACCCGGGTGTTCTCCAGGTTCGCATCGCGCAGGCTGTAGGCGTGTTGCCGGTCCCAGTCCAGCCGGCCAGGCCACTGCACCACCGGGCCGAAGCTCGAGGCATAGACCTGTCGCTGGACGCGCTGCAGCTGGCCATCTTCACCCTTGACCGTCACGCTCAGGGTCTGGCGGGTCAGCGGCACGGACTTGCCATCGAGCAGATAGCGAGTGGGGTCCTTCGGGTCGAGTTGCAAGCGGTACAAGGTGAAGTGCTTGGAGGTATCGACCGTGTGAGTCCAGGCCAGGCGGCGGTTGAAGCCGATGTTGATCAGTGGCAAGCCCGGCAGCGCGGCTCCCATGACATCCAACTGCCCCGGGATGGTCAGTTGCATCTGATAAAAGCGCATGCCCCCCTCCCACGGGAAGTGTGGATTGGCCAGCAACAGGCCACCGCCAGTGGAGGAACGCTCGGAGCCGACCGCTACCGCATTGCTGCCTCGGGCCGAGGCGAACTGCGCCTGGCGCGCCACAGCGGCGCTGAAGTCCCGCCCCTCCACCCGAGCGGCCGCCTGCGGTGGTGTGGCCGCCACCAGCGCCTCGACAAATTGACCGATGCCCCCCTCTACCAACAGCCGACGGGTGAGCTTGGCCAGGTCCTGGCTGGTGATCGGCCGCACCCAGTCACCATCGCCGCATTCAACCGGCAGCCCCTGGGCCTTGCGCTCGGCAAGGGCGCGGTTGTAGCCCACGGCATACCCCTCCAGCCGTTGGCGCACCGGCGCGGGCTGGGCCTGGAGGAAGGCGTTGACCGCCGAGTCGGTATTGAGCCAGGCGAAGAACGTATCGCTGTCGAGGTTCTCACGCTGCTCGATCGTCTTGCCCTGAGTACCGAAGTAGCGCGCACGCTCACCATTGACGGTAAGCACTTCGTTGGCCAGCAGGCAAAGGTTGTCCTGGGCATAGGCATAGCCGATGCCATACCCCAGGCCTCGTTCGTCCTTGGCCAGGATATGCGGGACGCCAAAAGTGGTCCGGCGGATTTGCGCCGACGCCTCGCCAGTGGCTTCGAGGGCTTGCGCGGCAAGGCCTGAGCTGAGCAGCACGGCTGCCAGACCAAGGTGGGTCAGGTGACGCAGAGGTATGGACACGGGCACTCCTGGGATTGGAAGGGTCATCCCGGTCAGACGAACAGCCCGATGGAAATTTTACGCAAGGCAACCCAGTGCGACGTCTTCAACACAAAGCAGCGATTTTTTTCGCCAAGGGCTGCGGTTTTGCCCGCCTCATTCGTCCTATCAAGTGAGGCACTCATGATTTCGGGACAGCCCACGAAAAGGAGCATTCACATGTACAACCCACAACCTGCGTTGCAGAGCGGCCCTCGCCTGGCCGCGGCCAGAGCGGTTGCCGGCGCCGAGGTGCGTGCCGGCAACGAGCAGATCCGCGAATTGCTGCGAACCTTTGGCCTGCGTACCAGCCTGATCCGCCTCAAAGTCATCGATGCCCTGCACACCGCCGATCGCGACGGACGCAGCATCGGGGTGCGCGGCATCCATGCGCAGCTGGAGCAGTTGGACATCCCTCTGTCGTTTCTCAGTGTGCGCGAGGTGCTCAAGCGGCTGTGCGCCGAAGGCGTGATCAGCCTGGGCAACGACAAGTGCTACAGCCTCACCCCCGAGGCCCGGGCCGTGCTGGAGCAAGCCACCGCCCGTTGAATCCATGGCCGGCCTGAGCTGGCCGGCCCACCTGCTTCAAGGCTTGGGCCCCACCTTGCGACGCAGGATTGCGTTGATCACCACCACGATTACGGCAATGGCGATGGCGATGTACTGGAAGGTCTGCTCGGTAATGGTTCCCTGCTTTTGCAGGTAGGACAGGCCCAGCATGATGCCCAGCACCACCAGGATGATCAGGATCGAGTATTTCAAGCGTTGCACATGTGTCATCGAAGGTTCCTTGCGACATCAGGGACATAAGGCTCGCGACGAGCCGAGGCCATGATACAACGTCCCCCCTCACAGGCGGCGCTTTTGCTTCTGGCCCTTCCCCGGCACCTGCCTTATGGGGCGAAGGTAGGGTCACCCTCCGATGCGCCAAGCAGACCAGAAAACGAGTCATCAAGGCTTCCAGGGCTTTGTTGACGCTACATCCTACGTGATCGACCCTCGCTGCCTGCAAAACCTCGCGCCAGAAGGCTACACCCGCCGATCCGCTTGGCGCCTAGCGACCCCACTTGCGACTGCCGGAGAATCAAGGTCAGGCCGACGACGACTTCGCCCAATGAGGCAAAGCCCGCCCGCCATTCGCCATGGAGCACCATGCCCTGCGCCTGCTTATTTCTTCGAGGAATCACCAATGGAACTGCCAGACCTCAATCGCATCGATATTTCCCAACTGCCCCACTCCCTGCAATCGCTGATCGAATGCATCGGTATAGAGAGCGCCTACCGACTGACATGCGCCTACGGCGGACGCCCCAAATACATCCCCAAACACCTGGAGCGCACCAAACTTGCCGATGTGTTGCCCCCGGAGGCCCTGCAAAGCCTGATCAAACGTTTTGCCGGTGTCGCCCTGGAAATCCCGAAGCCAGATCACTTCCTGCGCCAACTGCGAAACCTGCAGATCAAACAGGAAAGTGCTGATGGTCTTTCGCGTAGTTTGTTGGCGGACAAGTACGGCTTGAGCTTGCGCCAGATCGGCAATATCCGCCGGCAGGAAGATCACGCACGCTGAGACCTGCTGGCGAAAGTGCCACAGCAGCACGAGGCCCAATTGTTTGAGCGCCTCTCCAACGCAAAGCGCCCCACCCCTTGAGGGGATGAGGCACTCGAAACGTTTGCTGAAGGCTGCGAAGCGTTCAGAAATCGCGCTTGTAGAAGATGTCCAGGGAACTGGCCAAGCCGCTGGCCGCTTCCAGGAAAACCTTTCTGCTCAACTTGTAGCGCAACGCGATGGTATTGGCCGGCTCGAACACCCCGACGCCGTAGCGCAAGCTCAGCCGCTCGGTGATGTTACCGCTGGCCACCACGCTGGTGCTGTTGCCCGAGCCTTCGGAGCCTAGTTGGAAATCCTCGATGCCGAGACTCGAGGCCAGGCCACCTGTCAATTCCTCCCCGCCCAGCAGGCCAAGCCCGAGGGCCGCCTGGGCCAGCATGTTGTTGTCCTCGCCCGTGGCAGTCAGAGGCCGGCCCAGTACCAGGTAGGACAGTGCCTGTTCCTGGCTCATGGCGGGCTCGGAAAACACCTTGGTGGTCGGCTGCTCGGCATTGCCACTGAGGCGAATGCCAGCGATGACATCGTCGACCCGACGGATCGCTTCGATATCCAGGTACGGCTGGTCGATCGGACCGGCGAACAGCAGCCGCGCCCGACGGATGATCAAGTTCTGGCCATATTTGCGGTAGCGACCGTCGGCCAGACTGAGTTCACCGCGAGTATCCATGTTGTTGCCGATGTGCACATGCCCGAGCAGGTTGGCTGTCAGACCAAAGCCTTTGAACGACAGTTTGTCCTGCCCCACGTCCACATCGACGTCCATGGCGATCGCCATGGGCGGTGCACCTTCTTCGGTCTGGTGGCCGACGATCACCGTGTCATCCGAAACCTTGACGGTCGATGGCGGCAACTCACGCACAGTGATCTTGCCCTTGGGCACCTTCACCTTGCCAGCGATCGCCAGCTTGTCATCGACCAGCCGGATGGTCAGGTCTGGCGCAACTTCAAGAGCCGCATAGGGCTCGACGTTGACGGGCAATTGTTGGCCCCTCAAACGCAAATCCATGGCTAGGGCCTGGCCCCAGGTCAGGTTGCCCTCCAATTGGCCACGGCCGGCCTCGCCGCTTTGCCAATTGCCGTTCAGCTGTACCTGCTCACCGGCGATCAGCGCCTGCAGCGAAAGGTTCTTGAGGCTGACCGGCAACTGCGCACCACTGACTTCGCCGCCACTGAGCGCCAGGTTGCCATTGACCTGTGGGCTCAACAGGGTGCCGGACAAACGACCGCTGCCATTGAGCTGACCGGTGAGGCGCTCGACCATCGGCACGAAGGGACGCGCCACGGACAAGTCCAGGCCCGTCAGGCGGAAATCCCCTGACAGCGGCTTGTGCTTGCCCAGCGGGTCGATTCGGGTGCTCAGACTCAGCTCGCCCAGGCGCTCGCCACGAAAATCCAGGCGGGTGTCGACCCGACGTGGTGCAAGGGTACTGTCCAGACGCAGCACCTGGTAGGGGAAGTCGATCCAGCGGTCCTGGTCGCGAACCCGCAGGGTGCCGCCACTGGCATCGACGCGAATGTTGCCCTTGGGCCCGGCGTCGGGAATGTCCAGGTTGATGTCTGCATTGAGCAGGCCCTGCCAGGCGAAGTCCTTCGGCAACCACTGGGCCAGGCTGTCCAGCGGAAACTGCTTGAGGTGATAGCGCAGCCGCGGCTCGGGCATCAACCGCTGGTCCTCGCCACACAGGCTCGCCTGCCCGGCGCGCCAGCAATGGGCACCCAGATCAAGCTGACCACTGGCCAGGCGCTGCAGTTTCGCCGGAGCCTGCAAGCGCCAATCCTGGCCACCGGCCTGGATACGCCCCTCTGCCAGACGGCCGCGCCAGTCACCCTTGGCCAGTTGACCGTCCAATGCCAGATTCAGCTTGAGCTGCGGTCCGTCGAGCGCGAGGGTGGCTGCCTGTTGGCGGATATCCCCTTTGCCACTGATGTCGAGATTGCCCAAGGCCGTTTCGTCCAGGCGGATATTGCCAACCTTCAGGTTAACCAGGGCGCGTTGGGCGCTGTCCAGCTTGGCGTCAAGGTCCAGGCGCTGGACCCGGTTCTGCGCCTGGCCAAGTTGCTGGCCTTGCAGGGTCAACGTCCCTTGCGGCGCTTGCAATGTACCGGCGACATCCAGACGGCCATTCACCCGCCCCTGAAGTTGCGGCCAGAGCTGGCCCAGGCGTGGCAGATCGAGATCGATGCGACCGGCCAAGCGTTGTTGCAGGCTACCACTGCCATTGATGCGGTTGTCGCCCAGTTGCACGGCGAGACTTGCGAGCGTCCAGCGCTCGCCCGCGCCGTCGGCCTCCACCTTGAGCACGGCGGGCTGCCCCCGCAAGCGTCCCTTGAGATCCAGCTGAGCCTGCACCTGCAAGCGCTCATTCTTCAACTCGCCTTTGCTGCGCAGGGGCCCGGCCAGGGTACCTGGCATCTCCGCCAGCCAGAACGCAGGGTCCAGCGCTGACAGTTGCAAATCCACATCCCAGGCCAGCGTGTCGGCGAAACGAACGGCAACACTACCGGCGGCTTTGCCCTGCCCGGCCGTCAAGGCCAGCTGTGGCAAGCGCACCTGGCTCAGGTCGCCCTCGAAAGGGCTGGCCACGTTGAACGCCCCGGCGGGGCCGTCGAGGTCGCCCTTGAAGTCACCTTTGTAGTTGCCGTCTCGGTACTGCACCTGGGCGTTGAAGCGTTTGAGGGTAACCTGGGGAGGCTCCCCCAAGGGATAGAGGCGCAGCCAGGGAAAATCCAGCCAGTCAATGCGGGCACCGGCCTCAAGCCCCTTTTGCCAGTCGGCGCTGGCCTGCAGCTTGACCCGTTGGGTCTCGCTGGCGTTGAGGTCCAGCGCATCCAGGCGAGCGCCCTTGGCATCCACTTGCCCGCCCAGTACCAGCCCAATGGGGCCTTGCTCGGCAGGCAGGCTGGCGGAACCTGCCAGACGGTAGCCCTTGAGCAGATCGCCCGAGGCGTCGAGGCGCAGTTGGTTGAGTTGAAGGGTGTCGGGCAATGATGCCGAAGGCTTGAAGCCATCGGCGCGAAGGCTCAGGGTGGCCGGCAGGTGCTCGGCCAGTGCCTGCAACTCGCCGCTAAGCTGGGCATCGAGGTAGCCACTGCTGGTGGCTTCGAGCGTCAAGGTCTTCTGCAATTCGCCCTTGACCGTCAGCGCCAGCTGCCAGGGCTTACCGTCCACGTCGGGCAATTGCACGGTACCGGCCACGTGCAACGGCCAATCGCCTTCAGGCTGCAGATCGCCCTGCAGGTTCAGGTGCAGGTCATCCCGTTTCAGTTGCAAGGTGTCGATGCGCAAGCCACCGACGGTCCAGTGCGCAGCCAGTTGCAGGTCACCCAGCAAGTCGTTGCCGTCCAGGCGCAACTGCCCGACCTTGACCTCACCCAGCTCGATGGCAATCGGCAGGCGCAAGGTGGGCAGTTGCAATGGCCCGCTCTCGGCCGGTGCCTCTGCTGGCGCAAAGGCCATGTCGATACGCTCGGCCTGCAGGCGGTCCACGCACAGGGTGGCGCGCAACAGGCAGGCTGGCGACCACGTCAACCGTGGCGCCTGCAACTCGACCCGGTTGTCGCCGTCGGCCCAGACCAATCGGCTGGCCTGCCAGCGGGTGCCCAGGCGCCCCTCGAAATCGCTGACCTCAAGACCCGGCACACGCCCCAGTGCCCAGCGGCTGCCCATCTCGGAGCCCAACAGCAGGCCAAGGACCAGGGCAATCAGCAGCAGCAACCCCAGCAATGTCAGAAGAATGGGTTTGAACACACGTGTCACAGCTCAGGCCCCATGGAGAAATGCAAGCGCAAACCACCGTCCTCATCCAGCGCCCGGGCCAGGTCCAGGCGCAACGGCCCGACCGGCGAAACCCAGCGCACGCCGATGCCGACGCCTGTCTTGAGGCTGGGCAGTTCCAGCGTATTGAATGAATTGCCTTGGTCGATGAACGTCGCCACGCGCCACTTTTCGGCTACCGAGTATTGGTACTCGGCACTGCCAGCCACCAGGTAGCGGCCGCCAATACGGTCGCCATCGCTGTTTTTCGGAGACAAGCTCTGGTAGTCGTAGCCGCGCACGCTCTGGTCGCCACCTGCGAAAAAGCGCAACGAAGGCGGGATGTTCTGTTTGTAGCCATTGGTGGCGCTACCACCGAACTGCACACGGCCAAGCAGGCGGTGGCGCTGACCGAGGGTGGTCAAGCCCTTGAGCTGCACATTGCCGTGCAGCAGGTTGGTGTCGGACACCAGCCCTTCCTTCGCCCCTTGCAGGTCGAACTGCAGCCGGTAGCCATTGTGCGGATCGATGCGGTTGTCGCTACGCAGGTAGGAAAAACTGACCCCGGGCATCAACAGGTTGCTCAACCCCGAGTCGTCGCCCAGACGGTACTCTTCGCGCTGGTACTTGAGCGAGACCACTCGCTGCCAACCGCTGGGCAGTTTGCTGTGCCACTCCGGCCCCACGGTCAGCAGTTTACTTAAGGTATCGGTACCGGCGATCTCCTCGTTCTGGTAACCGCCGGCAAAGCGCAGCTTGTCGGTCAGCGGTGGGTCCAGAGGCATGTCGTACCACAGGCCGACGTTTTGCCTAGGCGCGGACAGTTCGGTCTCCCAGCCATAGCTGTGCCCTTGGGCATTGACCCAATGGCGAGTCCAGTTGGCCTTGCCGCGTGGCCCGACGTCGGTCGAGAACCCCACGCCCAGACCCATGGTGCGAGGCTTGCGGGTTTGCAGGTGAACGTCCACCGGGATTTCCTCATTGACCGCCGCGGTCGGCGCCGCGTCGACGCGTACGCCTTCGAAATAGCCACTCGACTGGAGGTCGTTGTTGAGCTCGGCGATCAGCTCGGAGTCATAGGGTGTGCCGGGTTTGAAGGAGACCATGCGCTGCAGCAGGTCGTTGTCCAGGGGCGTATCGCCGCCGAACGTGACAGCCCCCATGCGGTAGCGGGGACCACTTTGGTAGATGAGTTCGATATCGGCCACGCCCGCCTGGGGGTCAACCGACAGGCGCTGTCGGGTGAAATGGCCACTGAAGAAACCATAACGCGATGCCTGGTTCTGGATCAGCCGCTTGGCGTCTTCATAGAGGCCGTGATTGAGTGGTTCACCTGGGCGCAAGGCCTTGCTTTGGGGAATGCGAAATGCCTTGAGTTCGCTGGCCGGGCCTTCGATACGCACGGTCACGTTGCGCAAGTGCACAGGCTCGCCGGGCTCGATGCTGATGATCAGTTGCGGGGGATGGTCCTTGTCACTTGGCGGCTTGACCTCGGTGTCGATCTGCGCCTGGTAGTAGCCCAGGGCCTGGGCGGCCTTGCGCGCCTGCTCCTGGGCACCACGACTGAAGCGTAGCAAGGCTTCCTCGTCACGGCTGCCGAGGCTGCCAATGTAGTTTTCGATATTGCTCTTGAGCGCTTTGTTGGCCGGTTTCACCTGCACCTTCAATTCGCTCTGGGCCCATGCTGCGGTACTGGCGGCCCAAAAAATCAGGCCCCAGGTAAGTCTTCCTGAATACGTCATGCGGCGAATGCTACCAGAGGCGACCCGTTCAGGGTGCCGCTTGTCGAACGTCTTACCCAATCGCAGTCTCCGTAGACATCGGATTGGGACGCATGAAAACGCGCTCTCGGATCGGCCCTACCGCGATTTCACCCACCTCCTGATAGCCCACACGCTGGTAGAACGCCAGAAAATGTGCATTTCCAGTATTGAGCACCACACCTTGGCTCTGCGGGTCTTCGCCGCACCAGTCATGTACAGCTTGTAACAATTGTTCACCATAACGTTGCCTCTGATACCGAGGATGCACGCCCACCAGCGACAGCACGTGCACCCTACCCGGAGGCAAGGCACTGGATAGGGCTGCTTGATAATCCAAGTAACGACGGGTGCAGCGTATGCCCGTACCGAGGATCATGCGCAGGCGCCAGGCCCAACTGTCGGTCACCCCCAGGCGCCGCAGCGAGGGCACGATCAGCGCCAGACCGACCAAGCGGTCGTCCATCAGCAAACCGATGGCTGGCAGTTGAAGGTAGAAGTGCTGTCGCACCCATTCACGCAGCATCATTCGAAGGCGCCGCTCATATCCTGGGCGCTGGGCCTCGAAGACATAGGCAAGCGTGGGGTCGTGACGATAAGCGTGATAAAGGAGCGAGCGCACCTCGCGGTGGTATCCATCATCGAGCAGACAGACACGGGCCGAGGCGGCAGTGACGTCGGACATTGCAGGTGATCCTCCTGGAACGGACTTGACGGGCCGGGAAACGTCTTGACGTGTATCGTTTCAGCTGCCTTGGCACGTTAGCAGCCTGGGCCATAGGGTGCCATGCTGGTGATGGTCGCCGATGTCAGCTAGCATCCCTGCTTTTATCAGGATTATCTTTCAATGAAGATCGTCTCGTTCAACATCAATGGCTTGCGTGCTCGCCCCCATCAACTGGCGGCGCTGATCGACAAGCACCAGCCGGACGTCATCGGCCTGCAGGAAACCAAAGTCAGCGACGATCAGTTCCCGTTGGCCGAGGTACAGGCCCTGGGCTATCACGTGCACTATCACGGCCAGAAAGGCCACTATGGCGTCGCCCTGCTCTCGCGTCGTGAGCCTCTGTCGTTGTTCAAAGGCTTCGCCAGCGACGAGGAGGATGCGCAGCGCCGTTTCATCTGGGGCACCTTTGCCGATGCACAGGGCACCCCCATCACTGTCATGAACGGATACTTCCCGCAGGGAGAAAGCCGAGACCACCCCACCAAGTTTCCGGCCAAGCAACGATTCTACGGTGACCTGCAGGCATTGCTCGAAGGCCAGTTCAGCAGCGAGCAACCCTTGTTGGTGATGGGCGACATGAACATTTCGCCCCAAGATTGCGATATCGGCATCGGGCCGGACAACGCCAAGCGCTGGTTGCGCACGGGCAAGTGCAGTTTCCTGCCTGAGGAGCGCGAATGGATGGAACGGCTGAAGGGCTGGGGATTGGTCGACAGCTTCCGGCACTTGCATCCTGAGGTGGATGACCGGTTCAGTTGGTTCGACTATCGCAGCCGGGGGTTCGAGGATGAGCCCAAGCGGGGGCTGCGCATCGACTTGATCATGGCGTCGCAGGGGTTGGTGTCGCGGCTCAAGGCGGCTGGGGTCGATTATGAGTTGCGGGGGATGGAGAAGCCTTCGGATCATGCGCCTATTTGGTTGGAGTTGGGGTGAGGGGCTTGGGCTTGGGCTTGGGCTTGGGCTTGGGCTTTCAGATTGGGTGAATATCCGGTGTTGGCGGTGGCGCCACCGGC
>NZ_JBEGDO010000023.1:0-77594 GCF_051913525.1 Pseudomonas sp. PKS | reverse complement strand
TAGTGTGGGGCTTCCCCATGTGAGAGTAGGTCATCGTCAAGATTCATTTCGCAAAGCCCCTATCTGCGCGAGCAGGTAGGGGTTTTGTCTTTGTGCCCCTGAACATGTGCCACCTGTAGGTCCGTACAAAGCCCGTTCCTAGCGCTGTGAACCCTGTCCTCACAGCAAATATCTTTTGCTCGTCGGCTACCTCACGTCGATTTATCGTAAGTGCGACAATATTGCTGTCACATTAAGTGACTTCCCCGTACCTACCCTGCGTCAAGGCTTAGGTTCGGGGCAATCCTGGCACCCGGACCGAGCGATGCCAGCGCACCGTGCTGCGCATTCCTGGACTTCACCACCGTCCTATCACTTGAGGTAGCAAGTAAGATGGCCAAGGCCGCCGATGTCGTTGTGCAATGCCTGGAAAACGAAGGCGTCGAGTATGTGTTCGGCATTCCCGGCGAGGAAAACCTCGACCTGTTGGAATCCCTGCGCAAGTCGAAGATCAAGCTGGTCCTGACCCGCCATGAGCAGTCCGCGGGCTTCATGGCCGCCACCTACGGCCGCCTGACCGGCAAGACCGGCGTCAGCCTGTCGACCCTCGGCCCTGGTGCCACCAACCTGGTGACCGCCAGCGCCTACGCCTACCTGGGCGGTATGCCGATGATGATGATCACCGGCCAGAAGCCGATCAAGAAGTCCAAGCAAGGCCGCTTCCAGATCATCGATGTGTGCGGCATGATGGACCCCATCACCAAGTACACCCACCAGTTCGCCTCGGCCGACAACATCCCGGCCCGCATGCGCGAAGCCTTCCGCCTGGCGGAAGAAGAAAAGCCAGGTGCTGTGCACCTGGAACTGCCGGAAGACATCGCCGCCGAGCAGACCGATGCCATGCCGATCCAGCCCAGCCTGCACCGTCGCCCGCTGGCCGAGCACGTGGCCATCGAAGCGGCCATCGAGAAGCTGCGCAACGCCCGCAGCCCGATCCTGGTAATCGGTGCCGGCGCCAACCGCAAGATGACCGCCAAGGTCCTCAAGCAACTGATCGACAAGACTGGCATTCCATTCGTCACCACCCAGTTGGGTAAAGGTGTGGTGGACGAGCGCCATTCGAGCTTCCTGGGCAACGCCGCGCTGTCGTCCGGTGACTTCGTGCACCGCGCCATCGAAGCGGCCGACCTGATCATCAACATTGGCCACGACGTCATCGAGAAGCCGCCGTTTTTCATGGTACGTGGTGGTACCGAAGTCATCCACGTCAACTTCCGCTCCGCTGAAGTCGACGCCGTGTACTTCCCGCAGATCGAAGTGATCGGCGACATCGCCAACGCCGTCTGGCAGATCGCCGAAGGCCTGGGCGACACCTCGCATTGGGACTTCACCCGCCTGCTGGCGATCCGCGAAGCCAACGAGGCGCAGATCGCCGAAGGCAAGGACGACGACCGCTTCCCGGTGTACCCGCAGCGCCTGGTCGCCGACATCCGCCGCGTACTGCCGTCCGAAGGCATCGTGGCCCTGGACAACGGCATCTACAAGATCTGGTTCGCCCGCAACTACAAGGCCCATAAGCCTAACACCGTGCTGCTGGACAACGCCCTGGCGACCATGGGCGCTGGACTGCCGTCGGCCATGGCGGCGCACTTGGTGTACCCGGACCGCCCAGTAATCTCGGTGTGCGGTGATGGCGGTTTCATGATGAACAGCCAGGAGCTGGAGACCGCGGTCCGTCTGGGCATGCACATCACCGTGGTGATCCTGCGTGATGACGGCTACGGCATGATCCGCTGGAAGCAGGCCAACATGGGCTTCACCGACTTCGGCCTGGACTACGGCAACCCGGACTTCGTCAAATACGCCGAAGCCTACGGCGCCAACGGTCACCGCGTCGAAAGCGCCGAAGGCCTGCTGCCGCTGCTCGAGCACTGCATCAAGACCCCGGGTGTACACGTGATCGACTGCCCGGTGGACTACAGCGAGAACGACCGCATCCTCAACCAGGAACTGCGTGAGCGCGCGCTGGCGGTCTAACGACTAACGGCCTGTTACGGGCAAGCCCCGCTCCCATGGCATTACACCTTGGGAGCGGGCATGATCGGCGATGACTATCGTTTAACCCACAATTCCCGCTATACCTTCCCCCATGTGCTAGGGTGCACCCAAACTTCTGCCCTAGGACACTCATGATGCTCCCCGCCCTCAACGAAAAAGAACTCGACCGTCTCGAAGACCTGTTGATCACCTACGGCAACGACTATTCGGTACTCAACCTGGCCGAGCTCAACGGCTTTTTCACCGCCCTGGCCAGCTCACCGAATGCCGTCATGCCTGAGCAGTGGCTGCCTGCGGTCGCGGGTGGCAAGGTCCCCAAGTTCAAGAAGCCCGCCCATGAGGAGGCCTACACCGCGCTGATGTTGCGTTACGCCAATCAGGTGGCTGCATCCCTGGCCGATGATCTCGAGCACTTCGAGCCGCTGTTCGAAGAGAGCGAAGGCGAAGAGGGCCCGGCGATCATTCTCGAGGAGTGGTGCTTCGGCTACATGCGCGGTACCCAGGTGGCCGAGTGGAGCGAGTTGCCGCCGGAGCAGGACCGCCTGATCAAGGCCATTTCCCTGCATGGGCTGGAGGACAATTTCGAGCTGCTCGACGCGATGAGTTTCGATGAGCTCCAGGCATGCGTGCCGCAAGTGGTCGAGGCTGCGCGGGGGTTGTACCTGTATCAGAAGCGGCAGCGGCACTGAGCGTGGACCTTCCCGGCGCCTGCGATAGGGCGGCCCCCACGATTATTCCACCTGCCGAAATACTGGATTGCTCACAGCACTGATTCTGCTGTTCACCGATCCCGTGCAGCATGTCCTCCAGCAGCGCCACTCCCGGCGCTGATCCGGAGCCCAGAACATGCCAAGCCCGATCAAACTCTACAATTTCCCAAAGTCCGGCCATGCTCACCGCATCGAACTGATGCTGTCGCTGCTCGAACTGCCCACCGAACTGGTATTCGTCGACCTGGCCAAGGGCGAGCACAAGCAGCCCGAGTTCCTGGCCATCAACCCCTTCGGGCAGGTGCCGGTGATCGACGACAACGGTACTGTCATCGCCGACTCCAATGCCATTCTGGTGTACCTGGCCAAGGCCTACGGCGGTGAGCGTTGGCTGCCCGAGGATCCGGTCGGCGCCGCTCGCGTGCAACGTTGGCTGTCGGTCGCGGCTGGTCCTCTGGCCTTCGGCCCGGCGGCTGCGCGCCTGGTGACGGTGTTCGGCGCTTCGTTCAACACCGATGAAGTCATCGGCCGCGCTCACACCCTGCTCAAGGTGATCGACGGCGAGCTGGCCAAGGGCCCGTTCCTGGTCGGTGACCACGCGACCATCGCCGATATCGCCAACTACTCGTACATCGCCCATGCACCAGAAGGCAACGTGTCGCTGGAGCCTTACCCCAACGTGCGTGCCTGGCTGGCCCGTATCGAGGCGCTGGCAGGCTTCGTACCGATGCCGCGCACGGTCATCGGTTTGCAGACCACGCTCTGAGTCCCGAGGAATGCCGCCATGCGATCACCCTGGCATGCAGGTGAGAAACGGCTGCAGGAGCAAGCCGGTGTTGCAGAGCGCATGGAGGCATTTGGGCAAAAGGTCATCCGCGACTACATGCCCGACCAGCATCGCGCGTTCTACCATCAGTTGCCATTCATGGTGGTCGGTGCCGTGGATGCCGAGGGCAAACCTTGGGCGACGCTGCTCGAAGGCCCCGAGGGCTTTGTCAGCTCGCCTGATCCACGGCAGTTGCTGATCGGCACCGAGCTTGCCGCCGACGATCCGGCAACGCCGGGGTTGGTGGCTGGCGGTGCCGTCGGTCTGTTGGGGATCGAGTTGCACACCCGCCGGCGCAATCGCCTCAATGGCGTGATTCGCAGGGCCAGTGCCGGCCAGTTGGAGGTGGAGGTCGAGCAGTCGTTCGGCAACTGCCCGCAGTACATTCAATTGCGCGAATACATCCGTGTCGACGTACCGTCGCAAGGGCGTCAGGATTCAACGGCGATCGATGCCAGGGCTCGCGCCATGATCGAGAGCGCGGACACGTTCTTCGTGGCCAGCTACGTCGAACATGAAAGCGGCCAACGCTCGGTGGATGTCTCCCACCGCGGTGGTCGGGTCGGATTCGTGCGGGTCGAAGGCAACCGCCTGACCGTCCCCGACTATGCCGGCAATCTGCATTTCAACACCCTTGGCAACTTGTTGGTGAACCCTGTCGCAGGCCTGTTGTTCGTTGATTTCGCCAGCGGCGACGTGCTTCAGGTGGTCGGGCGGGCCGAGGTCATTCTCGACAGCCCGCTGATCAGTGCTTTCGAAGGGGCCGAGCGAATTTGGACCTTGGATGTCGAACAGGTGGTGTTGCGTCCGGCTGCCGTGTCGCTGCGCTGGGCGTTCCATGGGTACGCCCCCACCAGCCTGGCGACCGGCACCTGGGCCGAAGCCCAGCTGCGCCTGCAACAGCGTGAACGACAACGCCAATGGCTGAGCTGGCGAGTGTCGCGCATTGAGCAGGAGAGCGCTGATATCCGCTCGTTCTACCTGCAACCTGAGGACGACGCCCCCGTAACCTTTGCGCCCGGCCAGCATATTCCCGTGCGTTTGCGGACCGATGGGCAGACGCCGCTGATCCGCACCTATAGCTTGTCCAGCGCGCCGTCCGATGGTTACTTGCGTATCAGCGTCAAGGCGCAGGGGCCGGCTTCATGGCATCTGCACCGGGAGTTGAAGGTCGGTGATCGTCTGGAGGTTCGCCTGCCCATGGGCAGCTTCACGTTGGATCAAGACAGCGAACGCCCCCTCGTGCTGATTGGCGCGGGCGTCGGCATCACGCCGCTGATCGCCATGCTCCGTGAGCAACTGGCCAGCGGGCAGGGGAGACGCATCCATCTGTTCCATGGCGGGCGTACCTTGGGCGATCTGCCGTTCCAGCAGGAACTAGGTGCATTGCAACAGCAATCCGCTGGCCTGCTGAGTATCCATCGCGCCCTGAGCCAGCCTGAAGCCCACGCCGTGCAGGGTCGTGACTACACCTTCGCCAGCCGCCTGGGCATCGACCAGATCAAGACCGCACTGGCACTGGACGACTACGACTTCTACCTCTGTGGCCCGGCCAGTTTCACCCAGGACCTGTACGAAGGCCTGCGCAGCGTGCACGTGCCCGATGCGCGCATTCATGCCGAAGCCTTTGGCCCTTCGACCTTACGTCGTCATACCGACGACAATCTGCCCACGCTGCAACAACCTGCGCCCGCCAAAGAGCCTGTACCGGTGTACTTCGCCAGCTCCGCCAAGGAGGCACGCTGGGCACCGGACAGTGGCACGCTGCTAGAACTGGCAGAGCACCGTGGCCTGTCGCCGGAGTTCAGTTGCCGAGGCGGCTCCTGCGGCACCTGCAAGACCCGACTGGTCAGTGGGCAGGTCCACTACCCGAACCCGCCCGCCGAACTGCCTGAACCTGGCAGCGTACTGATCTGCTGCGCCATTCCGGCTCAGGCTGAGGAGGGTGGGCAGCCCTTGGTGCTGGAGCTCTAGCGTCAGCGCTGGAATAATCGCCCCATGACAACGCATGGGGCGCGGCATGGACCAGATTCACCTGATGAAAGTGTTCGTGGCCGTGGGCGAGCTGGAAAGCTTCGCCGCCGCCGCCCGCCGCCTGGCGATTTCGCCTGCGGCCGTGACCCGGGCGGTCACCGCGCTGGAGGAGCAGCTCGGCGTCAAGCTGCTGCTGCGCACCACCCGCAGCGTGCGCCTGACCGAAGCCGGTGGCCGTTACCTGGAAGACACCCGGCACATCCTGGCCAGCATCGTCGAAGCCAATGAAGCCGCTGCCGGCATCAACGCCTCGCCCAAAGGCGACCTGGCGGTGACCGCGCCGATCCTGTTCGGCAAGAAGTTCGTCATGCCCTGCATTGTCCGTTACCTGCAGCAGTATCCCGAGGTGGACGTGTCGGCGTATTTTCTCGACCGTGTAGTGAATCTGGTGGAGGAGGGCCTGGACGTGGCTGTACGCATCGGGCAGTTGCCGGATTCTGGGCTCAAGGCATTGCGCGTGGGCCAGATGCGCCGCTTACTGTGCGCCTCGCCGGAGTATCTGGAGCGCCACGGCACACCGCGCCATCCTTCGGAATTGCACAGGCATCAGATCATCGCTGCCGGGGCGCTGTCGCCGCGCACGGACTGGCGCTTCGGCGCGATCGACGAGCCGACGCTGGTACGCATGAAGCCACGACTGACCGTGACCAGCAACGACGCCGCAATCGCCGCCGCCAGCGCTGGCCTCGGCATCGCCCGGCTGCTGTCCTATCAGGTGGCTGATGAACTAGCGGACGGGCGCCTGCAGGTGATCTTGGCCGAGTACGAGGAGGCGTCCTGGCCGATCCACATCCTGCACCGCGAGAGCAAATACGGCTCGACCAAGGTGCGCACCTTCATCGACATGCTGGCCGAGCACCTGCGCAGCCAGTCGCATCTTGCCTGACTGTTGACACGCGAAGCGGTCCCAGAGGAATCAACTCAAAATAAAAAGGCTGCCCGGAGGCAGCCTTTTCTAGGTGGCTGCTGGACGATCAGTCCCAGCTCAGCGCACCACCGGTCTGGTACTCGATAACGCGAGTCTCGAAGAAGTTCTTCTCCTTCTTCAAGTCCATGATCTCGCTCATCCACGGGAACGGGTTGGTAGTGCCTGGATACTCTTCTTTCAGGCCAATCTGGGTCAGGCGACGGTTGGCGATGAACTTGAGGTAGTCCTCCATCATCGCGGCGTTCATGCCCAGTACGCCGCGTGGCATGGTGTCACGGGCATATTCGATCTCCAGCTGGGTCCCTTGCAGGATCATCTGGGTCGCTTCTTCCTTCATCGCGGCATCCCACAGGTGCGGGTTCTCGATCTTGATCTGGTTGATCACGTCGATGCCGAAGTTCAGGTGCATGGACTCGTCGCGCAGGATGTACTGGAACTGCTCAGCGACGCCGGTCATCTTGTTGCGGCGGCCCATGGAGAGGATCTGGGTGAAGCCGCAGTAGAAGAAGATGCCTTCCAGGACGCAGTAGTAGGCGATCAGGTTGCGCAGCAGCTCTTTGTCGGTCTCGACGGTGCCGGTGTTGAACTCGGGGTCGGAGATCGCGCGGGTGTACTTCAGGCCCCAGGCTGCCTTTTTAGCGACCGATGGGATCTCGTGGTACATGTTGAAGATCTCGCCTTCATCCATGCCCAGCGACTCGATGCAGTACTGGTAGGCGTGGGTGTGGATCGCCTCTTCGAAGGCCTGGCGCAGGATGTACTGGCGGCACTCGGGGTTGGTGATCAGGCGGTACACGGCCAGGGCCAGGTTGTTGGCTACCAGGGAGTCGGCGGTGGAGAAGAAGCCGAGGTTGCGCATGACGATGCGGCGCTCGTCTTCGGTCAGGCCATCCATGCTCTTCCACAGGGCGATGTCGGCGGTCATGTTGACCTCTTGCGGCATCCAGTGGTTGGCGCAGCCGTCGAGGTACTTCTGCCAGGCCCAGTCGTACTTGAACGGAACCAGCTGGTTGAGGTCGGCGCGGCAGTTGATCATGCGCTTTTCGTCAACGCGCACGCGGGCGGAGGAGCCTTCGAGTTCGGCCAGGCCTTCGGCGATGTCGAGTTCGTTCAGGGCGGCCTTGGCGCGCTTGACGGCGTCGGAGTCGTCGGCGGTCGCTGCGCGGGCTTCCTGGGCGGCGGCGTCACCGGCGCTGTCCAGTTTGTCGAGGGTGGCGGCGGCGTTGGCCTGTGCGGGGGTGGCGCCTTTGGCGGCGACTTCGCCGTCTTCCTTGTCGAATTCGTCCCAGCTCAGCATGGTCCTGGCTCCTGCTAGAGGGTTGCGCGGGGCAACCGATTGGATTTTAAAAAGGTGACGCCTGCAAGGCCCGAAGGGCGATACGGCAGGCAGTGAGCGCGTGCGCTCGTCACGTTTGAAGGTGTCGGATCAGCGCCTGTCCATGCCTCGGGGGAGGGGCCAGGACGCTTGAATACAGTGTGGCAACGATAAAACGTGCGGGCTGGCCAAGCGGTTGGGTACGGCTTGTGTCACGCAGTCGATCATTGGCTAAACCCTTTTTCGAGGGGGGCGAAGTATAACGGAATTCGCTACCGATCGGAGCGACGCTGGGCCGGTCTGCTGTAATTTTTCGACCGGTATCAGGCGCGTCCGTTCACGAATCACGCGTCGTTTCCACGGGGAAGAAGTTTAGCGGAAAAATCGCAGATGTGGTGTTGGATTTTTTGACTTAACACAAAATATTGTGTTTTGAGGCAGGGTTCGCAGTGTCTAAAAAACCGCACCCGGAGGGCCTTGGCCTTCCGGGCGGGGCTTAGCGGCAGCGGTTGCGCAGCGTCTGGACGATGTGCGTCCTGGGATTGTTGCGCGCCTCTTCGACCGTGGTGAAACGGCCGGTTTCGGCATTGCGGCCAATCTTGCGAGTTGCAGGTTTCTTCCGAGCCATCGTGATGTCTTCCGTGTGGGTCAGTGAAGCCCCGCGCCCTGGCGTCCAGGGTAAGGGCAGTACTGTTTTATCCCTTCGCGAAAGCGACGTGCAGAGGGCAGGGTCTCTCGATGACGCGGATACAAAAATGCCGCAAGCGGCGCCCGAAGGCGCCTCCCGCGGCATGGGGTGTTACTGGCAGGCTTCGCAGTCTGGCTCGTCGATCGCGCAGGCCTTTGGCACCGGGGCTGGGCCCGCTGCCTGGACCGGGGCGCTGTCGCCGCCGCTGGAAACGGCGTTGAGCTTGCCGGTGTTGATGGTCGACTTCTCGGTGCTGGTGGCGGCCAGGGCACGGAGGTAGTAGGTGGTCTTCAGACCACGGTACCAGGCCATGCGGTAGGTCACGTCCAGCTTCTTGCCCGAGGCGCCGGCGATGTAAAGGTTCAGCGACTGGGCCTGGTCGATCCACTTCTGGCGACGGGAGGCGGCGTCGACGATCCACTTGGTCTCGACTTCGAACGCGGTGGCGTACAGGTCCTTGAGCTCTTGCGGAATGCGCTCGATCTGCTGAACCGAACCGTCGTAGTACTTCAGGTCGTTGATCATGACCGAGTCCCACAGGCCGCGGGCCTTGAGGTCACGGACCAGGTATGGGTTGATCACGGTGAACTCGCCCGACAGGTTCGATTTGACGTACAGGTTCTGGTACGTCGGTTCGATCGACTGCGAAACGCCGGTGATGTTGGCGATGGTCGCGGTCGGCGCGATGGCCATGATGTTCGAGTTGCGGATGCCTTTCTTGACGCGTTCACGGACAGGAGCCCAGTCCAGGGACTCTTCCAGGTTGACGTCGATGTACTTGGCGCCACGGGCCTCGATCAGGATCTGCTGGCTGTCCAGCGGCAGGATGCCCTTGGACCACAGGGAGCCTTCGAAGGTCTGGTACGCGCCGCGCTCGTCGGCCAGGTCACAGGATGCCTGGATGGCGTAGTAGCTGACCGCTTCCATCGACTTGTCGGCGAACTCGACCGCAGCGTCCGAGCCGTACGGGATGTGCTGCAGGTACAGCGCGTCCTGGAAGCCCATGATGCCCAGGCCGACCGGACGGTGCTTGAAGTTCGAGTTCTGCGCCTGGGGCACCGAGTAGTAGTTGATGTCGATCACGTTGTCGAGCATGCGCACGGCGGTCTTGACGGTACGCGCCAGTTTCGCGGTGTCCAGTTTGCCGTCGACGATGTGGTTCGGCAGGTTGATCGAACCCAGGTTGCACACGGCGATTTCATCGGCGTTGGTGTTCAGGGTGATCTCGGTGCACAGGTTCGAGCTGTGGACCACGCCCACGTGCTGCTGCGGCGAACGCAGGTTGCACGGGTCCTTGAAGGTCAGCCATGGGTGGCCGGTCTCGAACAGCATCGACAGCATCTTGCGCCACAGGTCTTTGGCCTGGACGGTCTTGAACACCTTGATCTTGTTGTACTCGGTCAGGGCTTCGTAGTACTCGTAGCGCTCTTCGAAGGCCTTGCCGGTCAGGTCGTGCAGATCAGGCACTTCCGAAGGCGAGAACAGGGTCCACTTGCCGTCGTCGAAGACGCGCTTCATGAACAGGTCCGGGATCCAGTTGGCGGTGTTCATGTCGTGGGTACGGCGACGGTCGTCACCGGTGTTCTTGCGCAGCTCGAGGAATTCCTCGATGTCCAGGTGCCAGGTTTCCAGGTAGGCGCAGACCGCGCCCTTGCGCTTGCCGCCCTGGTTGACCGCGACGGCGGTGTCGTTGACGACCTTCAGGAACGGCACGACGCCTTGCGACTTGCCGTTGGTGCCCTTGATGTACGAACCCAGGGCACGTACCGGAGTCCAGTCGTTGCCCAGGCCGCCCGCAAACTTGGACAGCATGGCGTTGTCGTGGATGGCCTTGTAGATGCCCGACAGGTCATCCGGCACGGTGGTCAGGTAGCAGCTCGACAGCTGTGGACGCAGGGTACCGGCGTTGAACAGGGTCGGGGTCGACGCCATGTAGTCGAACGAGGAGAGCAGGTTGTAGAACTCGATCGCACGGGCTTCTTTGTCTTTTTCCTGCAGCGCCAGGCCCATGGCCACGCGCATGAAGAACACCTGTGGCAGTTCGAAACGCACGCCATCCTTGTGGATGAAGTAGCGGTCGTACAGGGTCTGCAGGCCCAGGTAGGTGAACTGCTGGTCACGCTCGTGCTCGATGGCCTTGCCCAGACGCTCCAGGTCGTAGCCTTTGAGGGCCGGGTCGAGCAGCTCGAACTCGACGCCTTTCTCGACGTAGGCCGGCAGGGCTTTGGCGTACAGGTCGGCCATCTCGTGGTGGGTGGCGCTGTCGGCCACGCCCAGGAAGCCCAGGGCCTCGGCACGCAGGGTGTCCATCAGCAGGCGGGCGGTGACGAAGGAGTAGTTCGGCTCACGCTCGACCAGGGTACGGGCGGTCATTACCAGGGCGGTGTTGACGTCCTTGATGGCTACACCGTCGTACAGGTTCTTCAGGGTGTCGCGCTGGATCAGCTCGCCATCGACTTCGGCCAGGCCTTCGCAGGCTTCGCTGATGATGGTGTTCAGGCGCGCCATGTCCAGCGGCGCCAGGCTGCCGTCGGCCAGGGTGATGCGGATGCTTGGGTGCGGCTCGACCACGGATTCGGCGTTGGCGCGGGTGGCACGCTCCTTGGCGCGCTGTTCGCGGTAGATCACGTAGTCACGGGCGACTTTCTGCTCGCCGGCGCGCATCAGGGCCAGTTCGACCTGGTCCTGGATTTCCTCGATGTGGATGGTGCCACCCGATGGCATGCGACGCTTGAAGGTCGCGGTGACCTGTTCGGTCAGGCGAGCGACGGTGTCGTGGATGCGCGACGAAGCGGCGGCGGTGCCGCCTTCAACTGCGAGGAACGCCTTGGTGATGGCCACGGTGATCTTGTCGTCGGTGTAGGGAACGACAGTACCGTTACGCTTGATCACGCGCAGTTGACCGGGTGCGGTCGCGGCCAGATCCTGGTTCGAATCAGCGGCCTGCGGCACCTTGGCCTGCGGGTTCTCGCGAGTTGTGTCGGTTTGCATGGGTGGGTGTCTCCACAGTTTCTATATTGTTCAGGCGCCCTAGGGGCGCCCACCGTTCCATCCACTAGCCTGATGGCCACGAGCGGGGACGCGCATGCACGCGCATCCGCCCGCTCGGGCGTACCGACTTCGGGACAGACTCAGGAATAAGGGGCAATAACCTGCCGCTCCCTGGCCGAAGTCAAAGGTTTTGGGTTGGGCCCAAAAACTGTTGCTGATGAGTGCCAGGCCCTGGCCTGCAACACCCATGCCCGAACAAGACCCTGGACGGGCTTGCCTCGGTCGCCTCCGCAGGAGCGGTTTGGCTGTTGGAATCACGTTAAGTTCAGCCAGACAAATCGCTTGAACTTCTCTGTTGACTTGTGTTTGTGATTTTGCTCGAACCCCAATATCTAGTGGTTCGCTGCGATGGGGATACAAGATAATGCGGTCTCAGGGGCTTTGCAAGGTGAGCGCCTGTGGATAACTTGTGCGTACTTTGTGTGTGATTCGTGGGTATTCGCTGTAGGCCTTGTCCCAACTGGCCTTCACTTTTTTTCTGCGTTTTGATGCCCTGCCGCTGATTTTTTCGGGCGCGAACCCTATCACAAAAATCGCCCCGGTCGAGGGCCTGCGACAGGCGGCTCGGCGTGGTTGGCAGGGGCGGGGGTGGGACGTAGTATCCGGGGGCAATGTTGCCTTTTGGTGAACGGCGGCTGACTGGCCCGATGCCATCGCCGGTTGCATACCGCAACGCCAGCAGGCGGCTTCAGAACAAGAATAATCAGTGAAGGCGGACCATGGACCAGCCCAACAACCGGATATTGATCGTCGAGGACGACCAGCGACTGGCGGAACTCACCGCCGAGTACCTGCAGGCCAATGGCTACGAGGTGGCAGTGGAGGGCGATGGCGGCCGGGCGGCGCGGCGTATCATCGACAGCCAGCCGGACCTGGTGATTCTCGACCTGATGCTGCCCGGCGAAGATGGCCTGCGCATCTGCCGGCGCGTTCGTGGTCAGTACGCCGGCCCCATCCTCATGCTCACCGCCCGCAGCGATGAGCTCGATCAGGTCCAGGGCCTGGACATGGGCGCCGATGACTATGTCTGCAAACCGGTGCGTCCACGTCTGCTGCTGGCGCGCATCACCGCCTTGTTGCGGCGCAGCGAAGCCCCGCAGAGCAAGCGTCAGACGCTGCAGTTCGGCGCATTGCGCATCGACAACCGCGTGCGCGAGGCCTGGTTGGGCGAGCAGGCGATCGAACTGACCGGCGCCGAGTTCGACCTGCTCTGGCTGTTGAGCAGCAATGCCGGGCGGGTGTTGTCCCGCGAGGAGATCTTCACCTCTCTGCGTGGCGTCGGCTACGACGGCCAGGACCGCTCCATCGATGTGCGTATTTCCAAGATCCGCCCCAAAATCGGCGACGACCCGATCCACCCGCGCCTGATCAAGACCCTGCGTAGCAAGGGCTACCTGTTCGTCGGCGAGGCCGCCCAGGCAGCGGCCCCATGAATTCGATCTTCCTGCGCATCTACGGCGGCATGCTCGCCGTGCTGGTGCTGGTGGCAGTGCTTGGGGTGCTCAGCCTGCATCTGGTCAACCAGGTGCGTGCTGAACGGCACCGCGAGGGGCTGGCCCAAGGCACCTTCAGCCTCATGGCGGATAACCTGGCCTTGCAAGACCCGGTCGAGCGCAAGCGCTCGCTGTTGATCTGGGAGCGCTTGCTCGGCGTGCCGCTGGATTTGCAGCCGTCCTCGGCCTCTACCCTGGATGGCGGACAGCGCACGCGCTTGCGTCGGGGCCTGGTGGTGGTGGAAAAGACCGGCCCGCATGCCGTGCGCGTCTTGCGCCAGGTCGGCGATGAAGACCAGCTGTTGGTGGCCCAGGTCAAGCAGGTCAGCGAACAGTTGGCCCGCGCCACGCTCTATCTGCTGGCCGATGAGCTGGTGCGCTACCCGGTCACCGAACAGCAGCGACGCCTGGCCGAGATCCGCAAGAGCAAGGGCTTTGGCTTCGACATCGCCCTGCAGCGCCTGGAGCGGGCAGGCCTGGACGACGACCAGCGGCGCCGGGTGGAGGAGGGCGACACGGTGATGGCGTTGGGCAAAGATGGCGATTCGGTGCGGGTGTTCTCCGGATTGACCGGCTCGCCCTGGGTACTGGAGATCGGGCCGTTGCATCAGCTCAACCCTTATCCGCCGCAGTTGCTGGTCCTCATCGCCTTCCTTGGTTTGTGCCTGATCGGCCTGGTGGTCTACCTACTGGTGCGTCAGTTGGAGCGACGCCTGTCGGGGCTGGAGGTCGCGGCCACGCGCATCGCCCAGGGCAGCCTGGAGACCCGCGTGCCCGAGGGGGACGCCGACTCGGTGGGGCGTCTGGCCGAGGCCTTCAATGGCATGGCCGAGCACCTGCAGCGCTCCTTGACCATGCAGCGCGAGCTGGTGCGGGCGGTGTCCCATGAATTGCGCACGCCGGTGGCGCGCCTGCGCTTTGGCCTGGAAATGATCGAAAGCGCCAGCACCGAGCAGGCCAGGGCCAAGCACCTGGCCGGCATGGACAGCGACATCCAGGACCTGGACAAACTGGTGGACGAGATGCTGACCTACGCCCGCCTGGAGCAGGGCACACCGGCCTTGAAATTCCAGGCGGTGGACCTCGATGCCTTGCTCGAGCGCGTGATCCAGGAGCTGTCGCCGTTGCGGGTCGAGGTCAAGGTGGTGCGCGGCGACTGCCAGGGCGCGGATGGGACAGGCGCTTGGGTCGATGCCGAACCCCGTTACCTGCACCGGGCGCTGCAGAACCTGGTGGGCAACGCCATGCGGCACGCCGAATCCCAGGTCAGGTTGAGCTATCAGTTGGGCCAGGAGCGCTGCCGCATCGATGTGGAAGACGATGGACCTGGAATTCCCGAAGGGGTCTGGGATCGCATCTTCACCCCTTTCACCCGCCTCGACGACAGCCGTACCCGCGCCTCCGGCGGGCATGGCCTGGGGTTGTCGATCGTGCGTCGGATCATCTACTGGCACGGGGGACGGGCAATGGTCGGGCGCAGCGAAGCGTTGGGCGGGGCCTGCTTCAGCCTGATCTGGCCGAGCCACCGGGCGCAGGGCTAGGGGTTACACGCTGATCAGGCTGAGCAGGTAGCCGTCCTGGACGCAGAACTGGCCTTCGAGCTCGCGGCCAGCCTGCCAGTCGGTTGACAGGTCGGTGAGCAGGCGCAGGCGGGCATATCCCTCGACAGACCACTCCAGCAGCTCGGCGTGTTCGAAGTAGAAGCGCTGCCGGGTCAAAGGGTAGAGCGCCTTGAACAGGCTTTCCTTGAGGGAGAACGTCAAGGTCACGCCCAGGCCGAGCTGGCTGCGGTCCAGGCGCTGGAGCTCAGCGGGGGTGAGGATCTCGCCAGCCAGGCGTTCGGCGCGTTCGTCGTTCAGCAAGGATTCCTGGTCCAGGCCCAGGCCACCGCTGTCGCCGTCGGCGGCAACCACGGCGGCGGCCCAGCCTTTGCCATGGGTGATCGAGCCGTGAATGCCGGCCGGCCAGATCGGCGAACGGTCCTCATGGGTGGCGGGCACGTAGTCGCGTCCATCCAGCGCATGCAGCGCCGCACGTGCGCAGACTCGGCCTGCCAGGTACTCGGTCTGGCGCTTGGCCACCGAGCGCTGCAGGCTGGCGCTTTGTTCGATGCCGGCGCGCTGGAAGTCGTCCGGCGCCAGGCGCGCGGGGTCGAAGGTGCAACTGACCAGCACCGCGCCGGGGACCGGGCGGGGCAGGGGCCAATGGTGCTGGAGGGGGGAGCAGCAGGTGGGGTGTCTGGTCATGGTGAGTATTGTGCCAGTGGTGCCCTGCCGCGCAAACCAGGCGAGTGCCGCACCGTCGACTGTCGCCCCGACAGCCTTCAGTCGAAGGATTTCTTGAGGAAGGCCTGCATGTCCGCCCACGAACGTTCGTCCGCCTCTTTGTTGTAGCCCATGTCCGGCCCGCCATGGTCGCCGTGGCTCAAGCGGTCGGCATCCGGGTTGGTGAATCCATGCTTGGCTCCAGCAATGGAGACGAATGTCATGTCGGCGCCGGCGTCGTGCATTTCCTGCTTGAACGCTGCCACTTGCGCTGGCGGGATCAGGCTGTCGGCCTCGCCGTGCTCCACCAGGATCTTGGCCCTGATCACCCCCGGCTTGGCTGGCGTCTGGGTGGCCAGCGGACCATGGAAGCTCACCACGGCGTCGAGTTTCTCGCCTCGGCGCGCGGCATCGAGCACCACCTTGCCGCCGAAGCAGTAACCCACCGCCGCCAACTGATGCTTGTTGGTGTTGGGCTGGATTTTCAGCAGCTCAAGCCCCGCATCGAAGCGCCGTGCAGCAGCCTTGGGGTCCTTCATCGCCGCCGCCATGAACGCTTGGGCGTCCTTCGGATGTTCGGTGTGCTTGCCATCGCCATACATGTCGATGGCCAGGGCGTTGTAACCCAGCGCCGCCAGGTCCCGGGCGCGGCGCTTGGCATAGTCGTTCAGCCCCCACCATTCATGCACCACGACGATGCCGGGGCGTTTGCCCTCGACCGCATCGTCGTAGGCGTAGTAGCCCACCAGGCGCTGGCCATCGGCGTCCTGGTAGGGAATTTCGCGGGTCTGCACCGCCGCCTGGGCGACGGCGGCGCTGCACAGCAAGGCCAGGGCAAGCAGGGAACGCATGGTCGGTACTCCTTGGGCAAAGGGTGCGATTCGTTCAGCCGGGGTTCAGTCAGGGGTCAGCCGCGGTTCAGGGCTCACTCCCTACTCTAGCCACCAGACACAGACATCGCATCCAACTGGAGTATCCCACCATGAAAACACTCAATACCTTGATGGTCGCCGTGGCCGTATGCGCCGGCAGCCTCACTGCCCAGGCTGCCGATGACACCTTCGCCAGCCTCACCTATGGCCAGACCAGCGACAAGGTCCGCAAGTCCGGCCTGCTGCAACGCAACACCGATCACCTGAACGCCGACGGCATCATCGGCAAGGACGGCACCTGGGGCGTGCGCGTGGGTAAGATCAATGAAGATGCCCGTTATTACCTGACCTACGACAACGTCTCGGGCGACCACAGTGGCATCAAGCTGCGCCAGGAAAACCTGCTTGGCAGCTACGATGCGTTTCTGCCGGTGGGCGATACCACCAAGCTGTTCGGTGGCGGCAGCCTGGGCTTGACCAAGTTGTCCCAGGAGTCCTCCGGTTACAGCCGTGACACCGATGTGGGGTATGCCGTGGGCCTGCAGGCCGGCGTGCTGCAGCAGATCACCAACAACGCCTCGGTGGAGCTGGGCTACCGTTACCTGCGCAGCAACGCCAGCACCGAACTGGCCGAACATGGCGGTCCCAAGGCAGGCACCCTGCGCCTGACCAGCAGCGCCCAGACCTACCTGTCGGCCAACTACACCTTCTGACCCAGACGAGGTGCCAGGGCAACGCTGGTATGCTGCACCGGTCCCTCCGCGGACTAGCCCGCTCCTGTCGGCCAAGCGTCGTGCAGAAGCGGGCTTGGCCTGCGCGGGAGGCGGATACAGGTATGAATCAAGGAGAGTGACATGAAATTGCTGGTGGTCGAGGACGAGGCGCTGCTACGCCACCACCTGTACACGCGCCTGGGCGAGAGCGGGCATGTGGTCGAGGCGGTGGCCAATGCCGAAGAGGCGCTCTACCAGGCCGAGCAATACAACCACGACCTGGCCGTGGTCGACCTGGGGCTGCCGGGCATGAGTGGCCTGGACCTGATCCGCCAGTTGCGCAGCCAGGGCAAGACCTTCCCGATCCTGATCCTCACCGCCCGTGGCAACTGGCAGGACAAGGTCGAAGGCCTGGCCGCCGGGGCCGACGACTATGTGGTCAAGCCGTTTCAGTTCGAAGAGCTGGAGGCGCGCCTGAATGCCTTGCTGCGCCGCTCCAGCGGTTTTACCCAATCGACCATCGCGGCAGGGCCCCTGTTGCTGGACCTCAACCGCAAGCAGGCGACGTTGGACGAGCAACCGCTCGCCCTGACGGCCTATGAATACCGCATCCTCGAATACCTCATGCGCCATCACCAGCAGGTGGTGGCCAAGGATCGTCTGATGGAGCAGCTCTACCCCGATGACGAGGAGCGCGATCCGAATGTCATCGAGGTGCTGGTCGGTCGTCTGCGACGCAAGCTTGAGGGCGACCGTGGCTTCAAACCGATCGACACGGTGCGTGGCCTGGGCTACCTGTTCACCGAGCGCTGCCGATGATCCGCTCCCTGCGTGTCCGCCTGATGCTGGCGGCGGCGCTGTTGGCGTTGTTGTTCATGCTAGCGCTGCTGCCAGCCCTGCAAAAGACCTTCAGCCTGGCGTTGCAGGAGTCGATCGAACAGCGCCTGGCCTCGGACGTGACCACCTTGATTTCCGCCGCGCGGATCGAGCAGGGGCAGTTGCAGATGCCCGAGCAGTTGCCCGACGAGCGCTACAACCTGCCTTACACCGGCCTGCTCGGCTACATCTTCGACCGCCAGGGCACACTGGTGTGGCGGTCGCGCGCCACCAACGGGCAGAACATCAACTACCGCCCCCGATATGACGGGCGCGGCAATGAGTTCGCCCGGATCCACCAAGACGACGGCGAGGAATTCTTCGTCTACGACGTGGAGGTCAAGCTGCTCGGGGGCAAGAGTGCCGCTTTCAGTATCGTGGCGCTGCAGCCGGTGCGTGAGTACCAGCACACCCTCGATGGCCTGCGCGAAAAACTTTACCTGGGCTTCGGCGCCGCCCTGCTGGCGCTGATGGTGCTGTTATGGGCCGGCTTGACCTGGGGGCTGCGTTCGTTGCGCAGGCTGAGCCTGGAGCTGGACGAAGTGGAAGCGGGCGCGCGTGATGGCCTGAGCAGCGAGCACCCGCGTGAACTGCTGCGCCTGACCGGCTCGCTCAACCGCCTGCTGCGTAGCGAACGTGAGCAGCGCCAGCGCTACCGCGATTCGCTCGATGACCTGGCGCACAGCCTCAAGACGCCCCTCGCGGTGCTGCAAGGCGTCGGTGAAAACCTCGGCCAGGGTAACAGCGAACGCGAGCAGGCGCGGGTGCTGCAAAGCCAGATCGAACGCATGAGCCAGCAGATCGACTACCAACTACAGCGCGCCAGCCTGCGCAAGAGCGGTCTGGTCCGTCATCGGGTGCAACTGCGACCGGTGCTCGGCAGCCTGTGCAACACGCTGGACAAGGTCTACCGCGACAAGCGTGTGGCCGTCAGCCTCGACATGCCTCCGGATGCCTGGGTGCCGATGGAGCAAGGGGCGGCGCTGGAGCTGCTGGGCAACCTGCTGGAGAACGCCTATCGCCTGAGCCTCGGCCAGGTGCGTGTGAGCCTGCAGGAGGCGCCTGGACAGTTGGTGCTATGCGTCGAAGACGATGGACCCGGAGTACCGGGCAGTCAGCGTGAGCGCATCCTCAAACGGGGCGAACGGCTCGACCGCCAGCATCCGGGGCAGGGCATCGGCCTAGCGGTGGTCAAGGACATCATCGACAGCTATGACGCCGAGCTGAGCCTGGATGATTCGCCATTGGGGGGCGCGGCGTTCCGGATCGTTTTCCATCTGGAGTGAAACCCATTGGAGGCGCTGCCCGGTCCATCGCAGGCTCCGTTAGCTCACCTCTGGGGCGCGCGGATCCTGGGGGAGCGGGTTTACCCGCGAAGCTAACGCCAAAGGGCGGGCCAGGCGTACGTTTTCCCTCCCTGGGCGGATTCCCGCCAACAGCCTTGTTCCAATCCCGCCAATGGGCGGAAATCCGCCAACCTCAACCTGCGCGACTGCCCCGCCATGGGGCGCCGAAAGCCCCGAAATACGGGGTCTGCACTGATTGCGAGCATTTTGGCATCGGCCTTGCTATCGACCTGGCAGAGGCCTGTCACAAGGCAGCTCGAACACAACGACAAATCCCTCCAAGTGCAGGAGGGTTCGCGCTTTAGGTGCCCCACCGCCCTGGGAAGGGTGGGCTCGGCACACTTGAGGAAAAACTAGCCATGACGACACGTCAGCCGTTGTACAAATCCCTGTATGTCCAGGTGTTGGTCGCCATCACCATCGGTATCCTGCTCGGTCACTACTACCCGGAAACCGGGGTAGCCCTCAAACCCCTGGGCGACGGATTCGTCAAACTGATCAAGATGGTCATCGCCCCGATCATCTTCTGCACCGTCGTCAGCGGCATCGCTGGCATGCAGAGCATGAAGTCGGTCGGCAAGACCGGCGGCTATGCGCTGCTGTACTTCGAGATCGTTTCCACCATCGCCCTGATCATCGGCCTGGTCGTGGTCAACGTGGTCCAGCCCGGTGCTGGCATGCATGTCGATGTCAGCACCCTGAATGCCAGCAGCGTGGCCGCCTACGCCGCTGCGGGCGCGCAGCAGACCACCGTGGGCTTCCTGCTCAACATCATCCCCAACACCGTGGTGGGCGCCTTCGCTAATGGCGACATCCTGCAGGTGCTGATGTTCTCCGTGCTGTTCGGCTTCGCCCTGCACCGCCTGGGCAGCTACGGCAAGCCGGTGTTGGACCTGATCGACCGCTTCGCCCATGTCATGTTCAACATCATCAATATGATCATGAAGCTGGCCCCGGTCGGTGCCTTCGGCGCCATGGCCTTCACCATCGGCCAGTACGGTGTGGGCTCGCTGGTGCAACTGAGCTACCTGATGATCTGCTTCTACGTCACTTGCCTGCTGTTCATCCTGGTGGTGCTGGGCGGTATCTGCCGGTTCCATGGCTTTAGCGTACTCAAGCTGATCCGCTATATCCGTGAAGAACTGATGATCGTGCTCGGCACCTCCTCCTCGGAGTCGGCCCTGCCACGCATGTTGGCCAAGATGGAGCGCCTGGGCGCCAAGAAGTCAGTGGTCGGCCTGGTGATCCCTACCGGCTATTCGTTCAACCTGGACGGCACCTCGATCTACCTGACCATGGCCGCGGTGTTCATCGCCCAGGCCACCGACACCACCATGGACATCACTCACCAGATCACCCTGCTGCTGGTGCTGCTGATCGCCTCCAAGGGGGCCGCAGGCGTCACCGGTTCCGGCTTCATCGTGCTGGCTGCTACCCTGTCCGCTGTGGGTCACCTGCCGGTGGCGGGCCTGGCACTGATCCTGGGTATCGACCGCTTCATGTCCGAGGCGCGTGCGCTGACCAACCTGATCGGCAACGCCGTGGCCACCGTGGTCGTGGCCAAGTGGGTCAACGAGCTGGACACCGACACACTGCAGGCCGAGCTGGCCTCCGGCGGCTCGCCGCTAGTCGATCCTCGTCCGGTCGATGACCTGGGCGTGGCCGAAGGCCCGGCGCGTTGATGGCGTTGTGAAAATAAAGAAGGCGACCCTCGGGTCGCCTTCTTTTTTATTTGAAATGCCTGGCGGCCTGTTCGCGGGTTTAGCGCAAGCCTTGTGGGAGCGGGTTTACCCGCGAATGCTGTTTGTCATTCGACGCGGGTCTCGCCGCTGTACACCAGGATCTCCCGGCACCGCCTGCACAGGTAGCGTCGCCCCTGGTGCACCAGCTTGTGCCGTTGGGCAGTGAACGGGAAGTCACTTTCCGGGCAGGGGCAGCGATAGATATAGCGAGTGGCCACGCGCCGCTGCACTTCATAGTTATGGCAACGGTTCGGTGGCAGTTCGTACACGCCCCGCATGATCAGTTGCCATTCCTCGCCATGGGCCTGGATCTTGTCGCCGAATAACTGATGCGCCACCAAGTGCGCGACTTCGTGGGCGACGGTCTGGCGCAGGAAGTCTTCCTGATTTTCTCGGTACAGCTGCAGGTTGAAGCGCAGCAGGTTTTCGTGCAGATGAGCGACGCCGGCTTTCTGGCCGCGCAGCTTGAAGCTGACTTGCGGACGAGGGAAGGTGCGTTTGAAGAAGGCTTCAGCTTGCTGGTAACAGGTTTCGACGCGTTGTTTGAGCAGCTCGGGCATGGCGGGGTGGTTCTCCTGAGCGGGCAATTATGCCGCAAGCGCCAGGTGCCTGCCGGGCCATCTGTCAGCACACAGCCAGAGGCCGCCTTGCGGCGGCCTCGGGGTGACGCTCCTATGTTGCGTTGGATCTAGTTGGTATAGACAGGCCCCACACCCAGCCCCCAGATGATCACCGTGGAGGCCATGATAGCCACCAGCACCACCAGGCCTACCGCCAGCACGGAGCTGGAGAACAGGAAGCCTTCGTCGGTGGGAATGTTCATGAAGGTCGGCAGGCCGACATAGAGCAGGTAGACCGTGTAGCAAATGGCCGCCGTGCCCACCAGCATGCCTAGCCAGAGGTGCGGGTAGAGCGCCGCCAGGCCGCCGATGAACAGCGGGGTGGCGGTATAGGTGGCAAACGCCACGCATTGCGCCATGGATGGGGTGGCATCGTAGGTGCGGGCCATCCAGTGGATGAAGGCCCCCATGACCGCGACCCCGGCGAGCATCGCCAGGTAGGACATGATGCTCATCCATAGTGCGCTTTCCATCGTCAGCATCACCGCCGGTCGATCACCGATGACCCAGCCGACCTGGGTGGTGCCGATGAACGCCGACACAGCCGGGATCGCGGCCAGTATCAGCGTGTGGGTCAGGTACATGTGGCTGATGCTTTCGTCCTCGCCACGAATCTCCTTCCACTCCTGGTCAGGGTGGGTAAACAGCCCCAGAACGTGATGGATCATGCCGGTCACTCCTATCGTCGTTGTCAAACGCCCCCCAAGTGGAGCGCTTGCGGCCCGAGGCCTGGACACCGATGCAAGCGGTCGTGTGGCCTTATCTCGCAGTATAGGAAGCCGTTACCTACATAAACCTGGGTTTTTAGAGCAAATTGCGCTGTCAGACGCGCGCTTGATTCTTTATCGGAATGGCCTACGCCCCCGCTCGGTTTGTGCGTAAAATAGCCCGCTTTTGTCACACCTCGCGGATCCAAGCGCTATGGGCACCCTCTCGGTCAACCAGAACAAACTGCAAAAACGCCTGCGTCGCCTCGCTGGCGAAGCCATCACCGACTACAACATGATCGAAGATGGCGACAAGGTCATGGTCTGCCTGTCCGGCGGCAAGGACAGTTACACCATGCTCGACGTTCTGTTGCACCTGCAGAAGGTGGCGCCGATCAAGTTCGAGATCGTCGCTGTGAACATGGACCAGAAGCAGCCAGGCTTCCCAGAGCACGTGCTGCCGGCCTATCTCAAGGAGCTGGGCGTCGAGTACCACATCGTCGAGAAGGACACCTACTCGGTGGTCAAGGAGCTGGTCCCGGAAGGCAAGACCACCTGCTCGCTGTGCTCGCGCCTGCGCCGTGGCACGCTGTACACCTTCGCTGACGAGATCGGTGCAACCAAGATGGCCCTTGGTCATCATCGCGACGACATCGTCGAGACCTTCTTCCTCAACATGTTCTTCAACGGCTCGCTCAAGGGCATGCCGCCGAAGCTGCGCGCCGACGACGGTCGCAATGTGGTGATCCGCCCGTTGGCCTACTGCAGCGAGAAGGATATCCAGGCCTACTCGGACATGAAGGAATTCCCGATCATCCCTTGCAACCTGTGCGGCTCCCAGGAAAACCTGCAGCGCCAGGTGGTCAAGGACATGCTGGTGGAATGGGAACGCAAGCATCCGGGCCGCACCGAGAGCATCTTCCGCGCCCTGCAGAACGTCGCGCCATCGCAGCTGGCCGATCGCAACCTGTTCGATTTCACCAGCCTCAAGATCGACGAAAGCGCCACACCGCGGTTTCTCGATGTGCTGAACATCTGACCCATGCGCGACTACCAGTGGCTGCATGAGTACTGCCTGAACCGCTTCGGCTCGGCACAGGCCTTGGAGGCCTTCCTGCCGCAGCCGCGCACGCCAGCGCAATTGCGTGACATCAGCGATGACCGCTACCTGTCGACGCTGGCCCTGCGGGTGTTCCGTGCAGGGCTCAAGCACAGCCTGGTGGACGCCAAGTGGCCGGCTTTCGAGCAGGTGTTCTTCGGCTTCGACCCGGAAAAGGTCGTGCTGATGGGCGCCGAGCACCTTGAGCGGTTGATGCAGGACGAGCGGATCATCCGCCACCTGGGCAAGCTCAAGAGCGTGCCACGCAATGCGCAGATGATTCTCGATGTGGCGAAGGAGAAGGGCAGCTTCGGCGCGTTCATCGCCGATTGGCCGGTGACCGACATCGTCGGACTATGGAAGTACCTGGCCAAGCATGGCAACCAGTTGGGTGGTTTGTCGGCGCCGCGCTTCCTGCGCATGGTCGGGAAGGACACGTTCATTCCCACCGATGACATGAGCGCAGCCCTCATCGCCCAAGGCGTGATCGACAAGCAGCCGACCAGCCAGCGCGATTTGGCACTGGTGCAGCAGGCGTTCAACCAGTGGCATGAGCAGAGCGGGCGACCGCTGTGCCAGCTGTCGGTGATGCTGGCACATACTGTCAATCACTGAGATCTGCGTCGCCTGCTTCGTGGGTAAACCCGCTTCCACGGGGGCGGTGCCGTACGTGTGGGAGCGGGGTTACCCGCGAAAAGGCCACCGCCGCTTCTACTCCCCTTCACCGGCCACGCGCCGCTCATGCTGGAACTTCCAGCGCACATACAGCAGGGCACTGACGAACAGCCCCAGGCTCACCAGCACCTCTACCCAGCCGAACACCGCCCGTGCCGGGTCAAACGCCGCCAGCACTCCCTTGATGAAATAGATATTCACCACGAAGCACGTCCAGGCATGGGCCCGGGCGCTGCCCATCAGCATGCCCGGCAGCAGCAGCAGCAGGGGGATCAGCTCGATGGCCAGGATCACTTCGACCCGCGCCCCATGCAGGTCCGCGAACCACAGGTTGTTGACCGCCAGCAGGGCGATCAGGCCGAAAAAGCAAGCCAGACTCAGCGCCCGGGTGATGCGCACCCGTGGCATGAGCCACTCCAGCGCTGGCAATACCTTGGGCTTTCTAGCCACGCTCGCCCCCCAAAGCCTTGGCGGTGCTCGCCAGGCGTTGGCCCAGGGCGCGGCACAGGGTGATTTCGTGCGGGTCGAGCTCGCGCTTGCCATCAGCTCCGGCGTGGTGACTGGCGCCATAGGGCGTGCCGCCACCACGGGTCTCGAGCAGCGCCGATTCACTGTACGGCAGGCCCAGCACCAGCATGCCGTGGTGCATCAGCGGCAGCATCATCGACAGCAGCGTGGTCTCCTGGCCGCCATGCAGGCTGGCGGTCGAGGTGAACACTGCCGCTGGCTTGCCGACCAGTTCGCCACCCAGCCACAAGCTGCTGGTGCCGTCGAGGAAGTACTTGAGCGGCGCGGCCATGTTGCCGAATCGGGTCGGGCTGCCCAGCGCCAGGCCCGCGCAATGGCGCAGGTCGTCGAGGGTGGCGTAGAGCGCGCCGCTGGCAGGGATGTCCGGGGCCACGGCTTCGCATTCGGTGGAGATCGCCGGCACAGTGCGCAGGCGCGCCTCCAGGCCGGCCATCTCGACGCCACGGGCGATATGCCGGGCCATCTCGCTGGTCGAGCCGTGGCGGCTGTAATACAGCACTAGAACGTAGGGATCGCTCACGGCAGGATCTCCAGCACTTTCTCCGGCGGACGGCCGATCACCGCCTTGTCACCGGCGATCAGGATCGGACGCTCGATCAGCTTGGGGTGCTGGACCATGGCGTCGATCAGTTGCGCGTCGCTCAGGGCGGGGTTGGCCAGATCCAGGGCCTTGTATTCTTCTTCACCGGTGCGCAGCAGCTGGCGCGGGGCGATGCCCAGCTTGCCGAGCAGAGTCTTCAGGGTGGCGGCATCCGGCGGGGTGTCCAGGTAGCGTACGATGGTCGGGGCCAGGCCGCGCGCTTCGAGCAGTTCCAGGGCGCCGCGGGATTTCGAACAGCGCGGGTTATGATAGAGGGTCAGATCAGTCATGACGGGTCGCATCCAGCTGGGTGTGGCGGCTATTCTAACCGCAGCGACTGTGTCGTTTGCTTGAAACTTCTAGAAGGATTGACTCATGGCAAGGCGTTTGGCAGCAGTATTGGCCATCACCGCGAGCCTGTTGCTCGGTGGTTGCGGTGCGGACTACGGCGTGGACCAGCACGGCAACACGGTAAAGGCCGAGCAGATCGACGGGCACTGGCTGGTGCTCAACTACTGGGCCGAGTGGTGCGGTCCGTGCCGTACGGAAATCCCCGAGCTCAACGCTGCGGCCAAGCAGTGGGAGGCCCAGGGCATCAAGGTGGTCGGGGTGAACTTCGACGGATTGCAGGGCCAGGATCTCAAGCAGGCCGCCGAAACCCTTGGCATCGCCTTCACCGTCCTTGCCCAGGACCCGGCCGAGCGCTACGAACTGCCGCGCAGCGAGGCGCTGCCGGTGACCTACATCATCGATGACAAAGGCAAGGTGCGTGAGCAACTGATGGGGGAGCAGACCCTCGAAGGGCTGCAAGCGAAGATCAAGGCCCTCAAGGGCGCTTAAGCGCTTCGAGCTTCAAGCGGCAAGAAAGAGCGGACCGTGTTGGGCAGGCTTTTTCTTGCAGCTTGCAGCTGCTCCTAACCTTCCTCAGGCCAGAAGCGCAGTGGCTTGCCCTCGGCCGGCCAGAAGCGGATCTGCTCGATGGACGAAACGTCCCAGCGCTGCACGGTCTCCAGCGCCTGAAGGAAGCGTTTTTCCTGATCCATCAAGGCAGGGGCGCACAGCTTGCGGGTCTTGCCGATCTTGCCGAAGCTGATGCGGTCGCCCTGCAGGGTGTAGGGCGCGAACCAGTGGTTGCAGCCAGCATTGCCATAGGCACGGCCGTCCTCGCCAAGGATCAGGGTCAGGTGGCTGTAGTCAATCAGCGGGCGTTCGCCGATCCACTCCAGCACATAGCTTTGCTCCGGTTGCAACTTCGAAGGCTCCGATGCGCAGCCGAACAGGCCGACGGCAATCAGTGCACCGGTCAACAGATGCTTCACTGCGCGCTCCCCTGGCAGGCCGGGCACAGGTGCTGGTCGCCACGGCTGGCCCAACCCAGCTCGGCGATGCGGGCGCTGGCCGCAGGCTGGCGGGCCTTGTTGCCGAGCTTGCCGTCGACGGCGAACTCGAAGTCCAGCTCAGCCTGGCAGCTGTTGCACTTGACCTTCCAGTTGAGGATCTCCAGCTCATTGAAGACCGGACCACTGGCGACGGCGACCCATTGGCCGCGCGGGTTGATCAGGTGGCGCACGCTCTCCACGGTCAGGCGCATGGACAGGTCCTTGCTGCCTTTGAGGGTCACCAGCAGGACATCGTCCTTTTGGATCGAGCCACCGTTGCCAGTCACCTGATAGCGGCCTGGCACCAGGGCGCGGCATTCGATCAGGGTGTGTTGCGGGTTGAAAAGGGTGTAGCGGAAATCGTGTTCGACCATGGGTCCTCCAAAATTGCCGCGTATCCTAGCATCAACCGTTCACCAGATTCTGCGGATCGCCCGCCGTCCAGCGGATGATGTTGTCCAGGGTGGTCGAGGCGATGGCCGCCAGCGCTTCATGGGTGAGAAACGCCTGGTGTGCGGTGACGATCACGTTGGGGAAGGTCAGCAGCCGGGCGAGCACGTCGTCCTGCAGCGGCAGGTCGGAGCGGTCCTCGAAGAACAGCTGCGCCTCTTCTTCATAGACATCCAGCCCCAGGTAGCCGAGCTGGCCACGCTTGAGCGCGTCGATCAGGGCCGGCGTGTCGACCAGCGCACCGCGCCCGGTGTTGATGAGCATGGCGCCGGGTTGCAAGGTGGCCAGGCTCTGGGCGTTGATCAGATGACGGGTGTGCTCGGTCAGCGGGCAGTGCAGGCTGATGATGCGCGCCTGGCTCAGCAGTTCGGGTAACTCCACATAGCGGGCGCCCAGGGCAAGCAGTTCGGGGTTGGGGTAGGGGTCGTAGGCCAGCAACTGGCAGCCGAAACCGGCCATGATGTGGGCGAAGGCCGCGCCGATCTGGCCGGTGCCGACCACGCCGACCGTCTTGCCGTGCAGGTCGAAGCCGGTCAGGCCATGCAGGGTGAAGTCGCCTTCGCGGGTGCGGTTGTAGGCCCGGTGCAGGCGTCGGTTGAGCGCCAGGATCAAGGCCACGGCATGCTCGGCCACGGCATGGGGTGAATAGGCCGGTACCCGCACCACCGCCAGCCCCAGGCGCCGGGCGGCGGCCAGATCGACGTGGTTGTAGCCTGCCGAGCGCAAGGCGATCAGGCGGGTACCGCCGGCCGCCAGGCGTTCGAGCACCGTGGCATCGAGTTCATCGTTGATGAACGCGCAGACCACCTCGAAGCCCTGGGCCAGGGCGACGGTGTCCTGGGTCAGCCGCGCCGACTGGTAGTGCAGCTCCAGGCCACTGTCGCGGGCGGCCTGGGTGAAGCTTTCCTGGTCGTAGTGCTGGCTGCTGAACAACAGGACACGCATGGTGTGAACCTCCAGGTTTCGTCTTCGCGGCAGTGTAGACAGCCTGCGAAGAGGGGCGTTGATCTTGCTCAGTGGGCGTCACGGTTCGGAAAAGTGCAACACCCCCGATTTTGGGGGCCGTCATGCGGCCCAAGGGCTCTGAATTCAGGCGCTCAGCCGCGCCTGAGCCGCGAGCCGCACGATGGCCCGGTCCAGCTCGTCCAGGGCTTGCGCCGCCTGGGGGCTGTCCTGCTTGAGCAAGGTCTCGCTGCGCTGGCAAGCCGCGCGCAGTTGCGGCACGCCACAGTAGCGTGAGGCGCCGTTGAGGCGATGGACCCGTTCGATCATCGCTGTACGATCACCCAGCTCACGAGCGGCGCGGATCGATTCACGGTCGGTCTCAAGAGAGGCCAGCAGCATGGCCAGCATGTCCGCGGCCAGGTCCGGCTTGCCAGCGGCCAGGCGCAGGCCTTCCTCGGGGTCGAGCACCTTCAGCTCGCTACTGTCGATGGCCCGTTCGCTGCCGCGCTCCGGCATGGACGGCACCAGGCTCATACCGGTCCATTTCATCACCACTTGGGACAGCTGGCGCTCGCTGATCGGCTTGGTCAGGTAATCGTCCATGCCGCTGTGCAGCAAGGCCCGTTTCTCGTTGGCCATGGCATGTGCGGTAAGGGCGACGATGGGCAGCGGGCTACCGCTCTGGCTGGCTTCCCAACGGCGGATCTGCTCGGTGCAGGCGCGCCCGTCCATGCCTGGCATCTGCACATCCATCAGCACCAGGTCGAAGGGCTCGTCCTGCACCGCCTTGACCGCCGCATGGCCGTTGTCCAGCGCCAACACCTCGGCGCCCAGGCCTTCGAGCAGGGTCTGCACCAACAATAGATTGGCCGGGTTGTCGTCCACGCAGAGAATCCTCGGCGCCCGGGTATTGCCGCTGGCGCGCGCGTCGCTGGTCGCCCGGCGCGGTTGCACCAGTTCGAGCAGCAGGCGGCGCAGCTTGCGTGTGCAAGTCGGTTTGGACAGTAACTGGCCATGGGGATTGGGCAGGTAGGGGTGATAGAGCGCCTGCTCGGTGGTCGGGCAAAGCACCACGCACAGGCAGCCCAGGCGTTCCAGGTGCTGGTGATAATGGCCAAGCTGCTCCGGCGAGAGCGTGCCCAGGTTGGCCCCCAGCACCGCGAACTCGAAAGGTTGGCCTGCCTGGCTCGCCGCCTGCACGCCTTGCAGCAACTGGTCGAAGGAGGCGAACAGGCTGACGCTCAGGCCGCAATCTTCCAACTGGTGCTCCAGGGCTTGGCGCGCCAGTTCGTGACCATCGACGATGGCGGCGCGGCGCCCGAGCAGCGGTTGCAGTGGTTGCTCCTGCGCATCGTCATGAGCGCGCGGCAGGCTGAGGCTGATCCAGAACTGCGAACCTTCGCCGGGGGTGCTGTCCACGCCGATCTCGCCACCCATCTGCTCGATCAGGCGCTTGGAGATCACCAAGCCCAGGCCGGTACCGCCGGGCTGGCGTGACAGCGAGTTGTCGGCCTGGCTGAAGGCCTGGAACAAGGTGCGCACATCCTGGGGCGAGAGGCCGATGCCAGTGTCCTGCACGCTGATGCGCAGTTGCACGCTGTCTTCCTGTTCATCCTCGATCATGGCGCGCACGACGATGGTGCCTTCGCGGGTGAACTTGATGGCGTTGCTCACCAGGTTGGTGAGGATCTGCTTGAGCCGCAGCGGGTCACCGATCAGCGACAGCGGGGTGTCGCGGTAGACCAGGCTAAGCAGCTCCAGCTGCTTGGCGTGGGCCGCGGGGGCGAGGATGGTCAGCGTGTCCTGGATCAGGTCGCGCAGGTTGAACGGAATGCTGTCGAGCACCAGCTTGCCGGCCTCGATCTTGGAGAAGTCGAGGATCTCGTTGATGATCCCCAGCAGGTTGTCGGCGGACTTCTCGATGGTATTGAGGTAGTCGAGCTGGCGCGGAGTCATCTCGCTGCGCTGCAAAAGGTGGGTGAAGCCGAGGATGCCGTTGAGCGGCGTGCGGATCTCATGGCTCATGTTGGCCAGGAACTCGGACTTGATGCGGCTGGCCTCCAGCGCTTCCTTGCGCGCCATGTCCAGTTCGATGTTCTGGATCTCGATGGTCTCAAGGTTCTGGCGCACGTCTTCGGTGGCCTGGTCGATGCTGTGCTGCAGCTCCTCATGGGCATTTTGCAGGGTCTCGGCCATGCGGTTGATGCCCGCCGCCAGTTCATCCAGCTCATGGCTGCCCATCGCCGGCAGGCGCTGTTCCAGGTTGCCTTCCTTGAGCTGGGTGACGGCGTGCTTGATGCGACTGAGCGGATCGTTGATCGTCCGGCTCATGCGCAGGGCGAGCAGCACGGTGAGCGACAGGCAGCCGAAGATCAACAACAGGCTGGTGAACAGGTTGCGATAGCCGCGCAGCAAGGTGCCGTCGTGGGACAGTTCGATTTCGACCCAGCCGAGCAGGCGCTCGGCTTCGGCGGGGACCGCCTGGGTGGCCAGGTCACGATGATGGCCGAAGACGGGCATCAGGTAGCGGGTGGCGTCGTTGCCGGAGCGTTGCAGCAATTGGGTGCCGGTGCCCCCGGTCGGCGCCTGGTTGAGCATGCTCGGGCCGGCATGGGCCAGGCGCGAGCGGTCCGGGGCCAGGAATGCCACGGCGCGCACATCGGCCTGCTCCAGGGCCTGGGCGGCGATGCGCTCGAGCAGTTCCTGGGCCTGGTCCGGGTTGGCCAGGGAGGGCGCTGCCAAGGGCGCAAGCTGCTCGGCGAGCATCTTGCCGCGCTGGAGCAACTGAGTGCGCAGCTCGTTTTGCTGCAGCCAAGTGAAATAGCTTCCCAGCACCAGGGCCATCAGGCTGGCTGGCAGCAGGGCCAACAGCAGGACCCGGCTTCTGATTCCCAAACGATCGAGCACATTTGTCTCCTGTCATGTGCTTGCCTGCCGTCAGCATAGAGACGGCCCCAGGCGGAACGTTACTCTCCGGGGCCGTCTGATGCACTTCTTTGTATCTCTTTTATAGGGTTGAGGGCCTTGTTGGCCTGAATCATCAGTGGCGCCCGGGTTGGTCGCAGGCCATCGTCGATCGCGACCCGGTTGCCTTGGCCGGATGCATGGCCAATAATCGTGCAATTGAGAATTAATGTCAGAAGCCAATGAATCCCGAAGCTATTCACCCGTCTACCATTCTGGCCATCGAGGACGACCCGGTGCTGGGTGCCTACCTGCACGACGAGTTGCAGCGCGACGGCTTCCTAGTGACCTGGTGCCGTAATGGCCTCGAGGGCCTGGAGGCCGCCAGCCGGCAGGCCTTCGATGTGGTGTTGATGGATATCCTGTTGCCCGGCCTCAATGGTCTGGACGCCTTGGCCCGGCTGCGCATGCACAGCGCTACTCCGGTGATCCTGATGTCCGCGCTGGGCGCCGAGTCCGATCGCATCAGCGGTTTCAAGCGCGGCGCCGATGACTACCTGCCCAAGCCCTTCAGCATGGCCGAGTTGCGGGTACGCATCGAAGCGATCCTGCGACGGGTGGCGCTGGAGCGTCGGCATCAGGCGCCACGGGAGATGATCAGCGGGCAGCTGCGTTTCGATGAAGCGGCATGCGATGTCTGGCTCGACGGCCGTTCGGCAGGGCTCACACCCAGCGAGTACCGCCTGCTCGAGACGCTGCATCGCAGCCAGGACGAAGTGCTCAGCAAGCCCTTCCTTTACCAACAGGTCCTGCAGCGCGGCTATTCCCGCCATGATCGCAGCCTCGACATGCATGTCAGCCAGATGCGCCGCAAGCTCAAGGCGCTCGGCTATCACGAGCGGCAGATCCGCACTGTCTGGGGCAAGGGCTATACCTTGTGCGCCGGCGAGGCCGAGTGACAGTGCTCGATCGGCATTCGTTGTTCTGGAAGCTGGCCATTCTGCTGGTGGGCTTCTGCCTGTTGATGATCGGCCTGAGCTACACCTGGGGCCGGCACATGGAGACCCGCAACGCCTTCCTCGACGCAGCGGCCCAGGCACAGTTACTCGGTTACGCCGCCGAAGCCGAGCAGGCCTGGCGCCAAGGGGGCAGGGCAGGGGTGGACCACTGGCTGGCCGGCATGCACCAGCGCGAGTCTGGCTGGGTGAATGTGCTCGATGCCGAACTGCGCCCCTTGGGCAGCGCCACGCTGTCCACCGATGAAATCCAGAAACTGACACGTCTGCGCGGGGTCGACTGGCCCATGAGCCGGCGCAGCATCACCCAGCCTTGGCTGCGCCTGCCGTTTCCCGAGGCGCCGGAGCAGGGCATGGTGGTGATCGAGTTGCCGCAGCGGCTGAACCCCGGGCGGTACCTGCTGTTCTGGCAGATCCTGACCAACGGCGTCATTCCCGGCCTGTTCACCTTGTTGCTGTGTGTCGGCCTGTACCGGATGTTGATCGTGCCGCTGAATCAGTTGCGCGAGCAGGCCAACGCCTGGCGTGCCGACCAGCTGTCGGCCCGTCTGGATTCGCGTACCGTCGGGCGACATGACGAGTTGGGCGAGCTGGCCAGGGCGTTCGACCAGATGGCAGAGCGTCTGCAGGAGAGTGTGGCCATGCAACAGCAGATGCTGCGCGACCTCTCCCATGAGATGCGCACGCCCTTGAGCCGCTTGCGCGTAGCCTGCGACGGCGAGACCGATCACCGGTGCCTGCGCGAGCGTGTGGCGCGGGAAGTCGACTGCATGCAGCAATTGGTCGAAAACGCCCTGCAACTGGCCTGGCAGGACGCCGAGCGCGCGCCGATGAACCTCGAGCCGATCCAGCTCCAGGCCCTGTGGGACATGCTCGCTGAGGACGCCTGCTACGAAAGCGGCTGGCCGCTTGAGCGCCTGCGCTGTGAATTGCCCGCCCAGTGCTGGGTGCAAGGCAACCTCAACCACCTGGCCCAGGCGCTGGAGAACATGCTGCGCAATGCGATCCGCCATTCGCCCGAACACGGGCTGGTGTGCTTGGGCGGCTACCGCGAAGGCAGCTATTGGCGGCTGTGGCTGGAAGATCAGGGGGGAGGCGTGGACGAGGCGGATCTGGATCGGATCTTCGCGCCGTTCTCCCGCCTCGATGGTTCCCGCCCCGGCGATGGAGGCTTCGGCCTGGGGCTGAGCATTGCCCGCAGTGCGATTCAGCGCCAGGGCGGCACCTTGTGGGCCGAAAACGGCAAGCAAGGGCTGCGCCTGTGCATGCGTCTGCCAGGACATGTGGCGTCGGATCGGGAGGCCGGGCCGCGCCATCAGGTGTGGACCGGCAGGAGCTTATAGCTTGTAGCTATAGCGACTACAGATTGCGTGATATGGCGAGCAAAGGTTTGCCGGTATGATAGTCGCCCCTGCCGTCCGGATTGCGAACAACGCCATGACCTTGCAGTACCCAACCATCGCCGATTGCGTCGGCAATACGCCTCTGGTTCGCCTGCAGCGTATCGCCGGCGAGACCACCAACACCCTCCTGCTCAAGCTCGAAGGCAACAATCCTGCGGGTTCGGTCAAGGACCGCCCAGCGCTGTCGATGATCACCCGCGCCGAGTTGCGTGGCCAGATCAAACCGGGCGACACGCTCATCGAAGCCACGTCCGGCAACACCGGCATCGCCCTGGCCATGGCGGCAGCGATCAAGGGCTACAAGATGATCCTGATCATGCCGGACAACTCGACCGCCGAGCGCAAGGCGGCGATGACCGCCTACGGTGCCGAACTGATCCTGGTCACCAAGGAAGAGGGTATGGAAGGGGCGCGGGACCTGGCCGAGAAGCTGCAGGCCGAAGGTCGTGGCCTGGTGCTCGACCAGTTCGCCAACGGCGACAACCCGATTGCCCATTATTCCAGCACCGGCCCTGAGATCTGGCAGCAGACGCACGGCACCATCACCCATTTCATCAGCTCCATGGGCACCACCGGGACCATCATGGGCTGCTCCCAATACCTCAAGGAGCAGAACCCGGCGGTGCAGATCGTTGGCCTGCAACCGATGGAAGGCTCGGCCATCCCTGGCATTCGCCGCTGGCCCGAGGAGTACCTGCCGAAGATCTTCGATGCCACCCGGGTCGACCGCGTGGTCGATATGTCCCAGGAGGAAGCCGAGCAGACCACCCGTCGTCTTGCCCGTGAAGAGGGGATTTTCTGCGGCGTTTCTTCCGGTGGCGCGGTCGCGGCCATGTTGCGCCTGTCCCGTGAGGTCGAGAACGCGGTCATGGTGGCGATCATCTGCGACCGTGGTGACCGCTATCTGTCCACTGGCCTGTTCGACGCAACCTGATGTCCAGAAAGAAAAGCAACAGCGGCCTGCGCTTCCAGCCGGCCGGCGGCAATCGTGCGCCCCAGGTGCCAGTCGGCAAGAAACAACGCCTGCAAATCGAGCGCCTGGCCGGTGACGGTCGTGGCATCGCCTTCGTCGAGGGACGCACCTGGTTCGTCAGCGGTGCCTTGGCCGGAGAGTCCGTCGAGGCCCGCGTGCTCGGCGCCCGTGGCAAGGTGGTCGATGCACGCTTGGAGCGGGTGCTGCAGGCCAGCCCCGAACGGCGCGCGGCGCCGTGCCAGTATTATGAGCGTTGCGGTGGCTGCAACCTGCAGCATTTGCCTCACGACGGTCAATTGACACTCAAGCAGCGGCTGCTCGCCGAGCAACTGCAGCGGGTGGCCGGCGTACAGCCTGAGCAATGGGCCGCGCCACTGGTCGGCCCTGAGTTCGGCTATCGGCGCCGGGCCCGGATCGCCGTGCGCTGGGACCCAAAGGCGCGTCAGCTGGACGTGGGCTTTCGGGCCGAGGCCAGCCAGGACATCGTTGCCATCGACGAATGCCTGGTGCTGGTACAGCCCTTGCAAGCTATTTTCCGCGATCTGCCGACCGTGCTGCGCAGCCTGAGCAAACCCCAGGCGTTGGGGCACGTCGAGCTGTTCAGCGGCACCGCGCAAGCGGTCCTGGTGCGGCATGTGGCGCCGTTGCCGGCGGAGGATCTGGCGCGTCTGGAGGCGTTCTGCAAGCAGGCTGACGCCCAGCTGTGGTTGCAGGGCGACGGCGAACCGGCGCCGGTCGAGGCCGGCCAGACGCTTGGTTTTGCGCTCGAGCCCTGGGGGTTGGAGCTGGCCTGGCGACCGGGGGATTTCGTCCAGGTCAATGCCCAGGTCAACACGTTGATGATCGAGCAGGCGCTGGCGTGGCTGGCGCCTCAATCCGAGGAGCGGGTGCTGGATCTGTTCTGCGGCCTGGGCAATTTTGCCCTGCCGCTGGCCCGGCAGGCCAGGGAAGTGGTGGCCGTGGAAGGTGTACAGGCCATGGTCGAACGGGCCGAGGCCAATGCCCGCAGCAACAATTTGCATAATGCACGGTTTTTTCAGGCCGATTTATCGCAGCCTTTGGCGGGCGCCGGATGGGCCGCCGAGGGCTTTTCTGCGGTACTCTTGGATCCACCGCGCGACGGTGCTTTCGAGGTGGTGCAAGGCATCGCGCGCCTCAAGGCCAAGCGGCTGGTCTATGTGTCCTGCAACCCGGCCACGCTGGCGCGAGACGCCCAGGTTCTGGTCGGGCAGGGGTACCGGTTAACAAGGGCCGGGATCCTCGACATGTTTCCTCAGACGGCACATGTCGAGGCCATGGCGTTATTCGAAGCGGGCTAGCCAGGCTGGCCCCTTGGTGCGGCGTCCAGGGACTGGGCGGCGTACGGTGATTGCCAGCGCACCCGCGTGGTGCGCTGTATGGAAAGGTAAAAGAAAGATGGTACAGGTGAGAGTGCACCAGCCGGTCAATACCGACGGTAGTATCAATCTCGAAGCATGGCTGGATCATGTGGTGAGCGTCGACTCGGCGCTGGACCGCAAGGCGCTCAAGGAGGCCTGCGATTTCGCCCAGGAGGTCGAGAAGAAGGGCAACCCGGCCAAGCATTCCTGGGCCGACGGTACGTCCAGCTTCCAGGCGGGCCTGGAGATCGCCGAAATCCTCGCCGACCTCAAGCTCGACCAGGATTCCCTGGTGGCTGCGGTGATCTATCGCTCTGTGCGCGAGGGCAAGGTGACCCTGGCCGAGGTCGGCCAGCGCTTTGGCCCGGTGGTGTCCAAGTTGATCGACGGCGTGCTGCGCATGGCCGCCATCAGCGCCAGCCTCAGCCCGCGCCAGTCGCTGGTGCTCGGTTCCCAGGCACAGGTCGAGAACCTGCGCAAGATGCTGGTGGCCATGGTCGACGACGTGCGCGTTGCCCTGATCAAGCTGGCCGAACGTACCTGCGCCATTCGAGCGGTCAAGGCCGCCGATGACGAAAAGCGCCTGCGCGTGGCGCGCGAGGTGTTCGACATCTATGCCCCGCTCGCCCATCGCCTGGGCATCGGCCACATCAAATGGGAGCTGGAGGACTTGTCCTTCCGCTACCTCGAGCCCGACCAGTACAAGCAGATCGCCAAGCTGCTGCATGAGCGCCGGCTCGACCGCGAGCGCTTCATCAGCGACGTGATGAACCAACTGCAGAACGAGCTGCTGGCCACGGGCGTCAAGGCCGACATCAGCGGCCGGGCGAAACACATCTATTCCATCTGGCGCAAGATGCAGCGCAAGGGCCTGGAGTTCAGCCAGATCTACGACGTGCGTGCCGTGCGTGTGCTGGTCCCGGAGATCCGCGACTGCTACACCGCGCTGGGCATCGTCCACACCCTCTGGCGGCACATTCCCAAGGAGTTCGACGACTACATCGCCAACCCCAAGGAGAACGGCTACCGCTCTCTGCACACTGCGGTGATCGGCCCGGAGGGCAAGGTGCTGGAAGTGCAGATCCGCACCCATTCCATGCACGAGGAGGCTGAACTCGGTGTCTGCGCCCACTGGCGCTACAAGGGCACCGACGTCAAGTCCAGCTCCAACCACTACGAAGAGAAGATCTCCTGGCTGCGCCAGGTGCTCGAGTGGCACGAGGAGTTGGGCGATATCGGCGGCCTGGCCGAGCAACTGCGGGTCGACATCGAGCCGGACCGGGTCTATGTATTCACCCCCGATGGTCATGCCATCGACCTGCCCAAGGGCGCCACGCCGCTGGACTTTGCCTACCGCGTGCACACCGAGATCGGCCACAACTGCCGGGGTGCCAAGATCAACGGGCGTATCGTCCCGCTCAACTACAGCCTGCAGACCGGCGAGCAGGTGGAGATCATCACCAGCAAGCACGGCAGCCCGAGCCGTGACTGGCTGAACTCCAACCTCGGTTACGTCACCACGTCCCGGGCGCGGGCCAAGATCGTTCACTGGTTCAAGCTGCAGGCGCGCGACCAGAACGTCGCTGCCGGCAAGACCCTGCTCGAGCGTGAGCTCAGCCGCCTGGGCCTGCCCCAGGTGGACTTTGAGCGCCTAGCCGAAAAAGCCAACGTCAAGACCGCCGAGGACATGTTCGCTGCCCTGGGCGCAGGTGACCTGCGTCTGGCGCATATGGTCAACGCGGCCCAGCAGTTGCTCGAACCGGAGCGCAGCGAGCAGATCGAACTGATCCCGCGCAAGGCCAGCGGTACCCGTTCCGGCAAACGTGGCGATATCCAGATCCAGGGCGTCGGCAACCTGCTCACCCAGATGGCCGGCTGCTGCCAGCCGCTGCCGGGCGACGCCATCGTCGGCTATATCACCCAGGGCCGCGGGGTGAGCATTCACCGCCAGGACTGCGCCTCGGTGCTGCAATTGGCCGGCAAGGAGCCGGAGCGGATGATCCAGGTCAGCTGGGGGCCGATCCCGGTGCAGACGTATCCGGTCGACATCATCATTCGCGCCTACGACCGCCCGGGGTTGCTGCGCGACGTGTCGCAGGTACTGCTCAACGAGAAGATCAACGTGCTGGCGGTCAACACCCGCTCGAACAAGGAAGACAATACCGCGCTGATGTCCTTGACCATCGAGATCCCAGGCCTGGACGCCCTCGGGCGTTTGCTGGGCAGGATCTCGCAGTTGCCGAACATCATCGAGACGCGGCGTAACCGTACCCCTTGAGACCGAGGTGCTTTTTTCGCGGGTGAACCCGCTCCCACAGGGCTCTCACCCTGCTTGTGGGCGCGGGTTCACCCGCGAGAAGCCGCCGCCGAAGGACCTGCCAAATGACCTACACCCTCGACGACCTGCTGCACCTGATGGCGCGTCTGCGCGACCCGCAATACGGCTGCCCGTGGGACCTGAAGCAGGACTATGCGAGCATCGTCCCGCATACCCTTGAAGAGGCCTACGAGGTCGCCGACACCATCGAGCGTGGTGATTTCGAGCACTTGCAGGGCGAGTTGGGCGACCTGTTGTTCCAGGTGGTCTACTACAGCCAGCTGGCCCGTGAGGAGGCGCGTTTCGAGTTCGCAGGCGTGGTCGACGCCATTACCCGCAAGCTGATTCGCCGCCACCCCCATGTGTTTCCTACCGGCGACCTGTATGCCCCGCTGGACACACCGCGCCTGGACGAGGCGCAGGTCAAGTCGCGCTGGGAAGAGATCAAGGCCCAGGAGCGTGCCGAAAAGAGCGAGCCCGAGCAGTTGTCGTTGCTCGACGACGTGCCGGCGGCCCTGCCGGCCTTGTCCCGCGCGGCTAAGCTGCAAAAACGCGCGGCCACGGTCGGTTTCGACTGGCCAGATGCCCTGCCGGTGCTGGACAAGGTCCGTGAGGAACTGGACGAAGTGCTGCAGGCCATGGCCGATGGCGACGCTGATGCACTGGAAGATGAAATCGGCGATTTGCTGTTCGCCACGGTCAACCTGGCCCGCCACCTCAAGCAAGACCCGGAAAACGCCCTGCGCCGCGCCAACCGCAAGTTCGAGCGGCGTTTTCGTTTCATCGAACAGGCATTGCGCGACAATGGCCGACCGATCGAAGATTGTACCCTCGATGAACTGGACGCCCTGTGGGGCGAAGCCAAGCGTCAGGAAAAGAACCTGCCCAGCTGCGGCTGAGCTGTTGCATAAGTGAGTGAATACATGAGCCTTTCCCTTCGCGACCAATTGCTCAAGGCCGGTCTGGTCAACCAGAAACAGGTCAAGCAGGTCAACAAAGCTGAGAAGAAACAAAAGCGCCTGGAGCATAAAGGCCAGGCCGAGGTCGACGACACCCAGCAGCGCCTGGCCAAGGAAGCCATGGCCGAAAAGGCCAAGAAAGACCAGGAGCTGAACCGCCAGCTTCAGGAAAAGGCCGAGCAGAAGGCCCGTGCCGCGCAGATCAAGCAACTGATCGAGGCGACCCGCCTGCCCAAGCTCAATACCGAGGACTACTACAACTTCGTCGACGACAAGAAGGTCAAGCGCATCGCCGTCAACGCCCTGATGCGCAGCAAGCTGAGCAACGGCGCCCTGGCCATCGTGTCTTTCGGCGGCGGTTACGAAGTGATCCCGCGCGAAGCGGCGGTGAAGATCCAGGAGCGTGACCCCAATCGCATCCTGCTGCTCAACACCCATGTCGAAGAAGCGGACGAGGACGATCCGTACGCCGCCTACAAGATCCCTGATGATCTGATGTGGTAAAAGACGAAAACCCCGCTCAGGCGGGGTTTTTCGTGGGCAGTGCGGTCATTGCGAACTGTGCTGGTTCTCCAGGCATTCCAGCTCGCAGCGGTACTGTTGGGCTTCGTGTTCGGAGTGGAACATCCCCACCAGTTCGCCCTGCTGATGCACATCCCAGATCCGCAGGCCGTGGGCCTGGCTTTCGTGGGACATTTTCGATTCGTCGCGTTCGGTTACTTGGACAGTCATCGTTAAACTCCACTTTCGGTTGGCTGCGGCAACGTGTCGCAGGCCTTCTTTATAGAGTTAGTTAGCAGGCTAAGTAAATAAAACGACGATGAAACAAAGTTCATGAAGGGCTGTTTGCAGCTAAACCCGCTCCCAAAGGTAAAACAGTGTTTGTTGGAAGCGGGTTTGCCCGCAAGCCGGCGGGACCGGCAACAAAAAGCCCCGCACTAGGCGGGGCTTCGGGGGCTCACAACGGTGATCAGTTGCCTTTCACCGACTTGCCGTCGACCGTGCCATCCTGCAGCACGATCACGTATTCCTTGCCATCGGTCTCGACCTGGCGCAATTGCACCAGCAGGTAGTCCCACTCCTTGGCGAACCACAGCTCGGTGATGCGCTTGCTCTGGCTCGGATCGCGGACGCGCTCGACCTTCACGGCATCGACCTGGCCGGTCTTGGTGGTGACTTTCTCGGTACCGAGCACGCGGAAGTCATAGGTGTCGATCTCGTCACCGTCGACGACCTGGTAGGTCATGCTCTTCTTGCCTGCGGCCACGTCATGCTGCAGGGCCAGCTGGTAGGACGATTTGTCCAGCACGCCGCGGTTGAGCGGCAGGTTGATCGCATCGCCACGGTCGGTGCCGGTGACCTTCTTGCTGTTCCAGTCGAAATCCAGATCGACTTTCTTCGCCTTGCCCAGGCCGCCGCGCTCGAAGTGATACTTCTGCGGCAGCAGGGTGTCGTTGTCCAGGCGCAGGGTACTTTGCTCGGTCAGGCTGGCGATCATCATGGACGCCTTGAAGTTCAGGCTCCAGGTACCGTTGGCGTTTTTTTCCAGGCTGCGCTCGGCGGTGCCGCTCATGGGCAGCTGCTTCCAGTCGGCGGTGTAGCTGGCCGAGAAAGGCTTCAGATCAGCTGCCTGGAGGGGCAGGGCGAGCACGGCGAGAGCCAAGAGCAGGGCACGACGCATAAATTCTCCTAGGGTCGAATCAAGTGACCGCTGGCCGCCAGGGGCTGGCCATCCAGTAGTGCGCCTTGTTCGCCCAGACGCAAGCGTCCTTCGGCGAACCAGCGCACCGCCAGCGGGTAGATCTGGTGTTCCTGGCGATGAACGCGCTGTGCCAGGCTGTCGGGTGTGTCGCCTGGCTCCACCGGTACCACTGCCTGTACGACCAGAGGGCCGCCATCGAGTTCCTCGGTGACGAAGTGTACGCTGCAACCATGCTCCGCGTCGCCCGCCTCCAGCGCACGCTGATGGGTGTGCAGGCCCTTGTACTTGGGTAGCAGCGACGGGTGGATGTTGAGCAGGCGGCCCTGGTAGTGGCGTACAAAGCCGCTACTGAGGATGCGCATGAAGCCCGCCAGCACCACCAGATCAGGCTCGAAGCCGTCGATCAGTGCCATCAGCGCCGCGTCGAAGGCTTCACGATCATCGAAGCCACCGTGCGCGAGCACGGCGGTCTCGATGCCCGCTGCCTGGGCCCGTTGCAGGCCATAGGCATCGGCGCGATTGGAGATCACGCCACGGATGCGCACCGGGCTGTCTTCGCCACGGCTGTTGTCGATCAGCGCTTGCAGGTTGCTGCCGGAGCCCGACAGCAGTACCACGACATTGCAGGTCTTGCTTGGCATCAGTGCGCCTTGAGGTTCTGCAGTTCGACCTGGGCGGCGCCAGCCGGCGCTTCGGCGATGCGGCCGATGACCCATGGCTGTTCACCGGCGTCACGCAGCACTTGCAGGGCGCTGTCGACCTTGTCCTGGGCCACGCAGATGACCATGCCCACGCCGCAGTTCAGCACGCGGTGCATCTCGTGCTCGTCGACGTTGCCTTTTTCCTGCAGGAAGTCGAATACCGCCGGGCGCTGCCAGCTGGCTACGTCGATGATGGCCTGGGCGTTGTCGGGCAGGACGCGTGGGATGTTGTCCAGCAGACCGCCGCCGGTGATGTGGGCCATCGCCTTGACCGCGCCAGTGTCCTTGATCAGCTTGAGCAGCGGCTTGACGTAGATGCGGGTCGGGGCCATCAGCAGGTCGGCCAGAGGCTTGCCGTCGAGCTGGGTGTTTTCGATGTCGGTGCCGGAGACTTCGAGGATCTTGCGGATCAGCGAGTAGCCGTTGGAATGCGGGCCGGAGGATGGCAGGGCGATCAGGGCGTCGCCGGTGACGACCTTGGAGCCGTCGATGATTTCGGATTTTTCCACCACACCGACGCAGAAGCCGGCCAGGTCGTAGTCCTCGCCTTCATACATGCCAGGCATCTCGGCGGTTTCACCACCGACCAGGGAGCAGCCGGCCAGTTCGCAGCCGGCGCCAATGCCGGTGACCACGGTGGCGGCCACGTCGACGTTGAGCTTGCCAGTGGCGTAGTAGTCGAGGAAGAACAGCGGTTCGGCACCGCAGACCACCAGGTCGTTGACGCACATGGCGACCAGGTCCTGGCCGATGCTGTCGTGCTTGTTCAGGTTCAGTGCCAGGCGCAGCTTGGTGCCGACGCCGTCGGTGCCGGAGACCAGAACCGGCTGCTTGTAGCCGGCCGGGATCTCGCAAAGGGCGCCGAAGCCGCCCAGGCCACCCATGACTTCAGGGCGTGCGGTGCGCTTGGCCACGCCCTTGATGCGTTCGACCAGTGCTTCGCCGGCGTCGATGTCTACACCGGCGTCCTTGTAGCTCAGGGAGGGTTGCTTGCTCATTGATCCAGGCCTTTAAGAGGGAGGGATTCGGGAAAACGACCGCGACGGCCAAGGCCGGCTCGAAGGGCGGCGGCTGCCTGAACGTCACTGGTCTGCGAAGGCGCGCGATTTTATCAGGGTTGCCGGGCAGCGGCCATCCTCAGGCCGACGGGCAGGCCGGGAATCTGGCAAAAAACATCCTTTCACAGGCCGCGACTGGTTGCCGCGCCAGTGCCTGTATAAGGTAATAGCAATGGCGGCGGGCCGAATCTGTCCGGCATGGCGGAGCGTTTTGCGCGGTGTCGTGGTCACAGCAGCAGGTTCGGGGCTCGGTGCCCCTTGGTCATCTGGACAGGAATCCTCCATGCGTTTTCTCAATTACCTGGCTGGCGCCTGCCTGGTCGCGGGCAGTGTCGTCGCACAGGCCGAGCCGGTCTCCGGGCTCTACCAGGTCCGTGAACCGATCGAAGGGCAGGGCAGCGAAGCCCGCGCCCAAGCCACTGGCAAGGCCCTGGATACACTGGTGCTGCGCCTGACCGGCGATCCCAAGGCCGCGCAAAGCCCAGCTCTGGCAGCCCTGCGCAAGGACCCGCAACAAATCATCAACCAGGTGGGCTCCGAAGCCGGTCCGCCTGAAACCCTGTTGGTGGAGTTCGACCCAGGCAGCACCGAGCGTGCCCTACGCCAGGCCGGCTTGGCTCTGTGGGGCAGCAACCGTCCCTCGATACTCGGCTGGTGGCTGAACGACAGTGCCGAGGGCAGCAACCTGGTCGGCGATGGCCAGTCGACGGCTGCGCCACTGCGCCGCGCCGCCCAGCACCGAGGTTTGCCGCTGCGCCTGCCTTTGGCCGATCTGCAGGAGCAACTGGTCGCCACCGCCAAGCAGCTCGAAGGCAGCGACCCTGCGCCGCTGCGCGAGGCATCCGAGCGCTACGGCGCCGATGCGTTGCTGGCTGTGCATGCCCACGAGGCCGATGGCAAGTGGCAGGGCAAATGGCAGTTGTGGCTGGGCGACCAGCGTGAGCAAGGCACTGCCGAAGGCGCCGACCAGGCCGCCCTGGCCGATGCGGTGATGCTGGCGATCAGCACGCGTCTGGCACCGCGCTACGTCACCCGCCCGGGCGCCAGCAGCGAGCTGCAACTGCAGGTGCAGGGCATGAACCTGCAGCATTATGCAGAGCTCAGTCGGGTACTCGAACCCTACGCCCCGCGTTTGCGGCAAGTCGACGGCGGTACCCTGACCTACAGCGTCACCGGTAACCGCGAACAGTTGCGTGCTCAACTGGGGCTGGCCAAGTTGCAGGAGTTGCCCCCTGAGCAGACCTCTGCTCCGGCACCTGCTCCGGCGGCAGATGGACAACCCGCCGCCGCCCAGCCGGCTGCGCCCAAGCCGTTCGACGGCCTGCGTTTTCGCTGGTAAGGAGTGCCAGGCATGATCGAAGTTCGCCGTTGGGCGTGGCTGGGTGTGGCGCTGCTGGTCGCTGCGCTGCTTTATTTCCTGCACAACATCTTGTCGCCGTTTTTGGTAGGCATTCTTTTAGCGTATCTGGCCGACCCGCTGGTCGATCGGCTGGAGCGCATGGGGCTGTCGCGCACCTGGGGCGTGGTGGTGGTGTTCAGCCTGTTCACGCTCATTTTCCTGGCCTTGCTGCTGGTGCTGGTTCCGATGCTGGCCAAGCAGCTGGTGCGCCTGTACGAACTGACACCACAGATGCTCGACTGGTTGCAGCATGTCGCCTTGCCCTGGGTGCAGAGCCGCCTGGGCCTGGCCGATGGGTTCTGGAAGTTCGACAAGATCAAGGCCGCCATCGGTGCGCACATGGGCCAGACCACCGATATCGTCGGCATGCTGTTGTCCCAGGCCACTGCCTCGGGCTTGGCATTGCTCGCCTGGCTGGCCAATCTGGTGTTGATTCCGGTGGTGGGCTTCTACCTGCTGCGCGATTGGGACCTGATGATGGCCAAGCTGCGCAGCCTGCTGCCGCGCCAGCGTGAGCACCAGGTGATGGGGCTGGCGGGCGAGTGCCATGAAGTGCTGGGGGCGTTCGTGCGTGGTCAGTTGCTGGTAATGCTGGCGCTGGGCTTGATCTATGCCGGTGGTCTGATGCTGGTGGGCCTGGAGCTGGGCTTGTTGATCGGCCTGTTGGCAGGGCTTGCGGCCATCGTGCCCTACATGGGCTTCATCATTGGTATTGGTGCGGCCTTGGTCGCCGGTCTATTCCAGTTTGGCGGCGACCTGTACCCGATGTTGGGCATCGTTGCGGTGTTCATGGTCGGCCAGGCCCTCGAGGGGATGGTGCTCACGCCCCTGCTGGTGGGCGATCGAATCGGGCTGCACCCGGTGGCGGTGATTTTCGCCATCCTGGCCGGGGGCGAGCTGTTCGGCTTTACCGGTGTGCTGCTCGCGCTGCCTGTGGCGGCGGTGATCATGGTGCTGTTGCGCCATGTGCACGACCTTTACAAGGAGTCGGATATGTATGCGGGGGATATCGATCCGGAGCTTTGAGGTGAGGGGGCCGCTTTGCGGCCCTTTTCATGTACAAAGGGTGCGATGGGCGTCAAACGGTAAAGTGCTCTCGCAACCCCTTGATTTTCCTTATGCTCTTACCCTCGCGCATTGTGCCGCTCGCGCTGCGGGTATAGACTTTGCACACTGTTCACCAAAGGCCCCCTGTGGTCCTCGCGACCGCCCGCCAGCATGAAACCGATCCAGTTGCCCCTGGGTGTGCGCCTGCGCGATGACGCCACCTTCATCAACTATTATCCGGGCGCCAATGCCGCGGCATTGGGCTACGTCGAGCGGCTTTGCGAAGCCGACGCCGGCTGGACCGAGAGCCTCATCTACCTGTGGGGCAAACAGGGCGTGGGTCGTACCCATCTACTCCAGGCCGCCACCCACCGCTTCCAGCAGTTGGGTGAACCTGCGGTCTACCTTCCTCTGGCACAACTGCTCGACCGCGGCGTGGAACTGCTCGATTACCTGGAGCAGTACGAGCTGGTGTGCATCGACGATCTCCATGTCATCGCGGGCAAGGCGGATTGGGAAGAGTCCATGTTCCATCTGTTCAACCGACTGCGCGATAGCGGTCGACGCCTGTTGCTCGCGGCCTCCGCCTCACCGCGCGAGCTGCCGATCAAACTTCCTGACCTCAAGTCCCGGCTGACTTTGGCGCTGATCTTCCAGATGCGCGGGTTGTCCGACGAGGACAAACTGCGCGCTTTGCAACTGCGTGCTTCCCGGCGCGGTCTGCACCTGACCGATGAGGTCGGTCACTTCATCCTGACCCGCGGTGCGCGCAGCATGAGCGCGCTGTTCGACCTGCTCGAGCGTCTCGACCAGGCATCGCTTCAGGCCCAGCGCAAGCTGACCATTCCGTTTCTCAAGGAAACCCTGGGCTGGTAGGCCCGAAAAGCACGGCCCAGAGCCCGAAAACAGAAAAGTCACATTTTTTTCGATAAAATTTGCAAATGGCCATGATAGAGGGCATAGTCTCACCCTTCTAAAGGATTACAGACACGGTCGTGCCCATGCTGAAGCGCTTCGCACCCCTCGTGCCACTTGCACTCGTGACCCTGCTTTTTGGCTGCGCCTCCCAAGGCCCCGTTTCCCAGCCGCAGGATCAACACTCGATCGCCGCGCATTCCGCGAGCCTGATCAAACCCTCCGCCTCTTCCGTCTTCGGAGAAGAGTCGCTGGCCACTGAAGAAGACCTGGAAGCCTTTTCCAGCAACAGCAAGCCCTACGAGCTGCCAGCCCTGGCCGACAGCATCCTGGAGCGTGGCATGTCGCTGATCGGCACCCGTTACCGTTTTGGCGGTACTTCGGAGAAGTCCGGCTTCGATTGCAGCGGTTTCATTGGCTATCTGTTCCGCGAAGAAGCCGGCCTGAACCTGCCGCGTTCGACGCGTGAAATGATCAACGTCGATGCGCCGAAGGTGTCCCGCAACAAGCTCAAGCCTGGCGACCTGCTGTTCTTCAGCACCAACGGGCGTGGCCGTGTCAGCCATGCCGGTATCTACCTGGGTGACAACCAGTTCATCCACTCCAGCAGCCGCCGCAGCGGCGGTGTACGCATCGACAGCCTTGGCGATCGTTACTGGAGCAAGACCTTCATTGAAGCCAAGCGTGCCTTGGCGATGGCGCCGACCACAATCTCGCGCAACTGATATCAAAATGATGTACCCTGCCGCGGCGGCGATGCTGAAAAGCTCGCCGCCGTGCGCATTTACAGAAAGCGTCTAATCTAATTTCTCACCACTTTTTGGCTTCGGCTGCGGCCGAACGGTTCCAGACAGGATGTTCTGACCATGGCGATGTTGGCGCGCTTCGCATTCCTTTCCCTGGCAGCACTGCTCACGGCCTGCTCCAGCCATGCTCCGGCACCGGCTCCGGTGGTCAAGCCGAACGTCATTTTCAATCAGCAAGCCTCGTCTTCGCCCATGGCCGAGGACGTGCTATTCCGTGCGATCGGCCTGGTAGGCACGCCGTATCGCTGGGGTGGCAACACGCCGGATTCGGGGTTCGATTGCAGTGGCCTGATCGGCTACGTTTACCGGGATGCCGCCGGGATCAGCCTGCCGCGTTCGACCCGCGAGATGATCGTCATGCGTGCGCCCAATGTGGACATCAATGCCCTGCAGTCCGGAGACCTGGTGTTCTTCGCCACCAGCGGTGGGTCGCAGGTCAGCCACGCCGGAATCTACGTGGGGGAAGGGCGTTTCGTGCATGCACCGTCCACAGGCGGCACGGTGCGCCTGGATTACCTCTCCAACAGCTACTGGTCCCGGGCCTACCTGCAGGCCAAACGCGTATTGCCAAGCGGGCATCTGGCTCAGAACCCCTGAGCTGGGCTCACTTTCGGCTCACGCGCCAAACCACATTGCCCACATCGTCCGCCACCAAGAGCCCGTCTCGGTCATTGACCACGCCCACCGGGCGTCCCATGGCCTTGCCCTTGCCATCGAGAAAACCGGTCAACAGGTCGATCGGTTTGCCCGCGGGCTTACCCTCGCTGTCGAACGGCACGAAAATCACCTTGTAGCCACTGTGCGGCTTGCGGTTCCAAGACCCGTGCTGGCCCACGAAGGCTCCTTGCTCGAAGGGCGGCGGCAACGCGCCGGTCTGGGCAAACGCCAGGCCCAGCGATGCGGTATGGGCTCCCACCGCGTAGTCCGGCACGATCGCCTGGGCCACTTTGCCAGGGTCCTTTGGCTCGACCCGTTGATCCACATGCTGCCCGTAGTAACTGAAAGGCCAGCCATAGAAGCCGCCGTCCTTCACCGAGGTGATGTAGTCGGGCACCAGGTCGCTGCCGATCTCGTCGCGTTCATTGACCGCCGTCCATAGCGCGCCGGTACGGGGCTCCCAGGCCAGCCCGTTGGGGTTGCGCAGGCCTGAGGCGAAGATGCGGTGCTCACCGCTGGCCGGGTCCACCTCCCAGATCGCGGCGCGGCCTTGTTCCTTTTCCAGGCCGTTTTCGCCGACATTGCTGTTTGAACCTACGGTGACGTACAGCTTCTTGCCATCGGGGCTGGCGATGACATTCTTGGTCCAGTGGTGATTCAACGGGCCGCCGGGCAGGTCAGTGACCGGGCGACCTTCGGCGCGGATCTGCATCGCGCCATCCTCGTAGTGAAAGCGCAACAGTCGGTCGGTGTCGGCCACATAGAGGTCCTTGCCCACGAGGGTCATGCCGAAGGGGGAGTTGAGCCCTTCGATGAACGTACTGCGCACCTCGGCGACGCCATCTTGGTCGGCATCGCGCAGCAGGGTGATGCGATTGGCGCTGGGGACCCGGGCGCCGGCACGCTCCATGACCTTGCCCATTACCCAGCCGCGCAGGCCCTTGCCATCCTCGGGCTTGGGCGGGGCATTGGTTTCGGCCACCAGCACATCGCCATTGGGCAGCACATAGAGCCAGCGTGGGTGATCGAGGTCCCTGGCGAAGGCCACCACTTGGGTGCCCGCGGCGGGCGTCGGTGTGGCGCCGTCCGGCCAGCCGATCGCCGGGGCGATGTTGACGGTCGGGATCAGGGTCTTGTTGGGCTCGGGCAGGCGGGGCAAGGGGCCGAAGCCGTCGCTGACCTCCAGGCGCGCGGACTCGCCGCAGGCGCCAAGGCTGGCACTCAGGGCCAGCGCTATCGCGATACGCATCCTGTCCATGCTCGCAATCCTCATTGGCTTGTGAGAATTGAGAGTCGGATGCGTCGGGGTAGGTTCACTCCGGGCGACTGCGCCTAGCGACTGCCGGATGGCTTCCGCGTGGGCTCATCGGCTTGCCTACGCCTGCTTGAGCAACAATGCCACCCCAGGGAAATACTGCCCCAGTTCGTTGTGCAGCGAACGGTAGGCGTAGGGGAAATGCCAGGCGATGGCGCAGGCCGTGTGTTTTTGCAGGTCGTCGACCAGGTCTTGCAGCTCCTCGGGGCTGGCGTGTTGGCCAGCCTTCCAGGGGCTGACGAACAATGCGCCGGCCTTGAGCTGACTGGGGTAGGCGATCGGGCGGGCAAGGGTGGCGGTTTCCTGCAGGGCGGCGGCCAGGTCCAGGCGTGCGATTCGCGGCCAGCGTTGGCTGACATGCAAATGAACGGATTGCTCGGCGGTGCTGATCGACAGGTCGCAACGCCCTTCGCGTTCACCTTCGTCGCGTTGTTTCTTGCTGGGGTAGTGCGCCAGGGCGACCTGTTCGGCCTGCCAGGCGGCGGCTGCAAGCAGCCCGCTGTTGGTGGCCGCGCCGTGCCAGTAGGGCGCCTCGCTGTCGCCATGGACCTGGTTGAAGCGGTCTATGCACTCGATCCAGCCTTCCAAGGCTGGTCGCAGGAACTCCAGGTGCTGGTTGTTGATGATCAGGCCTCGCATGCTGCGCTCTCCTTATTGTTTGATCGCATTGCTGCACACTGATGGCTATGTGATATCACTGCTGCGCGTCCGGCACAAGCCATGAAGTCGAGCATGGCGTCAGGCGCGCTTCATTGACGCTCCCGCCCCAACCCTCTAACCTTCGCGGCGTGTTTCAGGTGCTCTGCCAGCCTTCGGCTGGGCAGGGTGAAACTGGGAAGCCGGTGGGCGCCAGCAAGGCGCGAATCCGGCGCTGCCCCCGCAACGGTAGGTGAGTCAAAGGTCGTGCAGGGCCACTGGATACAGGTATCCGGGAAGGCGCGCGATCCATGGGCCAAGGCCCTGCTCACGAGCCCGGAGACCGGCCTGTCACTGCCAACGGCATCACGGAGGGTGATGCGCGGTGCACCGTGGCCTTCTGCCGCGGCCCCTGCGCGCTCTCCGTCTGCCTGTCTATCGATCTGTCGTCGCCGTCCATGCGCGCCGACAGCCTGCGGAGAATCCTGATGAGCGAATCCACCGAACGCGACGAACGCCACCTGGCGCGCATGCAGCGCAAGAAGGCGATCATCGACGAGCGCATCGCCAATGCCCCCAATGAATGTGGCCTGCTGCTGGTGCTCACCGGCAACGGCAAGGGCAAGAGCAGCTCGGCCTTCGGCATGCTTGCCCGCGCCATGGGGCATGGCATGCAGTGCGGCGTGGTGCAGTTCATCAAGGGCCGCGACAGCACGGGCGAAGAGCTGTTCTTCCGCCGTTTCCCCGAGCAGGTGCGCTACCACGTCATGGGTGAGGGCTTCACCTGGGAGACCCAGGACCGCCAGCGTGACATCGCTGCCGCCGAAGCCGCTTGGGCGGTGTCGCGCCAGCTGTTGCAGGACCCGTCGGTGCAGTTCGTGGTGCTGGACGAGCTGAACATCGCCCTCAAGCACGGCTACCTGGACCTCGACCAAGTGCTGTCGGATCTGCAGGCCCGCCCGCCGATGCAGCACGTGATCGTTACCGGCCGCGCCGCCAAGCCTGAAATGATCGAGCTGGCCGATACCGTCACCGAGATGGGCGTGATCAAGCACGCCTTCCAGGCCGGCATCCGTGCCCAAAAGGGCGTGGAGCTATGAGCCAGACCCGGCAGTGTCCGGCGGTGCTGATCGCGGCACCCGCTTCTGGCCAGGGCAAGACCACGGTCACCGCTGCCCTGGCGCGCCTGCACCGCAACCTTGGCCGCAACGTCCGGGTGTTCAAGTGCGGGCCTGATTTTCTCGACCCGATGATCCTCGAGCGCGCCAGCGGCGCGCCGGTGTACCAACTCGACCTGTGGATGATCGGGGCTGATGAGAGTCGGCGTCTGCTCTGGAAGGCGGCAGGCGATGCCGACCTGATCCTGATAGAAGGGGTCATGGGGTTGTTCGATGGCACGCCATCGAGTGCGGACCTGGCGCGCCACTTCGGCGTGCCGGTGCTGGCGGTGATCGACGGCACAGCCATGGCGCAGACCTTCGGCGCCCTGGCCCTGGGCCTGGCGCACTACCAGCGCGATCTGCCTTTTGCCGGCGTGCTGGCCAACCGGGTCGGCAGTCTGCGTCATGCGCAGTTGCTCGAAGGCAGCCTCACTGAAGGCTTGCGCTGGTATGGCGGGCTGTCCCGCGAGCGCGGCATCGAGCTGCCCAGCCGTCACCTGGGGTTGGTCCAGGCCAGTGAACTCAACGATCTGGACCTGCGCCTGGACGCCGCCGCCCAGGCCCTGGGCGAAAGCTGTGATGCTGCTTTGCCGCCCCCGGTGGCATTCGCAGCACCCGCACCTGCACAGGCGCTAACGTCCCTGGCGGGTGTGCGCATTGGCGTGGCCCGGGATGAAGCTTTTGCCTTTACCTATGGCGCTAACCTCGATTTGTTGCGTGCGCTGGGTGCGGAGTTGGTGTTTTTCTCTCCTGTACACGATCAGGCGTTGCCGTCCGTGGACAGCCTTTACCTGCCTGGCGGCTATCCCGAACTGCACCACCACGCCTTGGCCAGCAACGCGCCGATGCGCGAGGCGATCCGTGCCCATCACGCCCAGGGCAAGCCGTTGCTGGCCGAATGCGGCGGCATGCTCTATTTGCTCGACGCCCTGACCGATGTGGCTGGCGAGCGCGCCGAGCTGCTGGGTCTGCTGCCGGGTGAAGCGGTGATGCAAAAGCGCCTGGCTGCCCTTGCCCTGCAAGCGGTGGAATTGCCGGAGGGCACCTTGCGCGGCCACACCTATCATCACTCCTTGACCGAGACGGCGCTCGAGCCGATCGCCCGAGGCCAGAGCCCCAACGGTGGGCGCGGCAACGAGGCGGTCTATCGGATCGGGCGCCTGACGGCGTCCTACGTACACTTCTATTTCCCCTCCAACCCCGACGCGACGGCGGCGCTGCTGCGACCATGAGCGAACATGCCTTTTCCGCTGCCGAGCGCGCCGCGGTCTACCGCGCCATCGGTGAGCGCCGTGACATGCGCCATTTTGCAGGCGGCGAGGTCGCGCCCGAGCTGCTCGCCCGCCTGCTGGCCGCAGCCCATCAGGCGCCCAGTGTCGGGTTGATGCAGCCCTGGCGCTTTATCCGCATCAGTGATCGCGCCTTGCGTGGCCAGATCCAGGCGCTGGTCGAACAGGAGCGGGCATGCACTGCCCAGGCCCTGGGCGAGCGCTCCGATGAATTCATGAAGCTCAAGGTCGAAGGTATCCAGGATTGTGCGGAGGTATTGGTGGCGGCACTGATGGACCACCGCGAAGCGCACATCTTCGGCCGCAGGACCTTGCCGGAGATGGACCTGGCATCGCTGGCCTGTGCCATTCAGAACCTCTGGCTGGCAGCCCGTGCCGAGGGCCTGGGCATGGGCTGGGTGTCGTTGTTCGACCCGCAGGCGCTGGGCGAGTTGCTGGGCATGCCGGCGGGCGCCAAGCCGGTGGCCGTGCTGTGTCTGGGGCCGGTGGTCGAGTTCTACCCGGCGCCGATGTTGGTGTTGGAGCAGTGGGTCCAGGAGCGGCCGCTGAGTGACATGCTCTATGAGAACCATTGGGGAGAGCGGCAATGAGCGTGGCTTTGCTGACTGTGGCCGGGGTGGCCCTGGATGCCTTGCTGGGTGAGCCGAAACGGCGCCATCCGCTGGTGGGGTTCGGCAGCTTTGCTGCGCGTCTGGAGCAGCGTCTGAACGCGGGCGGTCGGGGTTGGCGCAGCCATGGCGTCAGTGCCTGGCTGCTTGCCGTGGTGCCCTTGACTCTGCTGGCGCTGGTGCTCTCTTGGTTGCCCTTTATCGGCTGGCTGGTGGATGTGCTGGCGCTGTATTGCGCCGTAGGGCTACGCAGCCTGGGCGAGCATGTTCAGCCTGTGGCTGAGGCCCTGCGCCGGGGGGACCTGGACGAGGCGCGGCGACGGGTGGGGTATCTGGTGAGCCGTGAAACCCGTGAGCTGGACGAGCCCGCCGTGGCCCGCGCCGCCACCGAATCGGTGCTGGAGAACGGCAGTGACGCGGTCTTTGCGGCGTTGTTCTGGTTTGTCGTGGCCGGTGCGCCCGGGGTGGTGCTGTATCGCCTGAGCAATACCCTCGATGCCATGTGGGGCTATCGCAACGAACGCTTCGAACGCTTCGGCTGGGCTGCGGCGCGTATCGACGATGCCCTGAACTACATTCCAGCCCGGCTGGTGGCACTGACCTACGCGCTGCTAGGCAAGACCCGCCTGGCCCTGGCCTGCTGGCGCAACCAGGCGCCGTTGTGGGACAGCCCGAATGCCGGCCCGGTGATGGCTGCGGGCGCAGGTGCCCTGGGCGTCGAGCTGGGCGGCCCTGCGGTGTACCACGGCGAGTTGCACGAGCGTGCGCGTCTGGGGGAGGGGCCTGTGGCCGACGCCGAGGCCATCGAGCGCGGTTGGAGTCTGGTGCAGCGCGGGGTATGGCTGTGGTTGCTGGTGATCTGCCTGGGAGCGTATTGGAATGCTTGAACATGGTGGTCGTCTGCTGCGCGCAGTGCGTCAGTACGGCATTGCCCGTGAACACTGGCTGGACCTTTCCAGCGGCATCGCGCCGTGGCCCTACGCCATCCCGGCGATTGCGCTGGAGGCTTGGGCGCGCCTGCCCGAAGTCGAGGACGGCCTCGAGCAGGCAGCGCGCACCTACTACGGCGTCGACCGCCTGCTGGCGGTGGCCGGCTCCCAGGCGGCGATCCAGGCCTTGCCGTCCCTGCGACCGGCCGGGCGGGTTGGCGTGCTCGCGCCTTGCTATGCCGAGCACCCCCACGCCTGGCAGCGTGCAGGGCACCAGGTGGTCGAACTGGCCGATGAGCAGGTCGAGCAGGCCCTGGACAGCCTCGATGTGCTGGTGCTGGTCAACCCCAACAACCCTACGGGGCGGTGCGTACCGCGCGAGCGCTTGCTTGACTGGCACGCCCGCCTGGCGCGTCGTGGCGGTTGGTTGCTGGTCGACGAAGCCTTCATGGACAACACCCCCGCCCAGAGCATCGTCGATTGCGCCGATCGTGCGGGCCTGATCGTGTTGCGCTCGTTTGGCAAGTTCTTTGGCTTGGCGGGGGTGCGACTGGGCTTCGTCATGGCCGAGCAGGCCCTGTTGCAGCGCTTGGCCGAACTGCTCGGCCCCTGGACCATCAGCGGGCCGACGCGGGTCTTGGGGCAGTCTTGCTTCAATGACGCAGCGGCCCATCGCACCCAGATCACCCGTTGTGCCCACGCCAGTCGGCGTCTGGCGGCGCTGCTCGAAGAGGTGGGGCTGATGCCCAGCGGCGGCTGCGATCTGTTCCAGTACGTGCGTACGCCGCGGGCGGCGCACCTGCATGAGTTTCTCGCCCGTCGGGGCATCCTGGTGCGGCTGTTCGAACAGCCCCAGGCCGTGCGCCTGGGGCTGCCGGCCAACGAAGCGGACGAACAGCGCCTGCGCCAGGCCCTGGCGCAATACCAGAAGGAATCGGCATGACCACGCTCATGGTGCAAGGCACCACCTCCGATGCCGGCAAAAGCACGCTGGTCACCGCCCTGTGCCGCTGGCTGTTGCGCCAAGGCATTGGTGTGGTGCCGTTCAAGCCGCAGAACATGGCGCTCAACAGCGCGGTGACCGCCGACGGCGGCGAGATCGGCCGCGCCCAGGCGGTGCAGGCCCAGGCGTGCCGGCTGGCGCCACACACCGACATGAACCCCGTGCTGCTCAAGCCCAACAGCGACACCGGAGCCCAGGTGATCGTCCATGGCCGTGCCGTCACCTGCATGAATGCCGTGGCCTACCACGACTACAAGGCCATCGCCATGCAAGCGGTGTTGCAATCTCACCAACGCCTGAGCACCGCCTACCCGGTGGTGATGGTCGAGGGCGCGGGCTCGCCGGCGGAAATCAACCTGCGTGCGGGTGATATCGCCAACATGGGCTTTGCCGAAGCGGTGGACTGCCCGGTGATTCTGGTGGCGGATATCAATCGTGGCGGGGTGTTCGCCCACCTGGTCGGTACCCTGGAGCTGCTGTCGCCGAGCGAGCAGGCGCGGGTCAAGGGCTTCGTCATCAATCGTTTTCGCGGTGACATCGCCTTGCTGCAGCCGGGCCTGGACTGGCTGGAGCAGCGCACCGGCAAGCCGGTACTGGGCGTGTTGCCGTACGTGACCGACCTGCACCTGGAAGCCGAGGATGCTATCGATGCACGTCAGGCGACCCAGGCCGGTCGCCTGTTCAAGGTGATCGTCCCGGTGCTGCCACGCATCAGCAATCACACCGACTTCGACCCGCTGCGCTTGCACCCGCAGGTCGACCTGCAGTTCATCGGCCCTGGCCAGCCGATCCCCCCGGCGGACCTGATCATCCTGCCCGGCTCCAAGAGCGTGCGGGGCGATCTGGCGCAATTGCGCGCACGCGGCTGGGGCACTGCCATCGCTCGCCACCTGCGCTATGGCGGCAAGGTCATCGGTATCTGTGGCGGGCTGCAGATGCTCGGCCGTGAAGTTCACGACCCGCTCGGCCTGGAAGGCCCGGCAGGCTCAAGCCCGGGGTTGGGCCTGCTGGATTACGTCACGGAGCTGGAAGCTGAAAAGCAACTGCGCAACGTACGCGGCTCCCTGAGCCTGGAGCAGGCTGAGGTCGGGGGGTATGAAATCCACGCAGGCGTCACCCGCGGCCCGGCCCTGGAGCACCCCGCCGTGCTCCTGGAAGATGGCCGTTGTGACGGCGCGATCAGCGCCGACGGACAGGTGCTCGCCACCTACCTGCACGGCCTGTTCGAGGGCAGTCACTCGTGTGCAGCGCTGCTGCGTTGGGCCGGGCTGGAGGATGCCCAGACCATCGACTATGAGGCCTTGCGCGAGCGGGACATCGAGCGTCTGGCCGACCTCGTTGAACAACACCTGGACACCGCGCGCCTGCGCCAACTGTGTGGAGTCGCCTGACATGCGCAACCTGATCCTGGGCGGTGCCCGCTCCGGCAAGAGCCGCCTGGCCGAGCAATTGGCCCAGGCCAGCGGCCTGCCGGTGACCTACATCGCCACCAGCGAGCCGCTGGACGGCGAGATGAACGAACGCGTGCAACTGCATCGCCAACGTCGCCCCGTCGATTGGGCGCTGATCGAAGAGCCCTTGGCCTTGGCCCGCGTGCTGTGTGCCGAAGCCGCCGAAGGACGCTGCCTGCTGGTGGACTGCCTGACCTTATGGCTGACCAACCTGCTGATGCTGGACGACGACACACGCCTGGCCCAGGAGCGTGATGCGCTGCTCGAATGCCTGCGGACACTGCCAGGCACCATTATTCTGGTCAGCAACGAAACCGGCTTGGGTGTGGTGCCCATGGGCGAGCTGACCCGGCGCTACGTCGACCAGGCCGGCTGGCTGCACCAGGCGGTGGCCGAGCGCTGCGAGCGCGTGGTACTGACCGTGGCTGGCCTTCCTCTCATGCTCAAAGGACCCTCCCTATGACTCAACCCTGGTGGCGTGACGCCTGCCAACCTCTCGACAGCACCGCCATGGACCTGGCCCGTGCCCGTCAGCAGCAACTGACCAAGCCGGCGGGTTCGCTCGGCCAACTCGAAGGCCTGGCTGTGCAACTGGCGGGCCTGCAAGGCCGCGAACGACCGAGCCTGGAACGGGTGGTCATCACGATCTTCGCAGGCGACCACGGTGTGGTGGAGGAGGGCATCTCCGCGTATCCACAAGCGGTGACCGGCCAGATGCTGCGCAATTTCGTCGGTGGTGGCGCGGCGATCAGCGTACTGGCGCGCCAACTCCAGGCCACTTTGGACGTGGTCGATCTGGGCACCATCGACCTTGAGCTTGCCTTGCCTGGGGTGCGCCACCTGCGCCTGGGCGCCGGCACCGCCAACTTCGCCCGCCAACCGGCGATGACCGAGGCGCAATGGCAGGCGGCACTCGCCGCCGGGCGCGACAGTGCGTTGCGTGCCGCCGAGCAGGGCGCCATGTTGTTCATTGGTGGCGAAATGGGCATCGGCAACACCACCGCCGCAGCTGCGTTGGCCAGTGTCTTGCTGGACTGCTCGGCGCAGTCGCTGAGCGGCCCGGGTACTGGTCTGGATGCTGTCGGCGTGCGGCACAAGGCGCAGGTGATCGAACGCGCCCTGGCGCTGCACGGCTTGCGTGCCGACGACCCGCTGCAGGCCCTGGCCTGTGTCGGTGGTTTTGAAATCGCCGCGCTGGCAGGTGCTTATCTGGCCTGTGCCCAGCAGGGCGTGGCGGTGTTGGTGGACGGCTTCATCTGCAGTGTCGCTGCCCTGGTGGCGGTGCGCCTGAACCCTGATTGCCGACCTTGGCTGCTGTTCGCTCACCAGGGCGCGGAGCCGGGACATCGTGCCCTGCTAGAAGCGCTGCAAGCCACCCCGTTGCTGGCCCTGGGCCTGCGGCTGGGCGAGGGCAGTGGTGCGGCATTGGCCGTGCCGCTGATGCGTCTGGCCTGCGCCCTGCACGGGCAGATGGCGACCTTCGCCGAGGCCGCGGTGGCGGACCGCTCGGCATGAGGCTCGACCTGCTACGCCACGGCGAAACCGAATTGGGCGGTGGCCTGCGCGGTAGCCTGGACGACGCCTTGACCGAGCGCGGCTGGGCGCAGATGCGCGAGGCGGTAGCCGAGGCGGGGCCCTGGGACGTGCTGGTCAGTTCCCCGCTGCGTCGCTGCGCACAGTTTGCCGATGAGCTCGGCGCGCGACTGGCGTTGCCGGTGCAACGCGAGGCTGGCGTGCGTGAGCTGCATTTCGGGGATTGGGAAGGGCGTAGCGCCGCGCAGATCATGCAGGAGCAAGCTGATGACCTGGGGCGCTTCTGGGCCGACCCGTACGGTTACACGCCGCCCAATGGCGAGCCAGTGAGTGCATTTGCCGAGCGGGTGCTTGCGGTCGTCGACGACTTGGGCAGGCAGCACCTGGGAAAGCGCGTGTTGATGGTCACCCATGGCGGTGTGATGCGGCTGCTGCTGGCGCGTGCCCGCGGCCTGCCGCGTGAACAGCTGCTTCAAGTCGAGGTCGGGCACGGGGCGTTGCGGCGCTTGCGCCTGGCGAGCGATGGCCAGTTGAGTGAGGAGGGCTGAAGTGCTGCCGTTCTGGATCGCCCTGCAGTTTCTCAGCAGTTTGCCGGTGCGCTTGCCGGGGATGCCGGAGCCTCGGCAGATGGGCCGTTCGTTGTTGTTCTACCCGGTGATCGGCCTGCTGTTCGGCCTGCTGCTGTGGTTGGCCAGTCATTGGCTCGCAGGTGTCGCCGCGCCCTTGCACGCGGCCTTGCTGCTCACACTGTGGGTGCTGCTCAGTGGTGCGCTGCACCTGGACGGCCTGGCCGACACTGCCGACGCCTGGCTGGGGGGCTTTGGTGATCGCGAGCGCACCTTGCAGATCATGAAGGACCCACGCAGCGGACCGATCGCGGTCGTTACCGTGGTACTGGTGCTGTTGCTCAAGTTCTGTGCTCTCTGGGTGCTGGTGGAGCGCGACGCAGGTGCCTGGCTGGTATTGGCCCCAGTGGTCGGCCGGGCTGCCTTGCTGGGGCTGTTCATGGGCACCCCTTATGTGCGACCGGGAGGACTTGGCCAGGCGCTGGCCGACCATCTGCCCAGGCAGGCGGCGGGCTGGATTCTGGTTGCCAGTGCACTGGTCTGCGTGCTGTTCGGTGGTTCGACGGTGCTGTGGGTGCTGCTGGTGTCGGTCGTGGTCTTTTTCTGGATTCGTCACCTGATGTGCCGACGCCTGGGCGGGACCACAGGGGACACCGCCGGGGCTCTGTTGGAGCTCTTGGAGCTGACGGTGGTATTGGGGCTGGCGTTGTCGGGGCATTGAGGTCTGTGCTTTCAACGCTGGCCTTCTCGCGGGTAAACCCGCTCCCATAGGTTCTACGCTGCTCTATGGGGGTGGGTTTGCCAGCGAAAGGGTCGGTGCTGATACAACGACGCCATGCAACGTCCCGCAATGTTGCTGAACGGTTTCCCTGACGAGGCGGGCGTATGCTCACGGGCCGACCCATAGATCAGGGAGCTCTCGCATGCGCCATTGGATGTTCGCCAGCCTCTTGGCACTGGCAAGCCTGCCGGCCAACGCTGCAGACCTCATCGATTTCTGGAACACCCCCCGCCATGGCGGCAACAGCTTCAATCGTTTGCCTCCCGATCAATCCTACTTCCAGGCACTGAGTGGCTACGGCGCCACCTGGGTGCGGTTGTCATACGACAAGTGGAAGCCTGAGGGGCGTGACTTTCTGCTCGGCGATGCTGACGACTACAACGGTCTTTCACAGCAAGATCTGGCGCGGTTGAAGAGCGTGCTGGACAACGCCAATGCCGCAGGTCTGAAGGTGGTGATCGCCCCGCTTTCGTTGCCGGGCATGCGCTGGTCACAAAACAACCAAGGCCAGTTCGACGACCGACTCTGGCAAGACAAGCGCTACTGGGCCCAGGCGGTCAACTTCTGGCGCGACCTTGCCCAGGCACTGAAGGATCACCCTGCCGTGGCGGCCTACAACTTGATCAACGAGCCTGCGCCAGAGCGCAATGCCGGCCTGGCCGAGCATGCCGAGCAGCAGCGTATGCAGCAGTGGTACGCCGGCGAGCAGGGTGGGCCGCGTGATCTGCCGGCCCTGTATCGCGAGCTGGTGGCGGCCATTCGTGAGGTGGATGTGAGCACCCCGATCATGGTCGATGCCGGCTGGTACGCAGCAGCCGATGCCTTCGGCTATTGGCCGGCGGCTTTGGCGGATGGGCGAGTGCTCTACAGCGTGCACATGTATGAGCCGTACTCGGCCACCAGCGCGCCGAACATGGCGCGCAAGCAGCCGATTCCCTATCCGGGACCGACGCCCTTCGGCGGTAAGCGTGAGCAATGGGATGGCGAACGGGTAGCGGCTTATCTGCAAAAGCCGCTGGATTGGGCTGATGCGGTGGGGGTTCCCCGCTCGCGGCTGGTGGTGGGGGAGTTCGGTTGCATGCGCCGACTGGCCGGGTGCAAGCAATACCTCGAGGATGTCCTCACTGTTCTGGACAAGCAGCAACTGCACTGGGCCTTCTACAGCTTCCGGGAAGACAACTGGGACGGCATGGACTACGAACTGGGCGCGGCCAAGGTCCCCTGGCGCTACTGGCAGGCGATCGACAAGGGTGAACCTGATCCGGTGGCGCGCCAGGCCACCGCTGAGTTCGAGCCGATTCGCCGGCGATTGGCACCATGAAGCAACTTTGAAATCTCTTGCAACATTCCGAGTGCGGGTATATACACGCATTCATGCTGACCAGTGAATGCATCTGTACCCATCTGCGTCGCGCCGCCCGCGGGGTGAGCCGGCACTACGACGAAGCCCTTGCCGGCTTCGGCGTCAATGTCGCGCAGTTTTCCCTGTTACGTCACCTGCAGCGGCTCGATCGGCCAAGCATCACCACCCTGGCCGAAGCCATGGGCCTGGACCGCAGTACCCTCGGGCGCAATTTGCGCGTGCTGGAGGCTGAAGGGTTGGTGAAGCTGGCCGATGGCGACGACCAGCGCAATCGCCTGGTGCTCCTGAGCACGGCGGGCGAAGCGTTGTTGCGCGCTGCGCACCCAGCGTGGGAACAGGCTCAGCGGCAATTGGTCGAGCGATTGGGCGAAGGGCGGCGGGACGTGCTGATTGGGCTGCTGGAACGCTTGGCCTGATGTTTTATAACTAGAAGTGGGTGTATACCCGCATAAACCTTGCGATGTGCTGGAGAGAACGACGATGAGCTCGGTATGGCGGACCAGCGGGTGGATATTGTTGGGGGCGGCGCTGATTCTGGCGTTGTCCCTGGGGGTGCGGCACGGCTTTGGCCTGTTCCTGGCGCCGATGAGTGCCGAGTTCGGCTGGGGGCGGGAAGTGTTCGCCTTCGCCATTGCCCTGCAGAACCTGATCTGGGGCCTGGCCCAGCCCTTTGCCGGGGCCTTGGCTGACCGCCTGGGCGCCGCGCGGGTCGTGATCATCGGCGGGATTCTCTACACCGTTGGGCTGGTATTGATGGGCATGGCCGACTCGGCCTGGTCGCTCTCGCTAAGTGCAGGTCTGCTGATCGGCATTGGGCTGTCCGGTACATCCTTCTCGGTCATTCTCGGGGTTGTGGGACGTGCGGTCCCGGCGGAAAAACGCAGCCTGGCCATGGGGATCGCCAGTGCCGCCGGCTCATTCGGCCAATTCGCCATGCTGCCGGGGACGCTCGGCCTGATCCAGTGGCTGGGTTGGTCGGCGGCCTTGCTGGTGCTGGGCTTGCTGGTGGCCTTGATCGTGCCGTTCGTGGGCCTGTTGCGTGATCGACCGCTTCCCAGCCACGGTACCGAGCAAACACTCAACCAGGCGCTACGCGAGGCATGTTCGCATTCAGGGTTCTGGTTGCTGGCGCTGGGCTTTTTCGTCTGCGGTTTCCAGGTGGTGTTCATCGGCGTACATCTGCCAGCCTACCTGGTGGACCAGCATCTGCCGGCGACCACCGGCACCACGGTGCTGGCGTTGGTCGGGCTGTTCAATATCGTCGGTACCTACACCGCCGGTTGGCTGGGCGGGCGCATGTCCAAGCCGCGATTGCTCACGGGCTTGTACTTGTTGCGGGCAGTGGTGATCCTGTTGTTCCTGTGGGCGCCGGTGACTCAGATCAGTGCCTATCTGTTTGGCATTGCCATGGGGCTTTTGTGGTTGTCCACGGTCCCGCTGACCAATGGCACCGTGGCCACGGTGTTCGGTGTGCGCAACCTGTCCATGCTCGGAGGCATCGTCTTCCTGTTCCATCAGTTGGGCGCTTTCCTCGGTGGTTGGCTGGGCGGGGTGGTGTATGACCGTACCGGCAGCTACGAGCTGGTCTGGCAGATCTCGATTCTGCTGAGCGTGTTGGCTGCTGCCCTGAACTGGCCAGTGCGCGAGCGTCCTGTGGCACGGCTGCAGGCCCAGCCGGCATGAACCGCTCCCTGACGCGCGGGTTGCTGGCAGCAGGCGCGCTCCTGCTGCTGGCGCTGGCCTGGTGGGGCTGGCACGAGGGTGGCCTGGCGTTGATGCAGTTGGGCATGGGTGTTTGTTAGGCGCTACCCTGCAGGTAACGGATTTTCATCTTGCAGGAGTGCCGAACGATGTCTCTACGCAGGTTTACCCTCTCTTTGCTGGTTCTGGCCGCCGCCTCGTCCAGTTGGGCGGCCGATTGCCCCGCCTTGCTGCAAGGCAGCCTGCCCGAGCTGCGTGGCAAGGAACAGATCGATTTGTGCGAGCGCTTTGCCGGCAAGCCGCTGGTGGTGGTCAATACCGCCAGCTATTGCGGTTTTGCCCCGCAGTTCGAGGGGTTGGAGTCGACCTACAAGGCCTACCACGAACAGGGCCTGGAGATGCTCGGCGTGCCTTCGAACGACTTCAAGCAGGAGGATGCCGACAGCGAGAAGACCGCCAAGGTGTGCTACGCCAACTATGGCGTGACCTTCACGATGACCAAGGCGCAGCCAGTGCGTGGCAAGGATGCGGTGCCCTTGTTCGTTGAGCTGGCGCGCCAGAGCAGTGCGCCGAAATGGAATTTCTACAAATACGTGGTAGATCGCCAGGGCAAGGTGATCGCCAACTTCTCCAGCCTGACCAAGCCTGACGACCCCGCCTTCCAGGCTGCGATCGAAAAAGCCATCGCCTCCCAGCCCTGATGATCAGTGCGGGTGCACGGTCAGGGCCACCAGGCGCATCACCACTGGGCGTACCAGCAGGACACAGACAAAAGCCACTGGCATTGCCAAGCGGTACGCCTGCAGCACCTTGTCCAAGAAATCATCGCTCACCCCGGCGGTTGCAGCCGTGATCACGAAGCACATCAGCAGGGCCATGATGGCCGACATATAAAAGGCAAATACGTAAGGCGTGGCGCTGGCGCGCAGTTTGCGGCGGCTGCGCAGGGTGGACAGTTCGTTCATCGAATGTTCCTCGTCGAATCCATGGAGGCGCTCAGGTTAATCAGTGCGACCAGCGGGCTGTAGACCGCGGCAAGTGAGTTCTTTATAAAGAAAAACTTACGAATCGAAGGCCAACCCATGGATCTGCTCAATGCCATTCGCTGTTTCATCAAGATTGTCGAGGCAGGCAGCATCGCCGGTGGAGCGCGTAGCCTTGGCGTGAGCCCGGCAGCAGTGAGCCAGAACCTGGCGCGTCTTGAGCAGCATCTGCAGGTGGTTTTGGTATCGCGTACCACGCGAAGCATGGCACTGACCTCAGCGGGCGCCCTGTACTACGAGAAAGTGCGGCATGTGGAACGTGATCTGGCGCAGGCCGAGTTGGCAGTCACCACCCCTGAAAGCGAGCCTCAAGGGCGCTTGTGCATCGCCTCGACCTCGGCGTTCGGGCGGCATGTGCTGGCCCCGCTGATCCCGGGGTTCAGCGCGCGTTATCCGTTTCTTTCGATAGAGTTGATAACGACTGATCGGAAGGTCAATCATGTGCGCGAGGACGTGGATGTCAGCCTGCGTATCCCTCCGCAATTGGAAGACCATCTGTTAGCCCGGCATATCGCGCGCATCCCATTCGTCTGCTGCGCATCGCCGGGTTACCTGCGCAGCGCCGGGCTGCCGGGTACCCCTGAAGCCCTGCGTGATCACCGTTGCCTGGTGTTTCGCTACCCAGTCGATGGGCGTTTGCTGCGTTGGGGGTTCGTGCGTGATGGGCTGCGTTTCGAAGCAGCGTTCGGCAATGTGCTGATCAGCGACGACATCGATGCCCTCACTCAAATGGCGCTCAGCGATGGTGGAATCACGCGTCTGGCGGAGTTCATCGTCAAGCCGCACCTGGCCGCTGGCCGGCTGGTGCCTTTGTTCGAGCCTGGCGCTGCCGGCCAGGCCTACGCCCAAACTGAGCCAATGGACATCTACCTGTGCCTGGCCGACCGCTTCGCCATGACCCCCAAGGTAAGGGCGTTCATGGCTTATCTGCAGGAAGCATTGGGCGAGGATTGGTTGGTACAGGCATGAAAAAACCGCCACGAGGGCGGTTTCTCCATGTAGCGGGTGCGACTCAGAAGCGGTAGGTGAGGGATGCACCGATGCCGTGAGCGCTGTTTTCGTACTTGGCCTGGTAGCTGCCCTTCAAAGGGGAGTCCGTGCGATTGTTGACTTTGGTGTCTTCTTCCCACAGGTAGGAGTAGGCAACATCGATGGTCATGTCGTCGTTCGGGCTCCAGCCAGCCCCGAAGCTGACCGCCTTGCGATCGCCAGTCGGAATGCGTGGCGAACGGTCGTGGTTATTGGTTGGCGACTGGTCGACGGAGAAGCCTGCGCGCAGGGTCCACTCCTTGTTCACCTTATAGGCTGCGCCAATGGCGTGGGCCCAGGTGTCGTGCCAGTTTTGCTCTTCGGTGATGGTCTTGAGCGGGTAGCCTGCCGGAGCCTCGTTCTCGACAGTGATGTTTTCCAGACGGCTCCAACGAGTCCAGGTGCTACCGGCATACAGCGTCCAGTTGTCATCCAGTTCGTGGGTGATCGAGAAATCTACCGACTCAGGGGTCTTGATCTTCAGGCTGGCGTCGAATTTACCGCTGAAGCCTGGCACAGGGTACGAAACCCGGGTGTTGCCCTCGAGTTTGTAGTCGACCATCGAGTGGTAGGTCAGGCCAAGACGGGTACGGTCAGTGGCTTGAACCAGCACGCCGATGTTGTAACCGACAGCGGTATCGTCGCCCTTGATCTTGACTTCGCCATCACCGGGCGAGAATGGGTTGACGCTATGCAGGTTCGAACCCAGCTCACCCTTGATGCGGTTGATGGTTGGGCCAAAGCCAATCGAAACTTTGTCGTTGAATGCATAGCTCACGGTCGGCTGGAAGGTGACGACCTCGACCTTGCTCTTCTTGCCCCAGTAACGTGCAGCGTCATCTCCGCCGTAGTCGGTAATCAGGCCGAAGGGTACATAGACACCGAAACCTACGCTCCAGTGATCATCGATCGGCTTGACGTAGTAGCCCATTGGTACGCCGACGGTTGGCACCATGTCACCGTCAGTCTCACCCCCATAGTTACTTCCGCGACCCGAAATGTCGGTCTTGGCGATGACTGCTGCACCGCCGACGGTAACTTGTTCGCGCTTCAGGCGCGACATGCCGGCAGGGTTGCCATAGACAGTGCTGGCATCTTCGGCAGAAGACGAACGACCTGCGAAACCTGTCCCCATGCCGCTGACGCTTTGTTCGTTGAGGGCAAAACCTGCTGCGAACAGTTGGCTGGATGCGAGGGCGACAGCTACACCGAGGGAGGTTTTGAGCATTGCTTTTTTCATTATTGTGAAACTCCTTGGGTTCTCCGGGGCGAAAAGCTACCAACAATTTACGTGCTGCGCTATAGGCTCAATCGCAGCAGTTCGTGTAGTTTTGTAGGGCAATCCGACCAAAATTCCCTTTTTTCCGGTTAAGTTGTAAGACGCCTCTTAAGAGGCTTCGGAAAGAATGGGGTTCACACAAAGCTGCCAAGCGTGGGTGAAATCGCGTAGACGCCCCTGGGGGTGGAAGATTTGGCGCCAGATGCGCGCCAGTCCCAACACGTCGTCGGCTGCTGGCAATCGAGGGGCCTGCTCTTCGATGAGCATCCAGGCAATCGCGGTGGAATAGCGCAGGTTGACTGCAAGTTCCAGGTGGGGGCCGCGAAGGAAGGCGTGCTGGCTGGCCAGGCCGCGGACCAGGCTCGCCAGATCCGGATCACGCGCCAGGAAGTCGTCCCAAAGCGCCTGATGTCGGGTTTCGCCGATTCGGTAGAGGCCGTGACCACGCCTGTCGTGCAATGCCGAGCCGAGTGCCGACTGGCTGGCGGCCACGCCCAGCAGCAAGGCTTCGGCGCTTTCGCAATGACGGTCCAGGTAGATCAGGGTCGGTCGGATCACAAACTGACACAACTCTTTCGCTGCGATGCCCATGATGCCCTCGATCAGTTAAGGGCCGACGGGCGCTGGAGCTTGGCAGCTGGTGAATTGATCAGGCCCGCCGGAAGCGGCTCGCACCGCTCGAGTTGAAGTGTAGTGTGATAATCGTGGTGTAAAGGGCTGTTTTTAAATCGATTGCTGCCGGACGCCTCGGCGTATATGCCTTGTAGCAATTACGCCAAGAACGATCCGGCTGGCAAGCGAAGGGTTTATCGAGCGTGTGAATACCTCGGTATTGGCCGTTCACGCGGCCAACGACTGGCGGGTGCGCTCGATGACGGCCTGCAGCGGCGCGCTGCGGTTGTACTGTTCGGGGTACAGACGTTCGGTATGGCACGCGACGCCATGTTCGTCGACCAGGGTGAAGCTGAAGCTGCCCTTGCGAGGTGCAACGATGAGGCACTTCAAGGGTGCGAAGGCCTGGGACAGGGTGCCGATGGCAGATTGGATCTGATGATGGGTATTCATATTGTTTGGATGTTCCTGCATTTAACACGGGGTTCGATCCGTGCATCTTAGAAACGTTCCAGTGACGCCTTTATTAAGGGACGAAGAACCTGACTGGAACAGGGCAGCCAGAGGAGGCGCAAGCAAATGTGGGCGCTGGGCTGACTGGTAGGTACATCAGAAGGCGGGCAAGGCACGCCAGGGCCAAGGTTCGAGGCCTCTGGGTGAAAAATCCCGATCAATCTGTTACGTGATTCGTGATGGCGCAGCGGAGCTGCCTGGGAATCATCGAAAGGGCCGGTCCTGGTTTCAGCAGTGGTTGCTCGTTGGGTCGAGCGAGGCACTGCAAGGACACTGTTGGCCAGAATTGACTTTCAGCTGGGTACTAACGCAGAGCACCCTACCCTAAATATCTGTGCCTAGCAAGTGGTTTCGTGTTTTGCCAGGCCAGCCGAGCAGTATGGCGATTAATTCACTGGCTGTGAAGTGGGGCGCAGATCGGCAGGGCGGGACAATGCATGCACGATGGCATCCAAATGGCTGTAACTCGCTCACTTGTACACACAGTGACAACGACTTGTAACAACCTGGCAACAACCTACGGGTGCCTCGCCAATGACTTGACTGTGCGCTTAAGTCAATGAAAAAAAACACTAATTTTTGCTGGTGAAAAAATCGACAGTTTGACCGAAAGCCCCATTCCATAGGGCTTTGCGGCCCCGTCGGGGTGGTTGTCCACCGAGTTATCCACAGCTTCTGTGGATTGTCCCGAGCGCTTGCTCTAGGACGGGCGTGCCAGCTGTTTTTCGAACTGTCCGACAATCGTGAAGCAGCCAACACGCACTACCATGGCTTCGAAAAACGTCAAGAAAAGATCATAGAAATTTTTTTTACATCTACCCCAAAGCGCCGGGTCATGAGGATAAAAAAAGAGTACAGTGGCGCGCCTCTCGAGTTGCCTTCGCTGTTGGTCATGAAGTTTCGCGGTAAACACCTCGCAAGTACCCCTCTCCCTTCGTCAGAGCCTTCTGCCAAGCGCTTTTCCCTGAAAGTGGCCCTATGGCTGCTCGACAACCCGCGCCTGGGGCACAAGACGCACGTCAAGCACCTGGCTGGCCGCCTGCTCAAACAACCCGCGCGCCAGGGCGTGGTCGTGGCCCAGAGCCGCCTGGGGCAGATGCTCTGCCGGGAGTGCGGCAATGCCCGCGACCGGCGCATCGGTCACGACCTGTTGCGTCAGGCTGCGCGCGCGGGCGATCGCCGTGCGCAGCTTGAATATGGTCGTTTGTGCCAGGCCAGCGAGCCGGAGCAGGCCCGCTATTGGCTGGAATTGGCGGCAGGGCAGGGGTCGCAGGAAGCGCGGCGGTTGCTCCGACAGCTGTTTCCGGCTTGAGCGCCTATCGCAGGAGATGCCCGCTACACCCATGATGGAGTGGCTTACCCCCGCGACAGGACCGATAAAGCCACCCAAAGCCTCAACTGATAAGCTGCACGGCATATTGTCGAACATCGATTGGAGTCGCTATGGCAGTGGATCTTGCCAGTATTTTGCTGGGCCTCGTTGCCGCAGCCGTCCCTTGCCTGGGTTGGGCATTGCAGTTGCAGCGACAGCTGTCGGCCAGGCAATCGGAGCTGGCCTTGGTGCAAGAGCGCCTGTCCAGCGCTCAACTTGCCCAGGAAGGTCTGCAAGCGCAACTGGAGGCTTGCCGTGACGAGATCAGCGACCTGAGCGAGGCGAACGTGGTCAAGCAGACCACCTTGGCGGCTCAGGCCCGGGAGCTCGAGTTGTTGCAGATAGATCGAGACAACGCCCGTGATGCCGCCCATGCCTGGCAGCTTGAGCGGGCCAATCGCGAAGCCGAGCAGCGTCGCCTGGAGGCCCAGTCCGCACGCCTGGAGGCAGAGCTTCGTGAACAGCAGGAAAGCCACCAACAGCGCCTCGAAGACCTGCAGGAGGCGCGTGATACCTTGCGTGCCCAGTTCGCCGAGTTGGCCACCAAGATCTTCGACGAGCGTGAGCAACGCTTCACCCAGACCAGCCAGCAACACCTAGGCCAGTTGCTCGACCCGCTCAAGGAGCGCATCCAGGCCTTCGAGAAGCGCGTGGAGGAAAGCTACCAGCAAGAGGCGCGCGAGCGCTTTTCCCTGGGCAAGGAGCTCGAGCGCCTACAGCAGCTCAACCTGCGGCTGTCGGATGAAGCCACGAACCTGACTCAAGCCTTGAAGGGTCAGAAGACCCAGGGCAATTGGGGGGAGCTGATTCTAGAGCGGGTGCTGGAGCATGCGGGGCTGGAGAAGGGCCGGGAGTACCAGACCCAGGTCAGCCTCAAAAGTGCCGACGGAGAACGTTACCAGCCCGATGTGCTGATCATGCTGCCGGGCGACAAGCAGGTCGTGGTCGATGCCAAGGTCAGCCTCACGGCCTACCAGCAGTTTGTGGCTGACACCGATGCTGAGCGCGCCCAGGCTGCCCTCAAGCAGCACGTACAATCCCTGCGCAGTCATGTCAAAGGGCTGTCGAGCAAGGATTACAATCGCCTGGACGGTTTGCACAGCCTGGATTTCGTCCTGCTGTTCGTGCCCATAGAAGCGGCGTTCTCGGCAGCCTTGCAGGCCGAGCCCAACCTGTTCCAAGAAGCCTTCGACCGGCAGATCGTGATTGTCAGCCCGACCACCTTGCTGGCGACTTTGCGGGTCATAGACAGCCTGTGGAAGCAGGAGCGCCAGAGCCAGAATGCCCGGGAAATCGCCGAGCGAGCCGGGTGGCTGTACGACAAATTCGTCTTGTTCATCCAGGACCTGGACGAACTGGGCAGCCGCCTGCAGCAGGTAGACAAGGCCTATGCCGCTGCCCGCAACAAACTCTGCGAGGGTCGCGGCAACCTGGTCAGCCGCAGCGAGCAACTCAAACTGCTTGGCGCCCGGGCCAGCAAGAGCCTGCCGGGCGAATTGCTCGAGCGGGCGCTTGCCGAGGGTGTGCCGGCTGGCGAAGCGCTTACTGAACCAGGCTCAGATGGCGATTGAGCAAGGCGCGCAAGGCCGCCGGCTTGACAGGTTTGGCCAGGTAGTCGAGGCCGGCGGCGTGGACCATGGCGATGGTTTCGTTGCGCCCGTCCGCGCTGATCACCACGCCAGGCACCGGTTCGCCCAGGCGGGTGCGTAGCCAAGCCATCAGCTCGGTACCGGTCTCGCCATCGTCCAGGTGGAAATCCACCAGCGCCAGGTGCGGGCGCATGCCTTGGGCCAGCAACGCTTCGCATTCTTCCCGGTTGCGCGCCGTCCAGACCTGGCAGCCCCAGCGGCTGAGCAGGCTGTTCATGCCGAGGAGAATGCTGTCTTCGTTGTCCACGCACAGCACCTGCAAGCCGGCCAGGGGCTGGCTGACCTGTTCCACGGGCGTGCGGGTCTCGGGCGCCGGAGCCCGGGCGATCGGCACGCTGACCCTAAAGACACTGCCCTTGCCCGGCCAGGAGCGCACTTCCAGTGGATGGCCCAGCACCCGGCACAGGCCATCGGCGATTGCCAGGCCCAGCCCCAGGCCTTTTTCAGCGCGGGTCTGGTGGCTGTCCAGGCGCTTGAACTCCTGGAAAATCACCTGCAACTTGTCGTCGGCGATCCCCGGGCCGCGATCCCAGACCTCCAGCCACAGGCGCTCGCCCTGACGACGCACGCCGAGCAGCAGGGGGCTCTTGCCGTAGCGCAGGGCGTTGGTCAGGAAGTTCTGCAAGACCCGGCGCAGCAGTTTCATGTCGCTTTCGACCCGCAGCCGGCTGCCCCGCAGGCGGAACTCCAAACCCTTCTCTGCCGCCAGCACCTTGAATTCGGTACCCAGGGTATCGAACAGCTCGTTGAGGGCGAACGGCTTGGGATCGGGCGTGATCTTGCCGTTTTCCAGCCGTGAAATGTCCAGCAGGTCGCTGATCAGCTCCTCCGCCGAGCGCAGAGAGCTGTCCATGTGCTGCACCAGTTGCCGGGCCTCTTCGTTCATGCCTTCAGCCTGTTGCGACAGGGCGGCAGAGAACAGCCGCGCGGCATTGAGCGGCTGCATCAGGTCATGGCTGACCGCAGCCAGGAAGCGGGTCTTGGACTGGCTGACCGCTTCGGCACGGCTCTTGGCCTCCGATAGCGCCTGGTTGAGCTGGGAGAGCTCCTGGGTCCGTTCGGCGACCCGTTGTTCCAGGCTTTCGTTGGCATCCTTGAGTGCCTGCTCGGCTTCGCGGAAGGGCGTGATGTCGGTGAAGCTCATGACAAAACCCCCGCCCGGCATGGGGTTGCCGATCAGCTCGATGACCCGACCATTGGGGAACAGCCGCTCGGAGGTGTGCGCACGGCCCTGGCGCATCCAGTGCAGGCGGCGGGCGACGTGCACCTGTGCCTCGCCTGGGCCGCACAGGCCGCGTTCGGCATTGTGGCGGATGATGTCGGCGATTGGTCGGCCCACGCTGATCAGCCCATCGGGGTAGTTGAACAACTCCAGGTAACGGCGGTTCCAGGCCACTAAGTGCAGGTTCTGGTCCACCACGCTGATGCCCTGGTTGATGTTCTCGATGGCGCCTTGCAGCAGGGCGCGGTTGAACTGCAGCACCTCGCTGGCTTCATCGGCGATGCGCACGACGTCTTCAAGCTGCATCTCGCGGCCTTCGATGGCCGCCTTGACCACTGCCCGGGTCGAAGAGGTGCCAAGTACACCCGCCAACAGCCGCTCGGTGTGCTCGATCCAGTCGCCGTCGGCGTTCTGGTTGGGGTTGAAGCCCTTGCCCTGGCGATAGGCGAAGCGGATGAAGCTCTGCCGCGCCCGCTCTTCGCCCACAAAGCGTGCAGCCAGCTTTAGCAGATCGTCGATCTGTACCGCCAGCAGCGATCGGTTGCTGGGGCGGGCGCTGCTCTGTTGGCCGATGAAGCGGCCTGCCTGCCAGTGCTCCGAGACGCGTGTGCGCGACAGGATCGAGACCCAGGCGAACAGGATGAAATTACCCGCCAGGGACAGCACCACGCCCTGGGTCAGTGGGGTGATCGGCAGGTCCAGCGGGTTGCTGTGCAGCCAGGCAAGGCCGGGGAACAACTGCAGTGACCATCCCAGGCTGTGGGCGGCGATCGGCAGCACTAGGGTGTAGAACCACAGGAATATCCCGGCCGCGAGGCCTGCGAATACGCCACGGCGATTGGCCTGCTTCCAATACAGCGCCCCCAGCATCGCCGGCGTCAATTGCGTCACGGCGGCGAAGGCGATCTGGCCGATGGTCGCCAGGCTCGCGGTGGAGCCCAGCAGTCGGTAGCTGACATAGGCCAGCAGGAGAATGGCGACGATGGTCACTCGGCGCACCGAGAGCATCCAGTGGCGGAACGCCTCGAACGGCCGCTCGGCGTTCTTGCGACGCAGCAGCCACGGTAGCAGCATGTCGTTGGATACCATGGTCGACAAGGCCACCGCCTCGACGATGACCATGCCGGTGGCGGCTGAGGCACCACCGATGAATGCCAGCAATGCCAGGCTCGGGTGCGCCTCGGCCAGGGGCAGGCTGATGACGAAGGAGTCGGAGATCACCGTGCCTGGTAGCAGCATTTGCCCGGCCAGGGCGATCGGCACCACGAACAGCGCGGCCAAGGCCAGGTACAGGGGGAACACCCAGCGGGCCATGCGCATGTCTTGAGGCTCGATGTTTTCCACCACGGTGACATGGAACTGGCGGGGTAGGCAGATGATGGCCATCATCGCCACGGCAGTCTGCACCACCATCGAGGGCCAGTTGACGGTCTCCTGCCAGTAGGTTTCCAGGTGCACCGACTGGCGCGCCTGAGTGAACAGATCGTCGAAGCCGTCGTACAGATTGAACACGACGAACGCGCCAACGGCGAGGAATGCCAGCAGCTTGACCAGGGATTCGAAGGCAATCGCCAGGACCATGCCCCGGTGGTGTTCGGTGACATCAAGGCTGCGCGTGCCGAAGACGATGGCGAACAATGCCAGCACCAGCGAGATCACCAGTGCCGTGTCCTGCACCCGGGGGCCTGTGGCATCGGCGTTGGCACCGATCAGCAGGTTGACACCGAGCACGATGCCCTTGAGCTGCAAGGCGATGTAAGGCAGCACGCCGACCAGGCAGATCAGCGCCACCACCACCGCCAGCGACTGCGACTTGCCGTAACGTGCAGCGATGAAGTCGGCAATCGAGGTGATGTTCTCTTGCTTGCTGATCAGCACCATCTTCTGCACCACCCAGGGCGCGAAGATCAGCAGCAGCACAGGCCCCAGATAGATCGGCAGGAACGCCCAGAGCTGTTCGGCAGCCTGGCCGACCGCGCCGAAGAAGGTCCAGCTTGTGCAGTACACCGCCAGCGACAGGCTGTACACCCAGGCGCGCAGGCGTGGCGGCAATGGCGTGCTGCGGCGGTCGCCGTAGAAGGCGATGGCGAACATGATGGCCATATAGGCCAGGGCGACCACGGCGATCAGCCCACTGGACAACGACATGCAAACTCCGGAGCAAAAAAGGAAACGCGGTCCCGATCAATCAGTCTGGCACGCAGTCTGGGGTTCGTCAGCGCAGACGATGGTCGCAGTGGCAGGACGCCGCAGGCCTGGGCTTTCGACCCTGTAGGCGCCGGCTTGGCGCTGCCGGGACGGACCCACGGGTCATGGCCGCTCCATCGTGCCCCTTGTCCCCAGGTAATAGAACCCTGCCGCCAGTATCACCGACAACACCAGCAGGTAGAAGATCGCCACCGGCACCATCAGTCCCAGCGCGAAGCCGACGAGCACAGGTCCCAGTGCCGCGCCGAGGTTGGAGAGATTCTGCGCGCCGTAGTAGACCCCGCGCAGGTGCTCCGGCGCGATCAGGTCGATGAACATGTATTCGGCTGGGATCACGATGATCTCGCCCAAGGTGAATACCAGCATCGCCAGGCACCAGGCCATGACCGAGCCTGCCAGTGAAAAGCCCAGCAGGCCGAGAACGAACAGTGCCATGCCCGCCATGAGCCAAGGCATCAGGCGCTGGCGGTCGATGCGTCGGCCCACCAGGTACTGCAGGGCGATCACCGTGGTGGCGTTGGTGGTCACCAGGTAGCCCACCAATCGCGCCGCCTCGCTGGCGCTGGCGGTGACCACCAGGTACTGGGACAGGTAAGCGGTGAACTGGCCGAACACCACGGCACTGAGCACGCCGCCCAGGGTGAAACACACCAGCCGGCGGTCCCGGGCCAGTTGCAGACCGACCTGGATAAAGCCGGCGCCGGTTTGGCGTGGCTCACTGGTCTTCAGTTGTCGCTCGCCCAGGCGCTGGTACAGAAGGGCCATGCCTAGGCCGATCCCCGCAGACACCACAAAAGGCAGGTGGTCGTTCAACTCGAGCAGGGCCACCCCGAGCAGAGGGCCTGCTGCATAGGCAATGTTGCTCAAGGTGTACTTGATGGCGAATACCTCGGCGCGCTCGGACACTGGCAGTAAGGTACAGAAGCCTGCCTTGGCGGCGATGTCGACCACCGCCAGGGCCAGGTTGATCAGCACCAGGCACAGGAAGAACAATGTGGCCCAGCGGCTGGCGATGGCGCCGACGAAGGCCAGGGCGAACGTCAGCATGGCGCCGATCAGCAGGGCATAGTTGCTCAGGGTGTCGACCAGATGGCCGCCATACAGGCTCAGTAATGACGCCAGGATCAGCGCGCCGCCGATCAGCAGGCCGATGTGGCTGACCGGCAACTGGAAGTTGTCCGCCAGGTAAACCACCAGGTAGGGCAGGGTGATCGCCCGGGCCAAGGTCAGTGCGAAGGTGATCGCCAGCAGCAGCCGCACGGCGGTAGGGTAGCGATGGAGGGCGGCGAGCATCGGACATCCTTGTTGTCGAGTGGTGCCAGTGGCCAAGCATAAGGACAGACACAAGGTTTGTCGTGGGTCTGGTGGCGGGGGATGTGACGGTGGCAAAAACTGCACGCATTCTTCCGGTTGCCAGCAAGCCCCATTCCCATGCAGATTTGTGGCTTCTCGCGCTGTGCGTGCCTCCAATGAAAAAGCCCAACCAGGTACACGGACGATGAGTCACCCCTCGCAATTCACCCTGCTCGGCAAGCGGCGTTTTCTGCCGTTCTTCATTACCCAGTCGCTGGGTGCCTTCAACGACAACCTGTTCAAGCAGTCGCTGATCCTGGCGATCCTGTACAAGCTCAGCCTGGAAGGCGATCGTTCGATCTGGGTAAACCTCTGCGCGCTGCTGTTCATCCTGCCATTCTTCCTGTTCTCGGCACTGGCCGGGCAGTTCGGCGAGAAGTTCGCCAAGGATGCGTTGATCCGTGCGATCAAGTTGGCAGAGATCGTCATCATGGCCATTGGTGCGACCGGATTTGTCACTGGCCACTTGCACCTGATGCTGCTGGCGTTGTTCGCGATGGGCACCCATTCGGCGCTGTTCGGCCCGGTGAAATACTCGATCCTGCCCCAGGCCTTGCGTGAGGAGGAGCTGGTCGGCGGCAATGGCCTGGTGGAAATGGGCACTTTCCTGGCGATCCTGGCCGGAACCATCGGTGCTGGGGTGATGATGTCCTCTGGCAGCTATGCCACGGTCGTCGCAGGGGGCGTGGTCGGCACCGCGGTGCTCGGCTACCTGGCCAGCCGCTGGATCCCGCGGGCGGCCGCCGCTGCCCCGCAGATGAAGCTGGACTGGAACATCTTCAAGCAATCCTGGGCCACCTTGCGCCTGGGGCTGGGGCAAACGCCGGCGGTATCGCGTTCGATCGTCGGCAACTCCTGGTTCTGGTTCGTCGGCGCCATCTACCTGACCCAGATCCCGGCCTATGCCAAGGACTGGCTGCACGGCGACGAGACCGTGGTGACGCTGGTGCTGACGTTGTTCTCGGTGGGTATCGCCCTGGGGTCGCTGCTCTGCGAGCGTCTGAGTGGGCGCAAGGTGGAGATCGGCCTGGTGCCGTTCGGCTCATTCGGCCTGACCCTGTTCGGCCTGCTGTGGTGGTGGCATTCGGGCGATGTGCCGGTGGGGGAGGTGCCCCATGACTGGCTGGCGCTGTTGGGCATGGGCCAAGCTTGGTGGATCCTGCTTTCGATCGTGGGCCTGGGGGTATTCGGTGGCTTCTATATCGTGCCGCTGTACGCCTTGATCCAGGCGCGTACGCCCGAAGACCAGCGGGCCCGGGTGATCGCTGCCAACAACATCCTCAATGCACTGTTCATGGTGGTCTCGGCGATCATCACCATCGTGCTGTTGAGCGTGGCAAAACTGAGCATCCCGCAGCTGTTCCTGGTGGTGTCGCTGCTCAACGTTGCGGTCAACGCCTATATCTTCCGCATCGTGCCCGAATTCACCATGCGCTTCCTGATCTGGCTGCTCAGCCACTCCATGTACCGCGTCGAACACCGGGACCTGCAGTGCATCCCCGATGAGGGCCCGGCGTTGCTGGTGTGCAACCATGTGTCTTTCGTCGATGCGTTGCTCATCGGCGGCGCGATTCGCAGGCCGATACGCTTCGTCATGTACTACAAGATCTACAACCTGCCGGTGCTCAATTTCGTGTTCCGCACCGCCGGGGCCATCCCCATCGCCGGACGCAGCGAAGACGAGGCCACTTACGAGCGCGCTTTTGCGCGAATTGCCGAGTACCTGGCGGATGGCGAGCTGGTCTGCATCTTCCCCGAAGGAAAGCTGAGCGCCGATGGCGAGATCGATGTTTTCAAGGGAGGGGTAAGCCGCATTCTGCAGGAAACACCCGTGCCGGTGATACCGCTGGCCTTGCAAGGCCTCTGGGGCAGTTTCTTCAGCCGCGATCCGAACAAGGGCTTTTTCAAGCGTCTGTGGTCGAGGGTGACGCTGGTGGCTGGCGCCGCCATCCCGGTGGAGGCGGCGCAGCCGAATGCGCTACGCGAGAAGGTCAGTGCCCTGCGCGGCGACGTGCGTTGAGTGATGAGGGGCGGAAGGTCAGCTGGTGCTGACCTTCAGGCCGATCAGGCCGGCGATGATCAGTGCAACGCTGATCAGGCGCATGATCGCCATGGATTCGCCGAACAGGATGATGCCGGCGATCACCGTGCCGACGGCGCCGACGCCGGTCCATACGGCATACGCCGTGCCCAGCGGCAGTTCCTTCATGGCCAGGCCCAGCAGGCCCAAGCTCACGGCCATGGCGGCGACGGTCAGTGCGGTAGGGAGCGGACGGGTGAAACCGTCGGTGTACTTCAGGCCTACGGCCCAGCCAACTTCGAACAGGCCAGCGAAGAACAGGATGATCCAGGACATGGTGGGTCTCCATCGTTGTTAAGGATGGGGCCGTCCCCCTGAATGATCACGCAGAGCGTCGTGAGGTCGTCCTCACAGTGCGCACTATACTGCCCATTTCTAGAAAACAGGGCAAGTCCGACGGATTCACGGTGTCGCAGCTTCAAGCTCCAAGCTTCAAGCCTTAAGTGAAGCAGCACGGTGCTGGCCGCACCGCACCGTCGCTTCTGACTTTCTTCTTGCAGCTTCTGACCGCTCTTAGACCCCCTGCGGGATCTCCTCGCCACCCAGGGCTTCGAACAGCGCCGGCAGGAACTCGGTGAAGGTCATCATCATCAGGGTGAAGCTGGCATCGAACTGCTGCTGGGCTTCTTCACCGCCATCCTGCTCGGCTTGTTCCTGCAGCAACTCCTCGAACTTCAGGCGCTTGATCACGGTCTTGTCGTCCAGCACAAACGAGAGCTTGTCCTGCCAGGCCAAGGCCAATTGGGTGACTACCTTGCCGGTGCCCAGGTGCAGCTGGATCTCTTCGCTGGCCAGATCCTGACGCTTGCAACGAACGATGCCGCCGTCCTCGTGGGTATCGCGCAGCTCGCACTCGTCCAGGACGAAGAAGTCTGGTGCAGGTGCCTGAGACTTGACCCAGTCGGTCATGGTCGCGCTCGGGGCGATCTTCACGGTGACCGGACGCACCGGCAGCGAACCCATGACTTCACGCAGGGTCGACAGCAAGTCTTCGGCGCGCTTGGCGCTGGCTGAATTGACCAGGATCAGGCCCAGGCGCGGGGCGATGGCGGCGAAGATCATCGAGCGGCGGATGAAGGCGCGGGGCAGGAACGACTGGATGATGTCGTCCTTGATCTGGTCGCGCTCCTTCTTGTAGACCTTGCGCATCTGCTCGGTCTCGATCTCCTCGATCTTTTCCTTGACCGCATCGTTGACCACGCTGCTTGGCAGGATGCGCTCTTCCTTACGCGCGGCGATCAGCAGGAAGTCACCGCTGACGTGCACCAGAGGAGCATCCTCGCCCTTACCGAATGGGGCGACGAAGCCGTAGGTGGTCAGCTCCTGGCTGGCGCAGGGGCGGGCCGGCTTGCTGGCCAAGGCGGCTTCCAGTGCCTCGGGCTCGAACGGGATGTCCTGGGTCAGGCGGTAGCTCAGCAGGTTCTTGAACCACATGAGGGGGAGTCTCTCCTTAATGCATAAGGCGGGCATTATTCTCCGAGGGGCGGCCACAGGCCAACCCTGTCAGAGGGCCACCAGACACTTATTCATAAGGAAAAGCGTGGTTGTGCTAGGTCTTTGAAAGATCTGAAAATTTTTTTTTAAAAAGTGCTTGCCAGGGTGGCAGGTCCTCCGTAGAATGCGCGCCACACCGAGACGTTGGGTGATTAGCTCAGCCGGGAGAGCATCTGCCTTACAAGCAGAGGGTCGGCGGTTCGATCCCGTCATCACCCACCACTTCTCGATGTTTAGCGCAGCGGTAGTTCAGTCGGTTAGAATACCGGCCTGTCACGCCGGGGGTCGCGG